>NZ_JASMWN010000002.1:0-429287 GCF_032595355.1 Sedimentitalea todarodis | reverse complement strand
GACACAGCCCGGTGGCCTTGACCTCGACCAGTACCTCGCCGGCTCGCGGCCCTTCGAGATTAACCTCCATAACTTCCAGCGGCTTCCCAGCCTCCATCGCCACCGCAGCTCGCGTTCGCATCAATCATCCTCCGGCAAATCGGTTTCATCCAAAGCGTGATGCAACTTGAGAGCCAGTGCAAGCCCGATGCGGCCAGGCGCGTCCTTTGATTTCCGCATCGGCGTCAAACTTACGCCCCATTGGGCGGGTCTGCTGGGCGGGTATCAAGTTGGGTGGTGAATTATGGTTTGGTTGAGATTTAGAATTGGCGGTTTCGGGATGGCCTGTCTTGGAGCCGCTGCGATATTGGTTCTGGGGCGATCCGACGAATTTGTGGGCGCCTCACTCGGACCGATGCTGTTGGCGGTTGCGGTGGTCGGCTTGGGTCTGGGACGATCGGCGATGATCGGGACCACGTCGGCGGATACTCATCGCGAAACAGCCGAGAAGGACCTCGCCAACCGGACCACGACACAGAGTCCGCTGCCGTCGCGCGCACGTTTGCTTCCGCTGCTTCCAGGGTCTTCTGATGCGGATTGCCGCAGCTGGCTGGGTGGCCTTCCCAAGCTGACCAAGGGTGCGGCATGGCCGGTGATCGCAGGTCGACCGGCCCAGTTTCTGGCTCAGATCGATTGCACCGCGTTGCCGGACGCGCTTTGGCGGGGTGCCGGTCCGCGACGCGGTTCGATGGTGTTTTTTCGCGCGGTTTCGCACGAGGGCGGCGATCTGCCGGTTCGGGTTCTCCATGTCGAGGGGACGTTGACGCCGTGTTTGCCGCCGGTTGGGCAGGATTTGCGTCCTCGTTGGCCGCTGCTGGTGCAAACTGCTGAACCGGATGACCTGCCTGGCAATGGTGATGATCGCACCGAGCCGAATTGGAGCATCTTGCACGAGGTAGACCTGACCAGCCCGGGATACCAGCCCTTTGACTGGACCAGCGCCGAGATGCTGCTGGGGCGCATGGACACGCTGATCGTGGCCTGCTCCAAGCGATTTGGGACAACTGTCTGCGATGCAGAGCGCACCCACCTTCGGCGAACCTCGGAGGGACTCGCAGAATTGCAGGCGACACTCGAACAGGCCCGAACGGAAGGGCAGGCTTTCGATGAGGAAACCCGGAACACGCTGCAGCACGGGCTTTGTGCGCTGACTCTGCCGGATCGGCCTTCGGTTGACGGTGCATCCATTGCGCACCTGTTGCCACTGTCGCGGCATCGCTGCGCTGCGCAGGCCTATTTCGCGCCGTTTGAGCGTCATTGCCGTGAAATTTATGCGGAGAATCCTGAGTGTTTGCCAGCCGACCAGCGCGCCTTGTTCGAGCCGTTCTGGGCGCACAACGCGCGCCATGAAACCGGGTGTATCGGGTCGGATGGATTCCTGACGCCTGTTCAAACGGGCGAGGCGGAAGTGTTGCTGGAACTCCCGTCAAGCGAGCTGCTCGGCTGGATGTTCGGTGAAGGGCGCGCGCTGCGCATCTATGTGGACCCCGAGGATCTTGAGAAAGGCGTGCTGGACCGCGCCTGGGGAAGCGTTGCTGCCTGACTGACGGCGCGATTTGGCGAGTTCTCTTTGCGATCTGCCTGTGTCAGAGTTTTCCTGTCACGATTGGGAGATCACAATGCAAAAGCTGTTTCACTCTGGCATGTTCCGTGGGGCGTTGATCGCAACCATGTGTGCCGCAACCGCGGGGTTGGCGCAGTCTGAAGGCGAGGCGGCGCAAACGGGCTGCCTGACAGAGGAGCAATTGGCGCTGGTGGGCGAGGACGTGGATGCGGCACAGGCGATCTTGCCGGAACAGTCGCGCATCATCGCACCCGATTCCGCCGTCACGCAGGATTACCGGACTGATCGTGTGAATGTTAATCTGGATGAGGACGGAATCATCGTCCGCGTCTGGTGCGGTTAGGCGCGATCGTCTCCACGTTCAGCGCATGTCCTTGCGATAGGCGCGGTGACAGGCCAGACAGCTATGCACAAGGCGCGGTAGCGTCTTGCGCAGTCGTGGAAGTGAATTGCTATCCAGCCCACGGGCGGCCCGCTGCGCGGATTTGGCAAGCCCTTTGAAGTCGCCCCAGTTCGACCAGATGTCGGGCCGTGCGTTGGATAGTGGGTCAGCATGCGCTTTGCGGAACAGGGCGGGAATGCGGCCCGTGGTTGCGATCAACCTGCGCCGGGCATCCCGCGCGCGCGCGCGATCGAAGACGGCGCGCCCACCCATCATGTCGCCCAGTACCGTCAGCGCCGCATTGTTTGCATTCATTGCTGCCATGCGATTGCGCACACCGGAATCCGTCACCTGGCTGATCTGACCGGATTGTGCGAGCACGCCGGTTGTCAGCAGGAGCAGCATCAAGAATAGACCTGCCCCCCGCAAGCGATCTGGTGGTCCCATTCTGCGCCTCGTCCCTGTTCGCTGTTTCTGCCGCGTACAGTCTAGGGCGCAATGTATGAAGAAATGCCTCCCGACGCCGGTGCCTGAATTCAGAGTGCCGCCAGCCCGCCGCGCACGAAATCCGTCGCCAGATCGGCATAGTCCTCGCGACTCAGCCCCTTTCCCGGTCGGTTCCACATGTAGAACCAGTTGAGGATGCCAAAGACCGACATGGTGGCCGCGCGCAACCGGTCGCCGCGAAGTTTCGGGTTCTCGGCGGCAAGCGCATCGGACATGATGGTTATCAGTCGTCTTTGCAGATCAATCAGGGGCCTTCGCATTTCGGGCGGCAGGGTGGCAAGCGCGTCCAGTTGCAGTTTGTGCTCGGCATCCGCATCGGCATAGGCGGCCAGAATGGCATGGATCAGGCCGGGCAAGCCGTTGCTTCGGGCGACTTGGACACTATCGGACAGTTCGGACAGATGCGCCTGCAGGATGTCAAACAGCAGGTCCTCCTTGCTATTGTAATAGTGATAGATCAGCGCCTTGGAGACCCCACACTCCCGCGCCGCGCCGGTCATTGACGCGCGGTCATAGCCGTTTTCGGCAAAGTATCGCGCCGCACCCTGTCGCAATGCGCCGCGCTTCTTGTCGTGATCTTTGGCTATTCCGCGCGGCATCAGGCCTTCTCTAGCAAGAGGGCGATGCCCTGTCCGACTCCGATGCACATGGTGCAGATTGCACGGGCCAGATCATTGTCGGCCATGGTGATCGAGGCGGTCAGAGCCAGCCGGGTGCCGGACATGCCCAGCGGGTGACCAAGGGCAATGGCGCCGCCATGCGGGTTCACATGGGCCGCATCATCTGGCAGGCCCAGACGCCGGGTCACGGCGAGGCCCTGAGCGGCAAAGGCTTCGTTCAATTCGATCGTGTCGATCGCGCCGATTTTCAGCGCGTGCTGTTCCAACAACTTCTCGGTGGCCGGTGCCGGTCCGATACCCATGATCCGGGGCGGGACACCGACGGTTGCCATTCCGGAAATTCGGGCGCGGGGAGTCAGGCCGTATTTCGCGACCGCCGACTCGGACGCAACGAGCACCGCCGCAGCGCCATCATTCACACCCGAAGCGTTGCCCGCCGTGACCGATCCACCTGTGCGAAACGGGGTCGGCAAGCCGGCAAGCTTTTCCAGTGTGGTTTGGCGGGGGTGCTCGTCGGTATCGACGATTTTCGCATCGCCCTTGCGTTGCGGGATGCTGATGGGCGTGATCTCACGCGCCAGCCGTCCGCTGGCAATCGCGGCTGCCGCGCGATCTTGCGAGCGCAGGGCAAAGGCATCCTGTGCCCCGCGTTCGATATTGAAATCCGAGGCGACGTTCTCGGCGGTTTCGGGCATGGAATCGGTGCCGAAATGCCTGTGTATTTCACGGTTCACAAAGCGCCAGCCGATGGTGGTGTCATAGATTTCTGCCTTGCGCGAGAATGCAGCATCGGCCTTGGGCATGACAAAGGGCGCGCGGCTCATGCTTTCAACACCGCAGGCGATGACCACATCGGCCTCGCCACACCTCACCATCCGCGCGGCAGAGCCAACGGCATCCAGCCCCGACCCACAGAGCCGATTGATCGTGCCACCGGGCACCGTATCGGGCAATCCGGCCAGCAGGGCCGCCATGCGGGCGACATTGCGGTTGTCTTCACCGGCCTGGTTGGCGCAACCGGCAAGCACCTCGTCGACCTCGATCCCGTCATGCGGCGCGACAATCTCACGCAGCACATGGGCAAGCATATCGTCGGGCCGGATGCCGGACAGCGCACCGCCAAAGCGGCCGATGGGCGTACGCAGCCCGTTGCAAAGAAACGCGTGGGTCATGGTGTCTCCTCAAAGTTCTGGCCCTTGATGGTCCGGGACAAACCACGGAACAGGGCGACCTTGCGGCCATCCGCGCCGGTCACGGACACATCATAGACGCCCGAACGCCCGGTGCGGGCGGATTCGATTGCGTCGGCGGTCAGCCGTTCACCGGGTTGCCCCGGTGCCAGGTAGGTGATGGAATTTTCCTGGGCCACCGTCACCTGATTGTAGCTGTTGCAGGCAAAGGCGAAGGCGCTGTCGGCGAGGGTAAAGATATACCCGCCGTGACAGATCTGATGGCCGTTCAGATGGTGATCCTGTACCGTGAACGACATGGTGGCCGTGCCGGGGCCGATAGAGTCCAGCGACATGCCAAGCCATTGCGAGGCGGCATCGCTGGCCCACATCGCTGCGGCGCTGCGTTCGGCGCGTTCCTGTGGCGTCATTCTTGCCTCCTCCGTGGGTAACGACACCGTGCATAAGGCTGACCGTGCGGTCAACAGTGCTGATTTCCGCCCCCAAGCCCGCGCATCGTATTCGGGCATCAAGGGGGAACGGCAATTCTGAGATCGGCAAGTCATGGTATTGGTATCCGGGGCGAAACGGGCATGAAATCGCGGGTGAATCCCATTGCCCTGCCTGCCGCGGTACGGCTGAAGTTGATCCACCACTGAATACACCCGAACAGCGATGGCGCAGACACAGGCCGCACCGCTGCCAAAAGCGACACAGCCCGCCGCGAAACACTTTGGTGGCACGCAAAGGGCTTGATTTGCAAAGCGAACAGGGCAAGGCTGACGCTATGACCATCCAGCCGCCCAGCACGTTTCCACAAGGACCGATACCGGTTCAGGTGGCGTTTGACCGGCGTGAGCTTGGCGTGATCATGTCCGTTTACGGTCGGATGGTGGCGGCCGGAGAGTGGCGCGACTACGGGATCTCCTGCCTTGCCGATCTTGCGGTGTTTTCCGTGTTCCGGCGCACCGCCGAATATCCGCTTTATCGCATCGAAAAGCGGCCCAAGCTGCGTCACCGGCAGGGTGTGTATTCGGTTGTCGGCATGGACGGTCAGGTTCTGAAACGCGGGTCCGACCTGAAAACCGTGCTACGGCCTCTGGAGCGGAAATTGATCCGTGTGGTCGAATAAAGCCAGATATTACAGTCGTTTATGCGCGATCACCGGGCCCTGGCCCTGTCTTTCGATCCGATCGATGGCGGCCTTGATAGGTTCGTATACCACGGACATATGAGTTCCGTTGGCGTGGATCAGCCTGTCTGCATCCACCACCATCGCGACGTGACCCCGCCAGTACAGCAGGTCGCCGCGTTTGCAGGTGCCATCCTGCGCCGCCTCGCGCCCGAGGGCCGATTGCTGCTGATCGGTGTCACCGGGGCAATCCTGTCCACACGCGAGGAGCGCGGCCTGCACGAGGCCGGAACAATCGATTCCCGCACGGCTGTTGCCGCCCCAAAGGTAAGGTGTGCCCAGAAACAATTCTGCAACCGTGACCGGATCGTCCATCGTGTCGCCAAGCGGACGCAGATGCGTGCGCGGGATGAACCCAGAAGGGGTTTCGGCAAGTCGATCGGTTTCGTCCAAAACACAAACAAGGCTGCCAAAGCTCAGCAGATGGAGGTCGGGCGACTTGATGTTTGCGTCCTGGTACAGGTGACAGGCCGGGGCGCTGACCCAATGGGTGACAGGCTCGGGTGGACGCAGGGCGGCGCTGTCCACATATCCGACGTAGCCATCCTTTTGGGCCTGCACAAAGCTCGTTCCGGCGCGGTCCTCGTAGAGGTCCACGCGTTCGCCCCAAAGCAACTGGCGCTCGCGCGCGCGATCGGGTGTGTGCAGCAGATCGACAACAGGGCGCGCCACCTGACATGGCGTGCCGGCAACACGGGACAGGCCGGCAGCCACGCCGGTCAGATGTGCCGCAGCGACCCGGTCGTTGGCCGGTGTGAGGCGCGGATCACTCACAGCTTCAGCAGGCTCGGCAATGCGTCAAACACCGCCCGAGCGCCCGTGCCGACACCGCCGCGCGGACGCGCCGGGGCATTGGCCGATTGCCAGGCGAAGATGTCTAAATGCACATAACGGGCGTTGGATACGAACCGTCGCAAGAAGAGCGCCGCCGTGATCGACCCCGCGAACCCGCCTGAAGGCGCATTGTCGAGATCGGCGTTCGCCGGCTCGATCTTGGCTTCATAGCCTTCGTGAAACGGCAGGCGCCAGACGGGGTCATCGACGCGTGCGCCCGCGTCAGAGAGCGCCTGCGCATCATCATCGTCATCGGTAAAGAACGGCACAATGTCGGACCCCACTGCAATCCGCGCGGCCCCGGTCAAGGTAGCCATCGACAGGATGAGATCGGGCTTGTCTTCGGAGGCCAGCGCCAAAGCATCCGCCAGAACCAGGCGCCCCTCGGCATCGGTGTTGTTGTTTTCGACAGTGAGCCCCTTGCGCGAGTTGAGGATATCACCAGGGCGGAACGAGGCGCTCGAAACCGAGTTTTCGACTGCCGGAATCAGAACCCTCAATTGCACCGGCAGGTTCATCGCCATGATCATCCGGGCGATGCCCAACACATGCGCGGCCCCGCCCATGTCCTTTTTCATCAGGCTCATGCCGGTGCTTGATTTCATGTTCAGCCCGCCGGTGTCAAAGCACACACCTTTTCCCACCAGTGTCAGTTTCGGACCGTGTTGCCCCCACCGCATGTCGATCAGGCGCGGCGGCGTGGCAGATGCGCGCCCGACGGTGTGGATCAGCGGAAAGTTCTGCGCAAGCAGGTCGTCGCCGACAATCGTGCAAATTTCTGCACCCTGTGTCTCGGCCAGCGCGGTGGCGGCGGCGGCGAGATCTTCGGGGCTCATGTCCGACGTTGGCGTGTTGACCAGATCGCGAATCATGGTTTCCGCCTCGGCCATGATCGTGACCTTTGCGGTGTCCACTCCGTCTGGCGGAACCAGCGATACGGTCTTGTCGGATTTCTGCTTGTAGCGATCAAACCTGTACCCTGACAGCACCCACCCGAGGCACTCGGATTCGGCCATTTCCTCGGGCAGACCCGAGGCGATGCGATAGGTTCCGGTGGGTAATTTTGTCGCGGCCGAGGCCAGCGGAAAGTGCGTGCGGGCGCGTTTGGACGCGGTGCCATACCCGGCCAGTGCAATGACATGCCGGTCGCCATTGGCCGGAACCAACAGCGTCTGGCCAAGATTTCCGGCAAAGTCGTTCTGCCGCACCCATTCGACGACAACCGCGTCCTGTGCAGCGAGCCAATCGTCCAGAGATTGGGCGTCTATGACATGCAGGTCGATCGCGTCTTGGGCGTCCTCGGCAAAGGTATGGGGCATCTGGCACTCTTCGGTCATGAAACTGCGCGCCAGCCTAGCCACACAGCGCCGCTCCGCAAGCCCTGTCAGAGCGAAAGATCGCGCAGGTTCCACACGGCAGTCAGCGAGCGGTCGCCAAGGCGGATAAGCCGGAAAAGTGT
The DNA here is from genome assembly GCF_032595355.1 of Sedimentitalea todarodis. Taxonomy (NCBI): domain Bacteria; kingdom Pseudomonadati; phylum Pseudomonadota; class Alphaproteobacteria; order Rhodobacterales; family Paracoccaceae; genus Sedimentitalea; species Sedimentitalea todarodis. The sequence goes on along the minus strand of NZ_JASMWN010000002.1, from coordinate 421,521 downwards.
TGCCGCGCGGGCCACATCATCGCCATTGTCGATTGTTGCCGTCACATCGGCCGCCACCTGCGCGATTTCGCACATGCCAATCTGTTCGGAAATCGCGATCAGCGATCGCGCATTCTTGCGCAGTTCGGCAATGTGATCCTGCCGCCAACAGCGCTCGCAATGCGCCAGACGCACGGCAAGTTCCTCGATCGCGCGGCAGACGACATCCTCCGCGCCGGATTCGCCCAATTGCACATACAGCGCATTCAGACGGTCGCGATCCAGCCGGACGGATTCGACCGGATTCATAGTTGCAATCCTGTTCACTTTCTTCACCCCAAAGTTTTCGTGCCCCCACGGCACGGCCACATTCGCGGACACAGGTTTGCAAAAGGTTTCGACGACAGGTGAAGAATGGCTCGAAATTGGCTAGAATTCCGGGTAACTAATTGGCAGAACACGGCATCACATTGCTCAGGAATCAGGAACGAGGACAGACTAATGGAACTTTCTAAACCCTTGCCCGGCTATCTCGTCCAGCGTTATCACGGCTGGAAAGCCACATCCTATGCGGAGAACCGCAGCTGGTACCGTAAACTTGCCACAGAAGGTCAGCGCCCACGGGCCATGGTCATTTCCTGTTGCGACAGCCGGGTTCACGTCACATCGATCTTTGGTGCGGATCAAGGCGAATTCTTTATCCACCGCAATATTGCCAATCTCGTCCCGCCCTTCGAGCCCGATGGCGATCACCACGGCACCAGTGCCACGGTTGAATACGCGGTCACGGCGTTGAAGGTGGTCCACCTGATCGTGCTTGGCCATTCACAATGTGGTGGCGTCGCCGGATGTATCGATATGTGTCAGGGCAAAGCGCCTCAGATGGAAGCTAAGGAGAGCTTTGTCGGTCGCTGGATGGATATACTCAAGCCCAAATACGATCTGGTTGCGGATATCGCCGACCCTGCAGAACAAGCGGGGCAGTTAGAGAAGCAAGCCGTGATTACATCGCTGGAAAACCTGATGACCTTCCCGTTCGTTGCCGATGCCGTTGCTGCGGGTACGCTCAGCATGCACGGTCTGTGGACCGATATCGGCCAGGGCGGGTTGGAATGTTATGAGTCCAAGAGCGGGGAATTCGTGCAGGTCTAACGTGAGATTGTGCGCTCGATCAGGTCAATTACCTGATCTGGCGTTTCAATCGTGGAAGAGTGCCCTGCACCCCTGAATACATCCAACTCCGATCCGTCGATCGCAGCGTGCATGCGTTCGGATTTCTCGATGACGGTCGCCACGTCCTCGTCCCCGACGCCGATTCCAACCGGAATGTCGATCTGGCCCAAGAGATCCGTGCATCCATCACGCTCGATCACCCCGATGACGGCGCGGGTGATCCCGATACGATTGTTGCCGGCGATCGCCTTTGCCCATTTCTTTCGTTCGTTGGCACGAGAGGCATCGTTCAGGAAAGTCTGTCCGAACATGATCGGCATGACGCGTCCAATGACAGCCCATAGCCCGATCCACCGGGCCACGATGTTCAGCATCCGGTAGCGCGGCCCGTTTTCTTCCGGTTCAGGGTCGGCGGAAGTATCCAGCAGCGTCAGCGTCCTGAGCAGGTCGGGGCTGCGCGCGGCCAATCGGAGGCCGACGAACCCCCCCATGCTCAGCCCGACGAAATGGCAGGGCGCAAGCCCCAGATGTTTGATCAGCGCCGCCGCATCTTCCGTCAGCGTGTCGATATCATAACCGTCCGGGGTTACTCCGCTGCGGCCCTGCCCCCTGTGGTCGAACGTGATGCAGCGATAGCGGTCGCGAAAATGCGCGACCTGTGCCTCAAACATCTCTCCGCTCATCAGCAGCCCGTGCGAAAACAGGATGTGCTCTCCATCGCCGCCGGTGTCGGTGTAGTGCATATGTGCGCCGTTCAGATCGACATGTGGCATTGAGTTCCCCAGCTATGAACCGGGCATAGCATATCACATTTGCATAGGCTCTAGCATTGGGGGCGACCAGGGCCGCCCCAAGCCATCAGCCCTTTTTCAACGCCCGCGTACCGAGCGTCTCGGCGATCTGAACCGCGTTCAGCGCCGCTCCCTTGCGCAGGTTGTCAGACACGCACCAAAGGTTCAGACCGTTGTCGATGGTGCTGTCCTGGCGAATGCGGCTGATGAAGGTGGCATAGTCGCCAACGCATTCCACCGGCGAGACATAGCCGCCGTCTTCGCGCTTGTCGATCACCATGATTCCGGGGGCCTCGCGCAGGATTTCGCGGGCCTCGTCCTCGTCGAGATGGTCCTCGAACTCGATGTTCACCGCCTCGGAGTGGCCAACAAAAACCGGCACCCGGACACAGGTCGCGGTGACCTTGATCGACGGATCGACGATCTTTTTGGTTTCGGCGACCATCTTCCATTCTTCCTTGGTCGACCCGTCTTCCATGAACACGTCGATATGCGGGATCACGTTAAAGGCGATCTGCTTGGTGAACTTGCGCGCGGGTTTGTCATCGACCGGGTTATAGATGCTCTTGGTCTGGTCCCACAGTTCGTCGATGCCTTCTTTGCCGGCACCCGACACGGATTGATAGGTGCTGACCACGACCCGCTTGATCCGCGCACGATCATGCAGGGGTTTGAGGGCCACAACCATCTGTGCGGTGGAACAGTTGGGGTTGGCGATGATGTTCTTCTTGGAATAGCCCATGATCGCGTCGGCATTCACCTCGGGCACGATCAGCGGCACATCGGGGTCATACCGATAGAGCGAGCTGTTATCGATCACCACGCAACCTGCGGCGGCAGCCTTGGGCGCATAGATCTTGGTCGCGTCTGACCCCACGGCGAACAGGGCCATGTCCCAGCCGGTAAAGTCGAACGTGTCCAGATCCTTTGTTTTCAGGGTCTTGTCGCCAAAGCTCACTTCGCTTCCCATCGACTTGCGGCTTGCCAGCGCGACAATCTCATCAACCGGGAACTGGCGCTCGGCCAGGATGTTCAGCATTTCACGGCCCACATTGCCTGTGGCGCCGACGACGACGATACGATAACCCATCTTGTTTCTCCAGAATTTGCGCCGACACACAAGCCCGCTGCGGCCTCATAACGGCAAAGCGAACCGGGGAAAAGGGGGGCCGGTCAGTCCATGCTGTCGCGGCTGAACAGATAGGCAAGCGTGCCAACAAGCAACATCAGGCCGAAAAAACCGAAGATGGCCACATAGGCCTGTGTCGCGCTATCCGGCGCCATCTGTTCATGAATGCGGCCCGATGCGAATTGGGCAAGCCCGGCTCCGCCGATGCCGAAGAGATTCATCAACGTGACACCTCGCCCGACGAGATGCGGCGGAAAGAAACTGCGCCCGTGAGCGATGATCACCGGAAAGGATCCACCCAGAAAACCGATCAGCGCGATCAGGGCAACCGACAGCACGACGTTTGTGTCGATCACGGCCACCAGCAGCCCGAGTGCCATCGCGGCACCAAAGTTACCGCAGAATACCACCCATTTACGCGTGTTCAGCAGGCGGTCCATCGGGCCATAGCTCAGCGTGCCCGCAATCATCGCGACCCCCATGACAAGGGTTGCCTGGCCCACCTGCACGGTGCCAAGCCCGAAGACATCACTCAGATAGGGCCCGATCCACAATCCGCGCAGCGCGGCGGCGGGTGCATAGTTGACCAGCATCATCGGCAGGATCGCCCACATCACGGGCAGTTTCAGCAATTCAAGCACTGATCCTTTCACGCCGCCGGATATCGCGGCCGGGTCGCGAACCAGTACGTAAATGCCTGCGGCGACGGCAACGGAGATGGCCGACAGCCCGGCCAGTGACCCGCGCCAGCCGATCAACTCGACCGCCAGTGCCATCGGATAGGAGGCAACCAGATTGCCGATCGATCCCACCCCGAGCATGAGGGCCGCCAAAATGGCAAACCGCGCAGGTGGGTATTCGCGCGCGAAAATATAGTAAGAGGCCATCAGCACCGGAGAGCAGCCCACCCCGATCAGCAGCATCGCGATCTTGATATGGAACGGCGAACTCGCCAGCGCAAACAGCGCGGCACCGCCACCGCCACCGAGAAACAGCAAGCTGGCTGCCGTCCGTCGCGGACCGATCCGGTCGAGCGCCCATCCTACCGGCAGCTGCATTGCCGCGAACGTGAGAAACCACAGGCCCGAGGCCGCCGCCAGATCGTCGGCTGCCGCACCGGTGTCGCGGGCCAGCACAGAGGTCAGGACCGCAAGAAAGGCGCGAAAAAACTGGCTCAGCACATATGCGAGACATAGGACAATCAAACCGGCTTGCATGTCATTCCCCATCCCAGTTCAGCGCTTGGGTGACATGCGCGTGAACCATGTGCAACCGCCATAGACATGCGGCCGGTCATACCCACATATTGGGCATCTACAAGGGCGAGCGACTACAGGATGAGTAAGAACACCGGATTTTACGAGGAACTGCCGCGCATTGCGCGGTTTGAAGCACTCACCGACCCTGCCAGCTATACGCCCATTCCAGATGACTGGATGATCGCGACGGCGGACATCGTCGGCTCGACAGAGCTGATCACCGACGGTAAATACAAACTGGTCAACATGATCGGCGCGGCGGTGATCTCGGCGCATATCAATGCCAGTGGTGGGCAGGCCTTTCCCTATGTCTTTGGTGGTGATGGTGCCACGCTCGCGGTGGACCCGGCGCGCAGGGCCGAGTCGGCGCGCATATTGGGTGTGCTGAAGCGGTGGGCGGATGAGGAATTCGGCGTTTCCCTGCGCATCGCACAAGTGTCGGTTGCCGATGTGCGCGCCGCCGGGTTCGATGTCTCGGTCGCCCGCTATCAGGCGTCCGGCGAGATCGACTATGCAATGTTCAGCGGCGGTGGCGTGTCCTGGGCCGAGGCAAAGATGAAGGCTGGCGAGAACGCCCTGCCGGCGGCGCCTGCTGGCGCTGTTCCGGATCTGGAAGGCCTGTCTTGCCGCTGGAGCAATGCAGCCGCCAAAAACGGCAGCATTCTCTCGGTCGTGGTAAGGCCCGTGCCCGGTCGTTCGGGTGCGGAATTCGACAGGGTGACGCATGAGATCGTGCAACTGGCCCAGCGGCTGAGCCGAAGCGGGCACCCGCTGCCACCGGAGGGTCCCGGCCTGCAGTTTCCGCCTCCGGGGTTGAACCTTGAAGCTCATGTGTCGCGGGGCAAGGCCTCGCTCTTTCGGCGCAGGCTGGAACTGGTGGTCGGGAACCTGATCGCCTGGGTCTTTTTCAAGGCGGGACTAAAGACCGGAGACTTTGAGCCGGCGCATTACAAGGCGATGGTCAGCACAAATGCCGATTTCCGCAAATTTGATGACGGGCTGAAAATGACCTTGGACTGTGATGCCGAGACCCAACGGCAGATCAGGGCCGTTCTGGAAACCGCCCAGGCGGACGGCATCCTGCGATTTGGCCTTGTTGAACAGGATGCGGCAATGATCACCTGTTTTGTGCCATCCATTCATCAGGACGACCATATCCACCTGGTCGACGGCGCGTCGGGTGGATACGCCAGGGCCGCCGCACAGATGAAATCTAAGACGGGTTGATCCAGCGTTTCGCGGTCGCTTGCGCCGCTTTGGACAGGGTGATGACATCGATTGCCACGGCGACGAACCGGGCTCCGGCGGCCACATAGCTTTCGGCCACCTCGTCAGAGAGCGACAGGATGCCGGGCACCTTGCCTGCGGCGGCGATCCGGCCCAGCGTGTCAACGATGGCGCCGTGAACCTCGGGGTGTCCGGGATTGCCGCGATGGCCCATATCCGCGGCCAGATCGGCGGGGCCGATAAAGACGCAATCAACGCCGCCCACCGCAAGTATGTCGTCCAGCGCCGCCAGTCCCGCGCGGCTCTCGACCTGCAGGATCAGGGCGATCTGGTCATCGGCGGTGTGCAGATAATCCTCGATGGTCGAGAACCTCGAAGACCGGGTGCTGGTGGCTCCGACGCCACGCATCCCTGTGGGCGGATAGGTGCAGGCACGCACCATCTGCGCGGCCTGTTCACCGCTTTCCACCATCGGCACCAGGATCGATTGTGCGCCAACATCCAGCACCTGCTTGATGATCCACGGCTCGCCCACGGGGACGCGCACGATTGCCGGAGAAGGACTGCTTTGCAACGCCATAAGCTGATCCCGGATCGAGCGTATGTCGTTGGGCGCATGTTCGCTGTCGATCACCAGCCAGTCAAACCCGGCAGTGCCCATCACTTCGGTCGACGCGGCCTCGGCAAAGCTGAGCCAGCAGCCGAATGTGGTGTCCCCGGCCTGAAAGCGTTGTTTGAGTGTGTTTGTTGGTGCGGGCATGGGAAGTCCTCTAGTCGAATGTGATCCGGACCGGCCCGAACGGGCCGAAATCGGCATGAATGTCAGACCCCGGCGGGGCTTCGAGCGGGCGGATGAATGACCCGGACAGAACGATATCTCCGGCGTCGATGGATTGTCCATGTTCGGCGAGCCGTCGGGCCAGCCACAGGACGGATGTGACCGGATCGTTCAGCACGCCAGCCCCCAGCCCGGTTTCCTCGACCACCTCATCGCGGCTAACTATGGCCCCGACCCATCGCAGGTCATGGGCATCGACCGCGTGTTGTTCGGCCCCAAGAACGATCCCCGCGTTCGCGGCATTGTCGGATATCGTATCGGTGATAACGCGCGGCTGACCGGTTTCCGGATCGGCGCGCAGCACGCGGGTATCAAGGATTTCGAGGGCCGGCGAAACATGGCCGGTTGCCGCGATCACATCCGCGCGCGTGCATTTCGTGCCATCAAGCGGGGCCGTCATGACAAAGGCGATTTCCGCCTCGATCCGAGGCTGAATGAACCGACCCTTGGCCACCTGATCGCCGGTTTGAAACAGCATATCGTCCAGCAGGACGCCGCTGTCGGGCGTTGTAATGTTCAGCGCCTGCTGCATGGCGCGGCTCGTCAGGCCGATTTTCCAGCCAATCTTGTGCCGCCCTTCGGCATATTTCGCGGCGATCAGCGCCGCCTGCACGGCGTAGGCATCATCGAGCGTCATGCCCGGAAAACGCAACGACAACAGACCGATCTGTTCGCCCGTCCGATCGGCGATTGACAGGTCATTGGCGGCTTGGGTGATCTCTTGGGGTGTCATTCTGTGTCCTGGACCATGATCATATCAGAAAGTGCGGCGGGGCCGGTTGCGCACCGGTGCTGACACCACAACAGAGCGCGCACTCTGAATTGTCGCGTGCCGGTTTCATTTCAGCACCGCAGCGATTTCGGTGATCACGTCATAGGCCATCATCACATCCTCTTCGGTTGTCTCGAATTGCCCAGCCTGAAACCGGATCACCAGATCACCATCAACCCGTGTCTGTGTCAGGTAAATGCGCCCGTCATCGTTGATCGTATTGACCAGCCGCAGGTTCAGATCATCGGGATCAACCGTGCCGCCGGGGACATAGCGAAAGGTAAAAAGCGACCACATGGGCGGCGTCACGATTTCAAAACCCGGCGTCGCCGCCAGCTGGTCATGCAGTGCAACTGACCAGGCAATATGGTTGCGCAAGCGGTTCCGCAGCCCCTCCAGCCCATAGGCGCGCAGCAAGAACCAGATCTTGAGCGCGCGGAACCGGCGGCCCAGCGGCACCGACCATTCGGAGTAATTGATGATACCATCATGGCCGTGGGTTTTCAGGTATTCGGGTTGAATAGCCAGCGTTCGCACGAGGTCTTGGGGAGTGCGCAGGAAGTGAGCCGAGCAGTCGAATTGCACGCCAAGCCATTTGTGCGGGTTGAACACGATGCTGTCGGCGCGTTCGATACCCGGCCAATAATGTCGAAATTCGGGACAAATCATCGCCGACCCGGCCCAGGCCGCATCCACATGGGTAAAGAGCCCATGGCGCGCCGCGACGTCCAGACAAGCATCTACCGGGTCGGTCGCGCCGGTGCCGGTGCCGCCGACACAGAGGATCACGCCTGCCGGGGTCAGCCCGGCGGCCTTGTCGGCTCGGATGGCGGCGTCGAGCGCCTCCGGGTCCATGCCGCGCCAATCCCCCTTGATGGGGATGCGTACGAGATTGTCTTGCCCGATTCCGGAAACCCAGATGGCGCGATCGACCGAGGTATGGACTTCGTCCGAGCAATAGACCCTGAGCTGTGCACGCCCGGTCAGCCCGGCGGAGTTGCCGGTCCAGTTCAGCGCCTTTTCTCTCATGGTCAGAACGGCAGCCAGTGTTGCTGAGCTCGCGCTGTCCTGAATGACACCGGCAAAACCATCGGGCAGATCGAGTGACTGGCGCAGCCAATCCATCATCCGGGTTTCCAATTCGGTCGCAGCGGGTGAGGTTTGCCAGAGCATGCACTGAGGCGCGATGGCGCTGACCAGAAATTCCGCCAGAACCGATGGGGCGGCGGCATTGGAGTTGAAATAGGCAAAGAAGCGGGGATGCTGCCAATGGGTGATCCCCGGCATCACGATGTCTTCGAAATCGCGGAATACCTCTTCCATGTCTTCCGGGGTGTTCGGTGGAGCAGCGGGCAGGGCGTTCAGGATGTCTCCGGGCCGGGTTTGCGCCCTGACCGGGCGATCGCCCACGGTGAGGTGATAGTCCTGCGCCCAATCCGAAACGCGGCGGCCCCATGATCCGAATTCATCCCAGTTCATAACGTGGAAATCGGCTTGAGTGCACCAGTCAGGCAAAAGCCCGCGTCGCGCGTGTTGAGTTGACGGGGGTCCAGCGGTCGAGACCTGCTGGCGCAGGACATTGGAAACGTGTTTGAGGCAGGGAAGGGCATGAATGAGTCCTGTTTGCGGTTGGCGGGGCGTCTGATCCGGGGCGATGCCTGATGGGGATCGGGCATTCTCGCCGGTGTTCTGCACTTATTGCCCGTTGCGAGACACTTGGCGGCGGCAATATTGGGGCGCGGCTTGGTCATGTGGAAAGGCCCGAAGCAAGGTGATCGCGAATTGTGCCGTACTTGGGCGAGAGATCAGGATCGATGTCACGCATCTCGAACGACAGGGCGACGGAATGCTGAGCGAAGACCGGAGCAAGGAACGTCTTGGCAGCATCAAACAGGATCTGCGTGGCTGCCTTGCGCGAGGCCAGATCGCGGCCTCCACGCAGGCGCACCGAAATGTCGATATAGCCATGTTCGATCGCGCCATCCGCAATCGAGACGTGATCTGCGCGGAACGCTCGAACGCGTATTCCGGGCATCGGAAGGATGCCCGTTTCGATTGCAGCCCGCCGCAGGACATCGCAAAAGGATGCGATGTCCACGCGGTCTTCCATGTTTGCCGAATAGTCGACCGTCAGATGGGGCATCGATATCCCTCTCGCATTTAGTTAACATGTCAAATAATATTGCTTGAATGTCAAGCACCTTGCTCGTGTAGTCTTGGATTGCGCTAGGCAGCATTGAAAGGCAGAACAGCTAGATGACACCTCAATACACCAAGACCTCGCGATCTCTCCCCATTGCCTTGCTGCGCGCTCGTGAACGGGTCATGGGCCCAATTCGCGACATGTTGTCTGGCGTCGGAATTACCGAGCAACAATGGCGCGTGCTTCGGGTTCTGGAAGAGGACGGCCCGATGGAGCCGACGCGGATTGCCGAACTCGCCTGTTTGCTGCTGCCCAGCCTGACCCGGATCTTGCAGAAACTCGACGAAAAACAACTGATAACGCGCAGGCAGGACAGTGAAGACAAGCGCAAGCAGGTCGTGCAGATTTCCAAGGCAGGCGCCGCGCTGATCGCGGCCCACCTCCCGGCGAGTCTCGCGGTACTGGAGCAGACAAGGGCGCAAATCGGTGCCGAACGCTACGAAGCACTGTTGGATTTGCTGAATGAACTCGAAGCGGCACAGGCAGGCAGCGAGCCGGACTGATACGCACGATTAGCCCGCTGTGCACCCTGGCGCTTGCCCTATGTCAGCGCGAAAGATCGAAATTTCGCCCGATGCCAAAGAAAAGGGCGGTCGCGTCGGCTTCTCCGATGTCATTGTCCTGAAGCGTTCTGAAGGCGACTCCGGTGTTGAAACTCCAGTTCTCGTTCAGTTCGCGATTGTAGGCAACCACGAGGCCGGCGCGCTCGGTGGCGTCTTCACCGACGGCTGCTTCGGTATAGGACATCGAAAGGTCTACAGACAGGCTTGAAACCTGGTTAATCTCGTGGCTGTAGCCGGCCACGAGCAGATTTGTCAGGCGGTCTTCGTCGCTGCTGTCTGTGTAGACGGCGCGGTCCAGAATCAACGTGAACCTGCTGGACGGGAGATTGTAGACCCAGTTGAGCCCGCCTATCACTTGCGGATCGGATTGGTCGAGTTGTGTCACGCCGATATTGCCCGACAGGCTGCCACTCGGAAGTTCCAGCGAACGGGCCATCAGCAGGGTTCCGCGCTGGCCATCCTGATTCTGATAGACGTCAAAGCCGACATTGAATGTCCCGTTCGGCATTGCGGTGTCATAATCTATGCCGCCGACCGGGCCTTCGGCTCTCGTCGTCGAACGCACACCGGTGATCGGATCCGTCAGGGTGCTGTCGACGGTGGAGAAGCCGGCACTGAACGTCAGCGTCGAAATGCTCGATAGTTCACGGATGAAGCCGGCCTGAACCGCGCGGGTTTCGCGATCCGTGTCCGCCGAGTCGGCGCTGGAATATTTCAGATAGGAAAGATCGACGGTCGCGGTGGTCACAGGGTTGAAACGGAACAGGCCGGTGAGGCCAAGACTTGTGTTGTCGTAGTCGTCCAGATCCGCATCCGTGGTATCGATATAGTTGGTGCCGCTGGTGCGCGCCCGGAGCCGCAAACCGAACGGATCATTCAGACCCGTTTCGAGGAAAGCACCAACATTGTAGGCACGCCGTTCACCAGATCCCCGAATGTCGGAAAAATCGGCAGGTGGCGTCACGATGCCATCCGAATCCAGAAATGTCCAAAGCGGTTGGTCCAGCGAAATGTCGGTCTGCTGATAATCCGCGTCAAAAGAGAAGAGGGCATTGGCCCCCTCGCGATTATAGCGAAACGCGATCAGCGGATCGACGAAACCGGTCTTCATGGTGTTTCCGGTGGCAATATTGCCAAACCGCAGGCCGGCACCGACGGCAAGTGATAATTGCTGCGTCGCCGTTTCTCTTTGCAGCCCGTAGGTGAGGCGGGTGGTGGAAAGCGATGTGCGCCCTTCGCTCGGGCTTTCGAGGCCAAGGTTGTCGCCAGCAATGAAATTCTGTTCGACCCTGATCCGCTGGCGAATGCTTCCATATTCCTCTTCGTCCTGCGCATAGGCAGGAGGAACAGCCGTAGCTGTCAGGCCAACAATCGCGGCACTTCGGATCAGACACTTGCTCAACACTGCCCCCTTGAACGGGTTTCTTATTCGAACAACCGACGTTGCGGCACGATTATGACGTCACCCTCTCTCAGAACCGGGGTGTTCAAACTGGATTTGCCATCCATGATGGCTTTTACGTTGAAAGTATAGACCTGCATCCGCCCATCCGAGCCGGCGCGACGCAGTTGCAGGCGCTTGGTTGCGCCAAATCGGGTCACCCCACCGCCCTGTGCCAGCGCCTGCAGGAAGGTGGTTCCGCGTTCAACTTCAAGAGTGCCGGGGGTCGCAACTTCACCGAGCATATAGATCGTAAAGGTGCGAGGTGTCGCCGGTTCACGCGTGGCAACGCTGGATAGAGACACATACACGGTCGGATCGGAAGCAAAGTTGGGTCGCAGCCTCGCCACCAGGTCTGCACGCACATCGTCGACATTGCGACCGCTGACCGGCACCGTCCCAACAAGCGGCACAGAGACTCGCCCGTCGGGCAGGACAATGCTCTCTCCGTTGAGGCTGGAGTCTTCAAGAACCTCGATCCGCAAGACGTCGCCGGCCTTGATCTTGTAGGAACTCTGTGCTTGCGCCTGTGAAGCCGCAAGTGGCAGGACCAGTAGAGATACAATAAGTGCTATGAACCGTTGCATGTCAGGCTTTCTCTGATAGGTGCGTCCGCGTCGCCCCAAAGGGAATTTTAGGCGCATTTTCCTGTGTTCCAAAGCAGTTTTCAAGCCCGGTAGGTGTTGTTTTGAACTGAAGTGTCGTTCGTGCCGATCCTGCAACAGGTTACGGTCCGAGGGACGTGTAGAAACGGACCCATACGCCGGGGAGCTGATGGACATATGGGTGCTCTCTTTCTGATTGCATGTATTGTGGAGCGCAATTATAGGTAGAGTATTCCAATACTACAGATATTGGGACTCATACTGGGAAGAGCCGTGATACTAAGTTTCGTCATTCTGGGATCTATGGGGGGTGCGGTTGGCGCCTTGGCAACCCTGTTGTTTGATGGTTCGCTGGCGCTTGCGGCGGTGAATTACTCTCTCACAGGATCATTTACTGCTCTGATTGCGTCATTGATTTTCGTGATCGCCTCGGGCGCACGGCGCCACCAGGGTGATCGTGCTTTGGTCAAGCAGATCTATTGAATTGAATGACGGTCTGCCGAGTTGACCGGACTGGTCTGACGACATGATCACCCGTTCGCGAGGCGCCTGCGTTCGCAAGTGACATGGATCGGTCGCCGGGCAAAGGGCGTCACCAGCCGAGCTCCATCGGCACTGTGTCGCGGTTTGGCCGGCCAATGGTTGATGACCCGCGGCTCTCGAGTCCGTAGCCCAGTTCTTGTGCAGTTCCAGAAAATAAAAAAAACGCCCCCGGCCATACCGCGAAAACCTCCGATCTAATGCGTTCTGCGTATCACTTGGATCATCTGCCGCAACCCAACGCATTGAAATCTATCATTTCAGGCGGCGTTGGGTGCGTCAGGCTTAACGCGGAACGTAATAGACAAAGATACTAGCCAAAGCGTCTGCACTTTGCTTCAGACCTCAGCGTACGACAAATTCAGCATGTAGCGCCCCCGCAGCTTTCAAACTCTTCAGAATGTCGATCATATCGCGCGGTGAGACTCCCAGTGCGTTCAAGCCGGCTACCACTTCAGAGAGTGAGGTACCCTCCGGGACCTCAGCAAGAGCGATCCCCTCGTCATCGTCAATGGCCGCACCGGTGCGTGGCACCACGACAGTCGCGCCTTCTGCAAACGGGTTGGGTTGCTCGACAGCAGGCGTTTCTTCTATGCGCAAAGTGAGATTCCCCTGTGAAACGGCGACCCGCGACAGCCGTACGTCACTGCCCATTACAATGGTTCCAGAGCGTTGATCAACCACCACACGCGCCTTCAATTGTGGTTCGACAAGAATGTTCTCGATCCGGCCTATCGCGTGGGCGGTGGACGACATGCGCGTCGCGGCAATGTCGAGTTCAACCGTCCCCGAATCACGCATGACCGCAACTGTCCGCCGAAACTCTCGGTTGATGGCATTTTCGATGCGCCCGGCTGTGGTGAAATCAGGCTCTCGGAGTGCCAGCCGCATGCTTGCAAGCGACGAGAGCTCAAAGTCGATCTCGCGTTCGACGCGCGCGCCGGATGGTATGACACCGGCAGTCGGGACGCCCTGCGTTACCGATGCGGCCTCTCCTTCGGCCACGATCCCGCCTGCCAGGATTGTGCCTTGAGCCACGGCATAGATCTGTCCGTCGGCGGCGTTGAGCGGAGTCATGATAAGGGTCCCGCCGAGAAGGCTGTCAGAATCGCCGATGGCAGAAACCATCACATCGATCTGCCCGCCGACCCGCGCAAACGGCGGCAAGCTGGCGGTCACGATAACCGCGGCCACGTTCTTGGGGCGAAGTTGTTCGCCGGTCACATTGACGCCAAGGCGTTCAAGAATGTTGGACATGATTTCTTCGGTAAAGGGCGAGTTTCGCAAACCGTCGCCGGTGCCGTTCAACCCCACCACCAGACCATATCCGACGAGATCGTTGCCACGAACCCCGTCGAATTCAACCAGATCCTTCAGTCTGATTGTGTTGGCCTGGGCTGTGACTGGCAACAACAGGCATAGGAGGAGAAGTCGAAGCATCATCATGAGAGGAAGTTCAGCAGCGACAGATTGGCGGAACGCACCGTCACGGTGTAAAGGCTCTCAAGCTGGAATTGTGCCTCTTCCAGCCGGGTTGCAGTTTCAAACGGGTCGGCCTCAAGGAGAGCAGCTCTGGAGTATTCCAGGCTGGTTCGGGCGGCGGAATTGCGCGCCGAAATCTCCTCTATCCGTGCCTCGGCAAATCCGAGATCTGCGCGAACCCCTGTCAAGCTATCCTGATTGGCCAGCATGCCCTCGCTTGCCGTACGAAACAGGTTGTCCTGTGTCGCCCGATCAAATCCCAGATCGGGATCACCAGCCAGAGCCGCAAGCGCCATATCGCGAAGCGTATCACGAAACACCGGATCTTGCGCGGTAAGCGCCAATGACACTTCTTCTCCTTCACCAATCTGAATGGGCGCAAGGAGATCATCGGAGCCCTGATACATGGCTGTTTCAAAGCCAGCCGGATCCGCAAACCAGGTATCCACGGCCATTTCGACGTCACCTGCGGTGGTCAGGCCGGTGACCAACGCCCGGAGTTCTCCCATGAGTGTGTCTGCGGTTCCGAGCGGTTGGCGGTCGGTCGCCGTCCCGCCAAACAGGCTTCGACCCCCGGCTGATGCGTTAAGGGCGGATATGGCGGATGCGATATCTGCCTCGGCGCGTACTGCCAGATGCTCGCGCAAGGCATCGGTGCTGGTCGCATCAAAGGTGATCAGTGAACTGCTGAGCGATGCCGAAAGATCATGGAGGCGCTCAAGACTGGTCTGGGCCGACCCTGAAAACATGGCAGCCTCACTTGCCGACACCGCGAATCCATCGAGCCTTGCAAGATTGCGATCAATATCCGTGAGATAGGAATAGTCGCCGCCCAGCCGACCCGACACGTCGGATACCTGACCTGAACTCAGTTCCTGTGACAATGTCGATATGTTTTGACTAAGCTGCACGCTCCGCTGCCGAAGCATGATTGAATTCGCGAGATCACCAATGGATGTCATGTTCATTTGTCAAAGCCTCAGAAGCGTTTCCATCATTTCGTCGATCGTCTGGATCATCCGCGCATTGGCGGCATAGGCCCGCTCGACGATCATCAACTGCTGCAGTTCGGCGTCTGTATCGACACCCTGCGCTGCCTCGATCCGGGCCATTTCGGTTTGATTGACCGATGCAAAGGCTAGGATGCCCGCCGCTCTATCGCTGTTAACTGCCACGCGGGACGTCAAATCCGACGCAATGTCGGCGGCGCTGGCAAGCCCGGTCCCAAAGACGGACGATCCGGTGGCGCGCCCGTCCTGTAGTATGGCCGAGAACGCCTTCAACTGGCGGGCGTCGCCGCTCTCTCCGGGATCGGCAGCGCCAAGTCCCGCGCGCAGACGCCAGCTCTCGCCTACTTCGGTCGGGTCAACCAGTGTGTTCAGGCTAAGCCTATTGGCGAGCCCGATTTCATTTGCGGGGTCAAACACCACGCCAGCATCGGTGAACAGGCCCGGCTCGCCCGCAGGCGTCGTAGGATCAAGCGTGGTTGTTTCGAATCGTTCGATCAGGTCGCGGGCCATCGCATCAAGATCAGTCTGCGCCGATACGGCAACGTCATCCCTGATCTCAAAATTCGCGGCGAGGGTTCCGCCGGCAATGGCGCGTTCGGTGACAGGTATGCCGTTGACCGTGAGCCCTGACAGCCCGCCACCAGACAGTGTCATTTCGGGAACCGTGTCGCTGGCCGGCGAAAATCCAAGTTCGGCGGAAGGCCCATCGATCAGGATCGCACCGCCATCCGTATAGAGCGCAATCTGGCCATAATTCCGTTCGACAACATTGATCGGAACGATCGTGTTGATCTGGTCTACGAGCGACTGGCGCTGATCCTGCAAGGCAGATACATCGCCGCCCGATGACAGGGTCGACGTGATCCGAGCGTTGAGCTTTTGCACATTGCCCAGGGTCTGGTTGAGCTGTTCGACCTGAGCTCCGATGGTTGCGTCTGCTTGGGACCGCATGTTTCGCAACCCTTCGGCGGCGACGTTGATCGCGCCAGCCAAGTCCTTTGCGGCATAAGCAACCGTATCCAGCCGCTGCGTTGAATCGGGGTTGCTGGCGGCGGTGATCAGGCTGCTTTCGAATTTGGCGAGCCGCATGCCGAGAGAACTCGTGTCCGTTCCGTCTCCGACCAGCGTTTCGAAGCGGACATGGAAATCGGACAGAACCTGTGCATTGCCACGCTCGGCATCCGCGCTGCGGCGGTCCGAAAGGATGACCGGATCGCTATGGCGATGAACACCCACAACCCTGACTCCCGGGCCGGTTTCTGCAGCCGATGAGAGCTCCAGAGACCGGCGTGCATATCCGGGCGTCATGACATTTGCGAGGTTGTCCGAGACGATGCCCGATGCACGGCTTGCGGCGTTCAGGCCGGACAGCGCACTGTTCAGCGCCGATGAAATACTCATGTCTGCGGCTCCTGTTCTTGCGCTTCAGTCGCGCCCTGACCAATCGGTCAGCGTTTGATGTTGGTGGTTTCCTGAAGCATCTCATCGACGGTCTGGATGACCTTTGCATTCGAGGAATAGGCTCGCTGAGTCCGGATCATCGACGTGAGTTCGCTTGCCACGTCGGTTGTGGATTCTTCGCGGGCATAGGCGACAATCTCACCGGTCGGTCCATCCCCGGCGTCCCACATGAAGTACGATCCGCTATCCGGCGATGGCATGTAGGTCTGCTGATCCAGTGATATCATGCCGTTGGGGTTGGGCATATCCACCAGTGGGATTTGAAAGATGGTACGCGCGGCACCGTTATCGAACTGCGCGCGCACGAGTCCGTTTGCGTCAACTTCTACGCCTGTCATGTTCCCGACAGGAAATCCGTCCTTCTCGATGGAGATTGGCGCGAACGTATCGGACAGCTGTGAAAGGCCACCCTCATGGCCCGGTCCGCCGATGGTAATTTCGATCGGGCCGCCATCAACATTCACGATCATGCTGCCGGATGTCGGATCATATGCACCGCCAGACACGGTTGTGGCAGTCGCCAGGGTGCCGCCGTTTGCACGAGAATCGTCAAAGGTCAGGACATATTCACCGATGGTGGCACCGCCCGATGCCGTATCGCGAAGCACCATGGTCCATTCGTTCGAGTCCCCGGAGGCGGGTACGGTCGGTATCATCGTGATGGAGATGCTCTCGGATGTGCCGGTATTGTCAAAATACTCGATGGAAACGGATTGTACGGTGCCGTCAGAGGATGCGTTCGTGTCGGTTGCCGGCAGGTTCAGGCTGACGTCAATGCTTGTTGTCGGTTCGCCGGTCACTTCGTTGACCAGCAGTTGGACAGGCTCCAATCCATCGGGGGTATCCCTTGCATAACTGGGGATCGTACCGTCCGGCAGCGCCGGCCATCCCAGCAGAACCAGCCCGGACTCCGTTTTCAGGTAGCCTTGCTTGTCAGCGCGAAATGAACCTGTCGACGTCAGCATCATGGTCTGATCGCCATCGCCGCTGTTCACGTCTGCATAGGCCGCAACTGGGAGCATTCCGCGACCGCGTACCGCCAGATCGGTGGAATTGGACGTGGAAACGAGCGGACCCTGTTCATCGATCATGCGCTGGGACGTGGCCCGAACGCCGCCAGCGGAATACGACCCACCGGACGAGGAGATGACCATCGAGTGGAAATCCGACTCTACCCGTTTGTACCCGTAGGTCGAGGAGTTGGCGATGTTGTCGGAAATCGACGCCAGTCGGGTTGAATTCGCGGAGAGCCCCGCGATTCCCGCGTTAAGCGAAGAGGAAATGGTCATTAGCGCGCCTTTCTGCTGCATTAATCTCTGATGAGGCAACAGCTACGCGCGCCAACTTAACATCGCGCTAACAGGTAAAATCCTATCTATATCACGGCGTTGTGTTCCGCAGCAGGATCACCTCGATGCGGTTGTTCCGGTTTGCCATCCGGTTCTTGACAGCAGGCTTGCGATCCGCGTGACCCGAGATCCGCTGCAGACGCGTGGCATTCGTTCCCGCCGCTTGTAACAGCGTACGCGTTCGGTCGGCGCGCGCCGTCGACAACTCCCAAACCGGACTGTTGGCCAGAACGACCGGGTGCGCCCGGATATGGCCATTGATGGCCAGGTCGTTGGTGACCAACCCTGAAATTCGAGAAATCATTTGGGTTATGTCGCGAAACATCTGCGTCGGCCTGTCGGTGCCTTCGTCAAACAGGGGGACACCATCGAGGGCAAATACCTCGATGATCAGGCCCTCGTCAGTCACCCGCGTGACGATGTGTTTGCGCGCCTCGTCGCTGATCATGCTTTCGCCGCCGCGACCCTGCAGAGCGTCGTCGATCACCTGAAACTGTTCGTGGTCCAGGGCGCCAGTGTCATCGACACCGACGGAGCCTTGCGACTGGCGGGCATTGTCGGGATACCGGTTTACCGCCCCGGTCCCGTCCTGTGGCAGATCCATTTCCGAGAACATGTTCGTCCCGCCAAAGGCACCATCACCGCCACCCGAGACCCGGTTGATCGGAATCGTCGGCGCGAAGTAATCCGCGAGCCCCTTGCGTTGTTTTTCCGTCGTCGCGTTCAACAGCCACATCAACATGAAAAATGCCATCATCGCCGTCACGAAGTCCGCATAAGCGACCTTCCAGGCGCCACCATGGTGGCCGCCTCCGACTATGACCTTTTTCCGTTTGATGATGACCGGCGCGACATTTGTCTGCGCACTCATCTCCACCACCTTTTCTCACCCAAAGCCGGGATAGCAGGCGATGCGTTAAGGGCATGCTAACAGGTAAACTTGTCCGGGAAATGAGGTGGGGATCCCGTCAATTTCTAGGACTCTGCCCTCTTCCGACCCAGGCCTTTCACGAATTCCCGAAGGTTTTGCATGATGACATATAGGACAGGCACCAGAATGACGCCCAGGACCGTTGCGGCGAGCATGCCCCCGAACACAGCATACCCGATGGCCCTTTGGCTGGCCGCCCCGGCACCGGATGCGGCCATCAGCGGCACAACCCCCAACAGGAATGACAAGGCCGTCATCATAACAGCGCGAAACCTCTGCCGCGCTGCGTCAAGCGCCGCTTCGGCCGTGCTCATCCCGGCGGCGCGCCGTTCCATTGCGAATTCGACAATCAGGATCGCGTTTTTTGACGCCAGTCCGATCAGCATGATCATACCGATCTGGGTGTAGAGGTTCACGTCGCTGCCCACCGCAGCGACTGCTGCAAGTGCCCCAAACAGAGCCACTGTCACCGATAACAGGATCCCGACGGGCATTGTCCAGCTTTCGTATTGCGCCACCAGGAAGAGGTAGCCAAAGACCACCGCCATCCCGAGAATGACGACGACCATGCCGGCGGATGACAATTGCTGCTGTGCGGTTCCTGTCCACTCATAGGAGAACCCGGGAGGCAAAGCGGTCGCCGCCTCTTCCTGCAGCACACGGATCGCATCTCCGGATGACAGGCCAGGGGCCTCAACCGCCGTCACCGTCGCCGAGCGGAACATGTTGTAGCGATTCAGCAGAATTGGCCCCAACACGTTCTCGACATCCAGCAGCGTGCCAAGCGGCACCATCTCGCCGGTGCTCGAACGGGCATACAACGCCTTGATATCGTCGACCTTGTCGCGGTAGCTGCCATCGGCCTGTATCATCACCCGATAGACCCGACCGAACAGGTTGAAGTCGTTCACATAGTACGACCCCATATAGGCCTGTAGCGTCTGAAAGACCTCGCTTACCGGCACATTCAGGGATTTGGCCTTTTCCCTGTCGAGATCGACAAACACCTTGGGTACATTGGCGCGGAAGGTCGTGTAGGCCTGTGCGATTTCGGGTCTCTGGTTCGCGGCGTAAACGAGCGAGCCAAGCGCGGCCGACAGATCTTGTGCGGTGCCGCCCCCGGTCTGCTGTATCTTCATTTCGACACCGGCACTCATCCCGAGGCCGGAAATCGGTGGTGGATTGAATGCAATGACGCTGGCGCTGGCTTCCTGAAACGCAATCCCCATAATGGACTTCAAAATACTCTGAGCGCTCAACGCGGGTTCGGCCCGGTCGTCCCATGGATCCAGGTTGACGATGATCATCGCCCCGTTGGACCCGGAACCGCCCAACAGGCTGAACCCGTTGACCAGAACGGTATTGGCGACGCCCGGCACATCCGAGATCTGCGCATTTACCCGTTCTGTCACCCGTTCCGTTCGTTGCAACGCGGCGGCATCGGGCAGTTGCACATCGACAAAGAGATAGCCGTTGTCTTCAAGCGGAATGAAGCCGGCGGGCAGGGACTTCATGAAACCGCCCGCACCGACGATCAGCGCAACAAGGATCGCAAGCCCGATAAGCGGTACCCGCACCAGCCGCCGCACGATCCCGACATAGCCGCCTCTCGTGACATCGATTCCTTGTTCGAACCGCTTCAGGATCCCTGTCGGTGGCCCGGAGCGTGGTCGCAATACCAGCGCGCAGAGCGCCGGAGACAGGGTCAGCGCGTTGATCGAGGATATGACAACAGCCGTCGAAATCGTGATCGCAAACTGTGAGTAGAGGCGACCGGTGATGCCGGGCATGAACGTGACGGGCACGAATACCGCCAGCAGGACCAGCGTCGTCGCGATGACCGGGCCGGTGATCTGACCCATCGCCTTTCGGGTCGCCTCTGGTGGGCTCAGGCCTTCGTCCGCAATGAGCCGCTCGACGTTTTCGACCACGACGATTGCGTCATCGACCACGATGCCAATGGCCAGAACCAGCGCAAAGAGCGAAATCGTGTTCAGCGACATCCCGAAGAGCAAAAGGAACGCAAAGGTTCCGATCAGCGAAACGGGGATTGCCACGGCCGGAATGATCGTGGCGCGCAGGTTGCCCAGAAAGATGAACACGACCGACATCACCAACACAAAGGTCAGGATCAGCGTGGTAACCACGTCGTTCAGCGATTGCTCGACGAAATTCGTGCTGTTGAATGGAACTTCGTATTCGACGTCATCTGGAAACCCCGATGACAGGCGTTCAAGCTCTGACAGCACGCGCTCCGACACCGCGAGCGCATTGGCGCCAGGTGCCTGATAGATCGCCAGCACCGTGGCGGCGGTGTTGTTGTATCGCCCCGATGCATTGTAATAGCTGGCACCCAGTTCGACCATGGCCACGTCGCGCATGCGCACGATGCTTCCGGCTTCGCCAGTGCGGATCACGATGTTCTCGAATTCCTGCACTGATGTCAGCCGGCCCTTGGACATGATGGTGTATTGAAACTGTTGCCCTTCGGGCACCGGCGGCGCCCCGATCTGGCCAGCGGAGACTTCGAGGTTCTGTTCGCGGATCGCCTGGATCAGATCGCCGGGTGTGATCCCCAGGCTCGCCATGTGATCAGGGTCCATCCACATCCGCATTGCATACTGGAAATCGGTCAGGACTTCGGCCTTGCCGACCCCCTGCACCCGCGCCAAAGCATCCTTTAGATTGATCGAGGCATAGTTGGACAGAAAGACTTCGTCATAGGTGCCTTCCGGCGAGGTGAGCACGGCAACCAGCAGCATGTTGGTCGATGATTTCTGGGTAACGACGCCGGTTGCAGTCACCTCTGATGGCAGGCTCGCAGTGGCCTGCGCGACGCGGTTCTGGACATTGACCGACGCGATATCGGCGTCGGTGCCCACTTCGAAAGTCACCGAGAGCGAATAGGACCCGGTGTCGGAACTGTCTGACGACATGTAGAGCATGTCATCGACGCCGTTGACCTGCTCTTCGATGGGCGCGGCAACCGTGCTTTCGACGGTTTCGGCATTGGCGCCGGTGTAGTTGGCGCTGACGCTGACAACCGGAGGTGTGATATCGGGAAATTGTTCGACGGGCAGGACGGCATACCCGATGCCGCCCATGATTGTCAGAACCAGAGAGATGACCATGGCCATCTTGGGCCGGCTGATGAAGATCGAGGAAAACACGCTGCTCTACCCTTCCTGCTGACCGGCAAGAATGGCATCGACCTGTACGCCGGGACGCACCCGTTGCAGGCCCTCCACAATCACGCTTTCCCCCTCTTGCAGCCCCTCGTTGACGATGATCTCTGTTCCGACCTGGTCACCCGCTTCGATATAGCGTTGCTCGACCATTTGCTGGGCGTTCACCACCAACACGAAATCGCCGCGCTGGTCACGTTGCAGTGCAGCCTGCGGCACGAGCAACCTGAGCGTCGGTTCCGGGGCTTCGATCCGAACCTGCAGAAAGGCACCGTCGATGATCTGTTTGCGCTCGTTCTTGAACTCGGCGAGCAATGCGATCGTGCCCGTTGTTGGCGAAATCCGGTTGTCGATGAAAACGACCTTTCCTGACTCTTCCAGCGTTGTGCCGTTGGGAAGGGTGGCATGCACGGCAGGGCTTTGGTCCGACTTTGTCAGCTCAGCGGCGCTGGTATCGAGATCCTGCAGCACATTGGCCAGTTGTTTTTCACTCAGCGAGAACCGCACATAGATGGGGGCCTCGCGCACCAGCGTGACAAGCGACGAGGTAGAGGGGCTCACAAGCTCGCCTTCGCTTACCGACAGACGGCCAACGCGGCCGGAAAACGGCGCGCGAATTTCGGTATAGCTCAAGTCGAGTTCGGCCTGCCGGATCGCCGCTTGGGCGGCCTGGACAGACGCTTCTGCCCCCAATTCGTTGGCGCGTGCAATGTCCCGTTCCGATTCCGGGGCCGACCCACGTGCGAGCAGTTCTTTCTTTCTTTCGTATTCAATCCCTGCCAGTTCCAGGTCGGCCTGTGCCTTGGCAAGATCGGCCTTTCGCGCGGCGAGGGTAGCGGAATAGCTGTCGGGCTCGATCTGAAACAGGATGTCATCCTTCTGAACAGTGGCGCCATCTTCGACCAGAACCGCCTCAACAAACCCGCTGACGCGCGCAACAATGTCGACCTGATCAATCGCTTCGCCTTCACCGATGAAGGACGCCTCTTCGATGATTTCTTTCGAATAGGCCGCCGCGATCGAGACCTTGGGTGGGGCAGCCTGTTCCTGCGCAATGGCGCCGTGACCCGATATCCAGACAGGCAAACACAGAACCACGAGGTATGACCGGAGATTGGTGACTGGATGCATGAGGCATGGTCCTTCTTCTTGGGTGCAACCGCGCCATATACGAATCGGTTTCGTAAGAACACTAGTCACTTAGCTGGCACGCGGAAACCGGCAAAGGCAGATTGTTTGCGCCGGGCGACTTTGCTTGCGCAGCGCCAAGCCGCTGTTTTGGCGCTATGTTTCCGCGCGCATGTCGATGGGGCAGGCAATTCGGCGACGCAACCCAGAGCGACCGAGTTTGACGCAGACTCTCCACCATGAGTAGAGTTAACCATTGATTTTCAAATTTTCCGCGCCTCGTGTTCAGGGGCCGACGAGGAGAACCATTATGTCAAAGATTTTTTTGCCAGGTCAGCGCGTTACCGTCTCTCAGGAAGAAGTCGTCTGGCCCGAACACCTGTCAGGCGTGATGACGGGCAAGGTCATCGCAGCCGGGCATGTCAGCCAGGGGCGCGGGGGCGACGGCAGTGCGGATGCCTTTGCTGTGTCCGGCACCGAAGCCACCGACATCATGGAGATCGAATTCGAGGACGGTCTGCGGCTCTGGCAATCCGTCGAATCCGCCGCGACCGATTTTCAGCCGACCGCCAGCCGGTCCGGCGAGGACGCCGCGCTGGCGATCCCAAGAGAGCTGGTCTTTACCGGTCAGGATGGTCAAAGCCGCGGTGTCGGCAAGTACCTTGTCCGCGCAGTGCGGCTGTTGCGCGGGGATCCGGTGGGTCAGGCGGGCAAGCTGTCGGCCCTGGCGCTTGCCCGCAAGATCGAAGAGTCGATCAATCCGGGTTTCTACCGGTGCGAGCGCAAGGTGGTGAACGGGCTTGGCACCATTGACCTCAAGACTGTGAAATCTGCGGATATACCGACCGACAAGAAAATACTGATCATGGTGCATGGCACCTTTTCCAGCACACAGGGCAGTTTCGGGGAACTGGCCGTCGCGCCGGGCGAGGAAGTCTGGCAACCGCTGATGGCCGCTTATCCCGGTGGCATTTATGCGTTGGAGCATGCCTCGGTCACTGAAAGCCCGATCAAGAACGCCATCGATCTGCTCGACGCGCTGCCGAAAGGGGCGAAGATCAGCCTGATGTCCCATTCACGGGGCGGCATGGTCTGTGAGTTGATCAGCCGTGCCGCTCGCGAGGACATTGCCAAGAACGGTGCGATCGACGGCACCGATATGGCGATTTTCAAGCTGTTTCCCAACCGGACGGCGCAACTCAAGGAACTCGAAGCGCTCGGCAAGGCGCTGGCCAGCAAGAAGCCCGAGGTAAATCGCATCGTTCGGGTTGCCGGGCCGCTTGCGGGCACCACGCTCGCGTCTGAACGGCTGGACCGATATCTTTCCATCGCGCTGAACGTGTTCGAACTTATCCCGGTTCTGCGCCGGACCGGTGCGGCCGACCTGTTGAAGTCATTTTTGCTGGCCTTCATTCGGACCAAGGCGGACCCAAAGACCCTTCCCGGGCTTGAGGCGATGATGCCAACCAGCCCGCTGACCCGGATGCTCAACCGGCCGGACGTAACCTACACCAACGGGCTGCGCGTGATCGGAGGCGATACCGAAGGGTCTGGCGTTCTGCGGCGGCTCGGCGTGTTCGCGGCCGACCTGTTCTTTCGCGCGGATCACGATTTTGTCGTTGATACCGCCTCGATGACGCGGGGCGGGCCGCGTGTGTCATTGGTGAAACCGTTCCTGGTCAAGGGGCCGGAAGTTTCGCATTTCAGCTATTTTCATAACACCGAGTCGCGCCGTGAAATCATTGGTGCCGCGATAGAGGACGACCGCAGCTTTCTCGTGCTGCCCAGTTCCCGCGGTGTCCTGTCCGGCGAAATGCCGCCCGAAGAGCGTTTTCCCGAATTGGAATCACGTGGCAGCGCCAATGATCCGGTCTGTTTCGTTCTTCCGGGTGTCATGGGCAGCCACTTGTCGCAGGACAAGGACTGGATCTGGACCAACCCCCTACAGATCGCGTTCGGCGGGCTTGACCGGATCCGGATCGGCAGAAACGACGTGCGCTCGACCAACCCGGTCAAAACCTATTACTGGGACCTCTGCCGCTATCTATCGCGTACCCACAAGGTTGTTTCCTTCGACTATGACTGGCGGCTGTCAATCCTTGATCAGGGCCATGCCGATGCTGCACGCAAACTGGCAGCACTTGTCGAGGCGGAGCTGAACCGAACGACCCGGCCCATCCGGTTCCTGGCACATTCGATGGGCGGCCTCGTCGTGCGCGCGATGTTCCAGGCGCGGCCTGACCTGTGGACCCGGATCAAACAACGCAAGGACAGCCGGTTTGTCATGCTCGGCACGCCGAACGGCGGTGCGTTTTCAATGATGTACACGCTGTTGGGGCGCGACAGCGCTATCAAGAAGCTGGAGATGGTCGATTTCAAACACGACATGCCCGAACTTTTGCGGATTGTCGCGGGGATGCCCGGCGCGTTGCAGTTGCTGCCAAGCGATGATGAGGGTCGCTATCTGTCCGACGAGTTCTGGGAACAGCTTCATACCCTGCACGGCACCGATTGGGTGAAGCCATCCAAGGAAACGCTCAAGGTCGCCCGCACCGGGCACAAGGCGCTGGCGGCGCATCAGCTTGATCCGGATCTGACCTGTTATGTCGCGGGCCTTGGGACGAAGAATACCATTTCGTCTGTTCGGCTGGACCCGACCGCCAGCGGCAAGGATCGTATCCAGTTTTTCGCGACCCCGGAAGGCGATGGCACCGTGACATGGGCCACTGGTATCCCCGACGGCATACCCACCTGGTATGCGCACGCGATCCATGGTGATCTGCCCAAGACACGCGAGGCGTTTCCGGCCTATCTCGACCTCTTGCAGACCGGGACCACCGCACGCTTGACACAACACAAGCCCAGCATCAGCCGGGCAGGGGCAACCGCGCCGACGAGGGTTCTGGAAACGCCGGTCGAACTGTTCCCCGACCAGCAGGAAATCCTGGACGATTTCATGGGCGGCAGCAGCGGCGCACCGGATGCGATGGCCAAGCAGGTTCGCCCCACCAAGGTTTCGGTGCTGCATGGCAACCTGCGGTTCGCCAGCTACCCGGTCACCGTTGGTCACCACATAGACGACCCGATGATGGGGGCCGAAAAGGCGCTTGATGAATGTCTTGATCACACGCTGACGAACGTCCGCAATCTTGATCTCTATCCGGGCGATATCGAAACCTGCGAGGTGATCCTGCGCGAAGACCGCGCCCCGCAGGGGGCGGTTGTCGTGGGGCTTGGCACTTATGGGTCGCTCACGCCGGGGGCGTTGAAAGATACCTTCCGGCAAGCGGTTCTGCGATATGGCCTCGTAACGCGCGAGCGGCGCAAGAATCTTCCTTCTCTGGGGAATGCGCCTACGGCTCCGCTTGGCTTGTCCACCTTGCTGATCGGCCACCGGGGCGCGAACATCACGATCCAGCAAAGTGTCGAAGCCATTCTGCAGGCGGTGGCCGAAGCCAATGAAGCCCTCGACGATACGCCGATCGAGCATCTGGAGTTCGTTGAACTGTTCGACGACACCGCGTTTCAGGCCGCCAGCGCGCTGGACTATGTGCAATCGATGGGCCGCATGGGCAACATGTTCGCCTTTGACGGTGAAATCCGCATGGTCGGAGATGCCCGCGTGCGCACCCATTACGGCATGCAGCGGGACTGGTGGCAGCGGATAACGGTGAAAAGCGACAAACGGGATGATGACGCAAAGGAGTCCGCCAACCTCGGCCTGAGCTTTACGGCGATCAGCGAGAATGCGCGCGCCGACTTTCAGACCACAGCCTATCAGCCACGGGTGTTGCAACAGTTGCTGACCCAGCGAAAGAGCGGAACGGCCGTTGATCGGGATGTGGGCAGATTGCTGTTCGAATTGCTCGTTCCGGGCGATCTCAAGACATTCGCCAAGAACAACGAAAACATCATGCTGATCCTGGACAAGCAGACGGCGGCCTATCCGTGGGAATTGATGGAGGATGACTTCAAGCGCTACGAGTTTTCCGGAGTCAGGCCTGCGGAGGAGCAGGGGCCATCCCGAGATACCGGGCCGCTGGTGGTGCGTGCTCCCGTCATCCGACGACTGATCACCTCGGGGCCAAAAGTGTCGCGCCCCAACGATCTGAGTGCGCTTGTGGTCGGCGATCCGGTCAGCGATCTGGCTGCGCTCAGCGGCGCGCGCGAAGAGGCGGAGATCGTCAATACCCTGCTATTCAAGGCGGGCTGGAAAACCAGCCATCTGGATCAGCCCGAGAACGGCTTTGAAGTGATCAAGGAGATGATCCTGAGCCCTGCAAAGATTGTCCACCTTGCGGGCCACGGGGTGTACGCGTCCGAGAAGTATGACCGTACGGGGATGGTGCTGGGCAAGGACCTGTTCCTGACGGTCACGGAAATCAAGCAGATGCGCTACGTGCCCGAGTTCGTGTTCATGAATTGCTGTCACATCGGGCACGTGGGTACCGAGGTCAACGAAATCGCCGCCAGCCTGTCCGTCGCCTTTATCGAGCGCGGCGTGCGTGCGGTTATCGCTGCGGGCTGGGAAGTGGACGACGGCGCGGCAAAGCAGTTTGCGCGCAGTTTCTATACCGCGATGCTGGCAGGGCACACATTTGGCAAATCCGTGCATCTGGCCCGCGAGCAGGTGTTCCAGGGCTTTCCCAAGACAAACACATGGGGCGCATACCAGTGTTATGGCGATCCTGACTACCGGTTCCGCGATATCACCGCAGACACAGGAGAGTCGTCGCAAACCCGGTATTATTCCGTGGCACAGGCCACCAAGGCGGCGCAGAACATCGCGGAAAAGGCAGGCTCGACCCGGCAGGGGCGCGCGTCCTTGATGGCGCAACTGGTCGATATCGAACTGAGCGTAAAGCCTGACTGGGAAAAGGATGGCGCGTGGTGTGCCGAGATGGGCAAGGCCTATTCACGCCTCAACGCGTTTGATACGGCGATCGCCTATCTCGACAAATCCATGCGGGCGACGGGCCGGCATGGCTCTATGGGGGCAAAGCATCGGCTTGTGGACCTCAGTGTCAGACAGGCCTGCCGGAACTGGCAGGCATGCGACTCCCAGAAGGAGCGGACCGCAGCGGCCCGGAGCGTGCGCGCGGCCGTCAAGAACGCGCTGGCTAGCTATGACCAGCTTGACATGCTGGCCGGAGGTGATCCATCTGCCTACCGCCAATGCCTGCGGGGTGCGGCGCTGAAATGCCAGGCCTTGTCAGAGGTCGGCGCGTCGCGCGTCAAGACGCTGAAACTCATGACGGAAAACTACCACGCCGCCCTGCATACATCGCTCGCAAGTGATCCGGATCGCATCAACCTCTATGCTGGTATCAACTGGTTGACGGGAGTGGTGATCCTGAGCACGCTGGACGCTGAAAACACGGAACATGCGGCGAGTTCCACTGCGGTGTGGATGGACCGGCTTGCGGCAGAGAGCATCGTGCAGGACCGGACCGAGCCGAGTTTCTGGAACGGAATTGTCCGCCCACAAACCGACGTTCTTCGCGGATTGCTGGATCCAGGTTGCGCCGACAGCAAGGCCGAGGCCGAAATCCAGCTTTGCCTTGACCGGGCATGGCGCAGGGGTGGATCGTTCCGCCAGACCGCGTCGATCCGCGACCAGATCAGCTTCATCAAGGCGATGATGGCGCAGGTGGACGCGCAAAAAGGAGAGTGGCTGACCCGGATCGAGAGGGTCGTGAGCGATCTGACAGGGGATGCCGAAATTTAGGCGCTTGACCCTTGCAGTGCCGCGCGCAATGCGTTTGCGGTGAACCGCATTGCGCCGGTATCCAATCGCTGGCGGGCTCAGAAACCGACGTTTATGGCGACACCCTTTTCCACGGCCAGTTTCACCACGGCGGAGGCGACGGCGAGATCCTGTAGTCCGCCGCCGGTGCCGCCAGACCTGCAGGCAATGTGGGTGCCGGGCGCGACATGGTCGGCCATGAGCGACAGCGCAAAGGCTGAGGTAATCGATATGATGACGTCATCTTCGGACATGCCCGCAAGCTCAACGCCTTCAAACGGCAGACCCGCCACTGCGGCCACTTTTTCGATATTCGAGAGCATCTCGGGATGAAATTTCCAGCCGATGACCTTGTCGAACGCGCGCTGTTCGAGCGCGGAACGCATTTGGAACGTGGCCTGATGTCCGGCGCCGATCATGCCGATCACCCTGGCATCCTCGCGGGCCAGACGCTATCGACCTTGCCGCCCCGCACACCGACCACCAATCATGCGCGTTGGCGGTCGGGTCGCAGTGGCCGGGGACCAGTTTCAATTTTTATCGACCTTCAGCACGCCCTCGGGGTCCGCGATCACGCCGTGCTTGTCCGACCACATGATGTATTCCACATCGTCGCATCCGTAGATGAAGGGCAGCCCGCTATCGATCGACTGTGCCTTGAGCCGGGCGTCGCAGAGCGCCTTGTCGGCTTTGGCATGACTCATCACGCTGGTCAGGATGAAGAATGCGTTTTCCCATTCGCCTGCGTCGTCGCGGTTGCCGTCATTGTCGAGAATACGGCCATAATCCGCATCCATGAATACGTAGGAGCCGCGTTGCAACTCGTTGTAGATGCCCGAATTCGCCTCGAAATTGTACGATCCGGTTCCGCCACCCGAGACCGGTTCGGTCTCGATTCCGTCGGATTTCATCGTATCGACCGCGTCCTGGACCTGTGCCACCGCGGCGTCGATCTTGGCCTTTCGGTCATCAAAGCTTTCCATGTGCCTTGGCATAGTCGCCCATCTTCCTGATGTTGCGCTCCAGTGCATCAAAATCCGGCACCAGCGCCGGAGTCTGGATGTCAGCCGCCTCCATGCCGGGTTTGGCCGGCATGTCGCAGCCCACTTCATAGGCGTCAAAATCGACCTGTCTTTCAATGTGGGTCTCCTCGTCAGCCCCGAAGTCAGGGCAACTTGACCAGATCGACGTTGCCGCCAGTGATGATGACGCCCACGCGCTTGCCACGGAATGCGTCCGGGTTTTTCAGAACGACGGCCAGGGGCACCGCGCTTTACGGTTCCATGACGATCCGCAGATGGTTCCAGGTGAGTTTCATCGCGTCAATGATCTCCTGTTCGGATGCCGTACAGATCTCGGTCACGGGGTTGCTCACGAAGTGCCAGGTCAGAGCCTTGAGCGGCACCAGCAGGCCATCGGCGATGGTCTTGGGTGTATCATCGGCAATGATGTGCCCCGCCTTGAAGCTGCGATAGGCGTCGTCGGCCTGTTCCGGCTCGGTCGCGATCACCTAGGTTTCCGGTGCCAGATCTAACAGGGTCAGGGAGGTGCCGGAATTATGCCGTGTCCCCCGATCGGTGCAACCACCGCATCGGGTCCGTCGGTCTGTTCGATGAACTCGCGTGAACAGGCGCCCTGCCCGGAGATCATGCGCGGCAAGCATGTCGTCAATCGTCGGGATGTACATGGTCGGTACGTCCTTCATCACGCGGCGGCCCTGTGGGCAATGTCGGATCCATGGCCGTAGTATTCCTGTGCGGCAGCCACGCCCGCGCCAAGTTTGATGTTCAGTCCCAAGTCTAACATGCCCATCTCGGGAACACCGAGTCCAGAAAGCACCATTGCGTCCGTCACGCTGCCCAGATGACCGATGCGGAAAACGTTGTCTGCGGCTTCACCCAAGCCATGCCGTATTCGCTGGCCGCGCGGGTGACGATATCGGAGGACTCGAACCCTTCGGGGGTCCGGATGGCCGATAGAGTATCGGAATCGAGATCCGGCGATGCTGCGCAAAAGTCCAGACGCCAGGCCTGTGTCGCCAGACGCACGCCTTTGGCAATGCGATGATGGCGGGCTTGGACATTGCCGAGCCCTTCGCTGAGCAGCATATCCAGTGACAGCATCAGGCCGTTCATCAACCCCACGGGCGGTGTGTATGGAAAACCGTTGCTCGCATATGCCTTTGATGGCGAAGAGCGCGCAGCCGGTATGCGTTGTTTGGCTTCGCCGATCATCAACCTTTACGGCGAAGCGGTCGCCGGCATATCCGTGTCTGGCCCGACACATCGCATGGCACCGGAGCGGAGCGCCGCAGTCGGCACCTTGGTTGGCGACGCCGCAATCGCCATCTCACGGGGTCTCGGCGCCGGAAACGCACGGAGCCGGCTAAAGGAATAGACATTCCAATGACATGAGATGGTTCTCTAGTGCCGGCACGCGTGTGTGGTAAGGGCCTGTCAGAGGGAGTAGGGAATTGGAGCGGGCGGCGGGAATCGAACCCGCGTCATTAGCTTGGAAGGCTAAGGTCTTACCACTACACAACGCCCGCTCAACAGAATAACCTGATATTTCTTTGGCGTTGGAACGTCAAGAACGGTTTTGATTCCGCCGGATTTTCTCGCGCGGCAGAAGAGTCTGGTGCCTGGTCTGGCACCCAGTGAGAAATAGCATGCAGCTATTTATTGAATGAAGTACCGCAGTGATTCAGGCCATTTGGTGGAGTGCATCATTCAGTAATCGCAGAATCCTGCGAGAACGACTTGCAAAGCCAAATGGTTCAAGGCACGAGTATTGGACCAGCAGTCCCACAATGGGGCCTGTTTGCCGCAGTAGCTCAGATTGTAGGGCACGTCATTCGTAAGTAGCGGGTCACCGCTAGAATGATTTTCGATACCAAGGGGTTCACGGCAAGTGAGAAAAAAAGTCTTAGGGCCATAGCAGGGCCCGCGATGCCTCAATAGCTCAGCTGGTAGAGCAGGTCCTTCGTAAGGACAAGGTCGGGGGTTCGAGTCCCTCTTGAGGCACCATTAATCCCATGAAAGCAATTGGTTAATATGAAGTGCGTGGCGAATTCACTGCCCGTATTACTATTTCTACCTGGTTGATCGAACCATTCGGGGGATCAACCTCCGCCAAGCTTTGAGGCCATACTTCCTTGCATGACAGCAAATCTCGGATCTTTCCCCCTCCCCGAGATTCGGACACTGACACAAGCTGCGATTTGTAGTCTGCTGATTTTCAACATGCTGGAGACCACGAAAACGGAAGCAACATAGCCCGGTATTCAATGGCAAGATGGCGTTGGAGGCGCTGAAAGGCGATGAGATGGGCAGCGAGTTGGCAAGCCGGTTTGGGTTTGCCCTACGATGATCCACCAATGGAAGTGGGCGCTGCTTGAAGGGACGTCTGGAGTATTTGAGCGCGGTGGTCGCAAGGTGCTGGTGATAGATGATGAGCAGGTCAAAGACCGTATGCGGTTTCGGAAGCGCACCTTGCCGCGTTCGATCTGATTTGAGACTCAGGTCCTGTTGGATAACAGGAGGTGAGTTTCTCCAAGGATTGTACGAGAGAGTTTCTCAAACGTCTGGGTGTCGAAATCTCAGATAGCGGGCATCGGCGATGGCCGGATTGCGCAAAGGCTCGGAGTGTTGCGCAGACGCTGTTGCCGGGCGCGGCGGCGAATGACGTGGCGCGCAGGTATGATCTGCGGCCGAACCACCTAGCGGCGGATGGCCAAGGATGGTGACCTTGTTCTGCCTGCGCCGGAAACCGAAGCAGGGTTCGCCCCGTTGGTGGTGTTCGATGTCGAGCCCGCTCGGCCGGTCGAGTTCATGGCCGGGTCGGTTGCTGTCCGGCTGGACGGTGCCAAGCCCGCGGACCGGATTGCGAAAAGCGCGCGCGCTCGGAGGTGGCGCATGATCTTTCCCTCGATACCACTGGCTCACAGGCGAATGGAACATTCGCCGCGAGGCCGTGTGCGCATTCTGGTGGCGACGCAGTCCGTTGAGTTCCGGAAGGGTCACGATGAAGGCGGCAAAGCATAGGGCCGCATCGCCTCGCTCATCCAGACATGTAAGATCAACGGCGTGGAGCCCTTTGCCGAGCTGAAATCAACACGCAAAGCCATCGCCGCGGGCCACCCGAAAATCGCATCGACGACCCGCTTCCCTGGAAGTTCCAGCCGTCAAGCTGAAACCCTAATGCCCTCCAGCCGCCGCTTACGTCTCTACGTCGTTCCTGTATCCTGTCGTCAGTGTTTGATACATCTTGGTATGCTGTCTGAAAACCGGACCCCTTCAGAACGAGCGGCAGATAGCCGAGTTCACCTGTTCCAGCGCGTTCGCAAAACCGGCATCTGGTCACCGGCGTTCTTGTGGAATAGAGTTCCGCATAGTGAAATTCCGAGAATCGCCATCTGTCCGCCAGATGACCATGGTGACGCGATGTTCAGGATTGATCCAACGGCCGCATTCGCACATCTTGCGGCTACGTTCTCAAACGGGAGGAGCCGCATGACAGACGCCATTGGTTACGAGCTGGATGGAGATATTGCCATCCTCAAGGCGCAGAACCCGCCGGTCAACGCCTTGGGTCACGCGGTGCGGGTCGGGTTGGTTAACGGCTTGGAACGCGCCGAGCGGGATGGGGCCAAGGCGGTGCTGATCTATGGCGACGGTTCGACCTACTTCGCCGGAGCCGACATTCGCGAATTCGGCCAGGCGCCGCGCGAACCGGGACTGCCAGAAGTATGCGATCGCATCGAGGCCAGCCCTTTGCTGGTGGTCTCGGCGATGCATGGCACCGCATTGGGCGGTGGTCTTGAGTTGGCGCTGTCCACGCATTATCGCATCGCAGTGCCGTCGGCCAAGGTTGGCCTGCCCGAGGTGTTGCTCGGCATTCTTCCGGGGGCAGGTGGTACCCAGCGGTTGCCACGCGTCGCCGGCGTCGAGGCGGCGCTGGACCTGATCACCACCGGTCGCCACGTGCGTGCAGACGAAGCGATGAAGCTGGGCATCATTGACAGGATCGAGGCGGGTGAACCACGCGAGATCGGTATGGCCTATGTGCGGGACCTGTTGGATGCAAATGCGCCACGCCGTCCGGTGAGCGAAATGCCGTCGCCTGAACCGGTCGATTTTGACGCGGTCTATGATGCGGTCCTGAAAAAGGGCCGAGGACAGATTTCTCCGGCGACCGCGGTGCGCGCGGTGCAGGCTGCGACCGAGCTGCCGTTTGAACAAGGCATTGCCCGCGAACGTGAGCTGTTCATGGAACTCATGAACACCGATCAGCGCCTGGGGCTGATCCACGCCTTCTTTTCCGAGCGCGCGGTTGGAAAGCTGCCAGAGCTCAAAGGCGTCGAAACGCGCCCGCTGAACGCGATCGGCGTCATCGGTGGTGGCACCATGGGGGCCGGGATCGCAACTGCCGCATTGCTGTCAGGCCTGTCCGTTACCATGCTGGAAATGTCGCCGGAAGCCGCCGAAGCGGCCAAGGGCCGGATCTCGGGCAATCTGCAGGGTGCGCTGAAACGCGGCAAGATCAACAGGGAGAAATTCGAGACCCTGACCGAGAAGGCATTGTCTCTGGCCACCGACTATGCCGCTCTGAAAGACGCCGATCTGGTGATCGAGGCGGTGTTCGAAGAGATGGAGGTGAAGAAAAAGGTATTCACCCAGCTTGATGCGGTCTGCAAGCCGGGCGCGGTGCTGGCCACCAACACTTCCTATCTGGACGTGAACGAAATTGCCGCCGTCACCAGCCGCCCCGCTGACGTGATCGGGCTGCATTTCTTCTCGCCCGCCCATGTGATGAAGCTGCTCGAGATCGTCGTGGCCGACAAGACTTCGCCCGACGTGGTGGCAACTGGCTTTGCCCTTGGCAAACGGCTGCGCAAGATCAGCGTGCGCGCGGGCGTTTGCGACGGGTTTATCGGCAACCGTATCCTGTCGACCTACCGGACCTGTGCCGATCACATGATCCTGGACGGGGCCAGCCCCTATCAGATCGACGCCGCACTTGAGGCGTTCGGATTTGCCATGGGGCCGTTCGCGGTTGCCGATCTTGCCGGGCTGGATATCGGTTATGCGGTGCGTAAACGCAAACGGGCAGAGGGGTTGGATCCGCGCGCGCGCGACAGCTCTTATGCGGACAAGCTGTGTGAAGACGGGCATTTCGGACAGAAAACCGGAAAAGGCTACTATGACTATGGCGCCGGGCCAAAGGCCAGGGTGCCAAACCCCGACGTTCTGCCGCTGATCGCGGCCGAGCGTGCTGCGCAGGGGATCACGCCGCGTGAATTCAGCGACGAAGAAATCGTGCGCCGCTACATGGCGTCGATGGTCAACGAGGCCGCCAAGGTCGTGGGTGAGGGCATCGCGCGCCGCCCATTGGATGTCGATATGACATTGCTCTTTGGTTACGGATTTCCACGCTATCGCGGCGGGCCGTTGAAATGGGCCGATCTGGAGGGCCTGTCGGACCTGCTGGCTGACATTCGGTCATGGGCCGAGGAAGACCCCTATTTCTGGCAACCCGCACCACTCCTGGAAGAGCTGGTGGCAGAGGGCCGCAATTTTGATGATTTGAACAAGGAAGCCGCATCATGAAACAGGCCGTCATTGTCTCTGCCGCACGAACCGGACTCGCAAAATCCTTCCGCGGATCCTTCAACCAGACACACGGTGCAACCATGGGCGGCCACGCGGTCAGGGTCGCGGTCGAACGATCGGGGCTGGACCCGTCGGCGATCGAGGATTGCGTGATTGGCTGCGGGCTGCCCGAAGGCGAAACCGGGGGCAACATAGGTCGCCAGATCGCGATCCGCGCGGGTTTGCCCGAGACGGTTTCGGGCATGACCGTCAACCGGTTTTGCTCGTCCGGGCTTCAGACCATCGCGCTTGCCGCCAACGCGATCACCGCAGGGGGGGCCGGTCCGATGGTCGCGGGGGGCGTCGAAAGCATCACCATGGTGCAACCCAAGATGCGCCCGGCTCCCGATCCGTGGATTCTCGAGCACAAGCCGGCGATCTACATGACGATGATCGAAACCGCCGATATCGTTGCGGAGCGCTACGGGATCAGCCGCGAAGATCAGGACGCCTACGGGCTGCGCAGCCAGCAGCGTATTGCCGCAGCGCAGGCGGCGGGCAGGTTTGACGACGAAATCGCACCGATGCAGGCGACCATGGCGGTCAAGGACAAGGAGTCCGGCGAAATCTCCATGCATGAAGTCACCGTGGATCGGGATGAATGCAATCGCCCGAATACGACGCTGGAAGGTCTGGCGGGGCTGGAGCCGGTGCGCGGTGCGGGCAATTTCGTGACCGCTGGCAATGCCAGCCAGCTGTCGGATGGTGCCGCTGCCGTGGTTCTGATGGATAGCGACGAGGCCAAGCGCCAGAACATTGAGCCAATGGGCGCGTTCAGGGGCTTTTGCGTGGCCGGGTGCGAGCCTGACGAGATGGGGATCGGCCCGGTCTTTGCGGTGCCTCGCCTGCTCGAGCGACACGGGTTGAACGTTGATGACATTGACCTGTGGGAACTGAACGAGGCGTTTGCCAGCCAAGCGCTCTATTGTCGGAACCGGTTGGGCATCGACGACGAGAAATGCAACGTCAACGGCGGTTCGATTGCCATTGGCCATCCCTTTGGCATGACCGGCGCGCGCATGACCGGTCACCTGATGCGCGAAGGCAAGCGGCGTGGGGCAAAGCTCGGCGTAGTGACGATGTGCATCGGCGGCGGAATGGGGGCCGCGGGCCTCTTCGAAATCTACTGATCGGAGACGGATATGGACCTGAGCTATTCTCCCGAAGACATCGCTTTTCGCGAAGAGGTGCGTGCGTTTCTGGACGAGAAACTGCCAAAGGATCTTGCCGAGAAACTCCGGCTTGGCGGGCATCCGACCAAGGCGGAACAGGAAGGCTGGCACGCGATCCTGAACGAGCGCGGCTGGCTCGCCCCGAACTGGCCCAAGGAATACGGCGGCTGTGAATGGAACGCGGTGCAACGGCATATCTTCGAAGAAGAATGCGCTTTTGCCAACGCTCCGCGTGTCGTGCCGTTCGGATTGTCGATGCTGGCCCCGGTGTTGATGAAATTCGGCAGCAGGGAACAGTGCGACCATTTTCTGCCGCGCATCCTGGACGGAACAAACTGGTGGTGTCAGGGCTATTCCGAACCGGGTGCAGGCTCGGATCTGGCCAGCCTCAAGACCCGTGCGGTGCGTCAGGGTGACCAGTACATCGTCAACGGCCAGAAAACCTGGACGACATTGGGACAGCATGCCGACTGGATCTTCTGCCTTGTGCGCACCGACCCGGATGTGAAGCAGCAGGAAGGTATTTCATTCCTTCTGATCGACATGAACACTCCGGGCATCGAAGTGCGCCCGATCATCCTGTTGGATGGCACGCACGAGGTGAACGAGGTGTTTTTTGACGACGTCAAGGTGCCCGTCGGGAACCTGGTGGGTGAAGAGAACAAGGGCTGGACCTATGCCAAGTACCTGCTGACCCATGAGCGCACCAACATCGCCGGGGTCGGCTTTTCCCAAGCCGGGCTTGCGGGTGTCAAACGCATGGCGCGGGCTGAGAAATCGGGTGGACGCCCGCTGATCGAGAACCCGCATTTTCAGGCTCGCATTGCCAAGGTCGAAATGGACCTGATGGCCATGGCGACAACCAACCTGCGGATCATCTCCAAGGCAGCGGTCGGGCAGGCTCCGGGGGTCGAGGCGTCGATGCTCAAGGTCAAGGGCACGATCATCCGGCAAGAGATCAATGATCTCGCCCGCCGCGCTGCCGGCCCCTATGCCATGCCGTTCGTGTCCGAAGCGATCGAAGGCGACAACGACCCGGTGGGGCCGGATTATGCCGGGCACCTGGCCGCCGAGTATTTCAACTACCGCAAGCTGTCGATTTTCGGCGGCTCCAACGAAATCCAGCGTGGCATCATTGCCAAGGTCAAGATGGGGGGCTGACAGATGAATTTCGAACTGACCGAAGAACGCCGGATGCTGCAGGACACCCTGCGCCGGTTCCTGTCAGACCGCTATACAACCGACACCCGCAACAGGATCATCGACTCGGAGTCAGGCATCAGCGACGACATCTGGTCCGGTCTGGCCGAACTCGGCGTGATCGGGGCACTGTTTACCGAAGAGCAGGGCGGCTTCGGCGGTGCTGGTTTCGATATCACCACGGTATTCGAAGAACTTGGCCGCGCCGGCGTGATCGAACCGTTTCTGGATACGGCGGTTCTGGGCGGTGGCCTGATCGCGGCGCTCGGCAATGCAGAGCAACAGGCCCTGATCGAAGACGTGATCGCTGGCGGCCTGCATCTGGCCTTTGCCCATGGCGAACCAACCAGCCGCTATGACCTGACGCGTGTCGAGACCACCGTGAAAACCGAAGGT
This sequence comes from Sedimentitalea todarodis, assembly GCF_032595355.1. NCBI lineage: Bacteria > Pseudomonadati > Pseudomonadota > Alphaproteobacteria > Rhodobacterales > Paracoccaceae > Sedimentitalea > Sedimentitalea todarodis. The sequence goes on along the minus strand of NZ_JASMWN010000002.1, from coordinate 383,291 downwards.
AACGATAGTGTCCTGAACGGCCGCAAGGCGGTTGTGGCCAATGCCGAGGCGGCGGGCAAGATCATCGTTTCCGCGCGCGAAAACGGGGCGGTGGATGCTGAGGACGGCATTTCGCTGTTTCTTGTTCCCGCAGACAGCAGTGGCCTGACTCTGCGAGGCTATCCAATGCTCGCAGGCGGGCGCGCTGCCGAGGTGACGCTCGATAATGTCCGGGTTGATGCCTCTGCCCGTCTTGGCGCTGCCGGAGCGGCCTGGCCTGCGATTGCCAAACAAGTGGCGGCAGCCAACGTGGCGCTTGCCGCAGAGACACTGGGCGCGATGGAAACCGCCACCGAACTGACCCGCGAGTATCTCATGACCCGCAAACAGTTCGGTCGTCCAATCGGCACATTCCAGGCTCTGGCGCATCGTATTTCCGACATGCTGATCGAGTTGGAGCAGGCACGCTCTGCCGTGATCAATGCTGCGGGTCATCTGGAGGATCCGGATCGCGACCGTCAGATTGCGGCCGCCCGCAACCTGATCGGTCGGGCGGGCCGGCTGATCGCCGAGGAATCGATCCAGATGCACGGTGGCATTGCGATGACACAGGAATATGAGCTCGCTCATATCGCCAAGCGGATCGTGATGAACGATCACCGATTGGGCGACACGGACTATCATCTGGAACGGTTCATTGCCCTCAGTGCCGCCTGATCCCGCCAAACACACTCCGGTCGCGCCCACCAGCGGCGCGCACCAGCTGATCGGCTATGATGTCGACCTGTGCGTTGAGGACGGCACGGCGCGGGTGACGCTTGATGTTCTGCCCAAGCATCTCAACCGCAACGAGACGCTGCATGGCGGCATCATCGCCATGATGCTCGACGCCAGTGCGGGGTTCGCCGCATCGCTGGCGCGGGGAGGTGACCTGCTCCCGGTGCTGACGGTGGCGTTGAACACGCAGTTTCTCGCGGCGGCGCGACAGGGAACAGTGGTTGCCACCGGCACGGTCAAGCGTGCCGGGCGGTCCATCTGCTATGCGGATGCCGAATTGCGCGATGCCGCTGGCGCCCTGCTCGCAACCGGCAATGGCGTGTTCAAATACGTGCGAAAGGAGCCGACCCCATGACGCTGGCAAGACTGGACGATCTGGGCGACCGTTTGGTCGTCGTCAACATGAATACCACCCGGCGCGGCGCTCTTTCTCCCGAACTCTATGCGACCATCATGGAGGCCATGCACAAGGCCACGGATCCGCGCATCCGCGCGGTGATCCTGACGGCCGAGGGAGGCTTTTTCTGTGCAGGTGGCGACCTGAACGTGCTGATAGAACGGCGCACCCTGTCCGAGGCCGAGCGTCGCGACAAGATCGATGATCTGCACGACCTGATCCGCGTGATCCGAAGTTGCCCGGTGCCGGTGATCGCATCGGTCGAAGGCGGTGCCGCCGGGGCAGGGGCTTCGCTCGCGCTGGCCTGCGATCTGATCGTTGCAGCCGAAGGGGCCAAATTCACTGCGGCCTATGTCAAGGCGGGGCTGGTGCCCGATGGCGGGCTGACCTCGGCGTTGGCGCGCATGTTGCCGCGATCGCTGGCGATGGAAATGTGCCTCTTGGCCAAGCCGGTTTCATCCGAACAGATGCACGCGCTCGGTGTGGTGAACGCCCTCGCACCTTCGGGGCAATGCGATGCCCGGGCGCATGCCCTGGCGGATGCACTTGCGGCCGGTCCGCGTGACGCACAGCGGGTGATCCGGGGTCTTGTCGCAACTGCTTATGAAACCACCGAAGCCGCACAGCTTGACGCCGAACGCAACGCCATGGCCCATGCTGCCGGTGGTCCAGAGGCTGCCGAAGGGATTGCAGCCTTTCTCGAAAAGCGACACCCGGATTTCTCCGGATGACGCCGCGCTGGCACAGCTTTCTTGACGCGCAGGTGGCCGAGCGGCCTGACGCGCCGGCGCTTGCCGATACTACTGGAATCCATTGGACCTATGGCGCGCTTGGCGCGGCCTGTGATGCGCTGAAGCAGCGTTTGGCAGAGGCTGGCGTTCAGTCGGGCGACCGGGTTTTGATCCTGTCGGAAAACTGCGCCTCTGCGGTCGCCGCGCTCTTTGCCTGTTCCCGTCTCGGGGCAACAGCAATCCCGGTCAATGCGCGCCTGACCGCCGCCGAGATCGACCATATCGCCGATCACGCCGGCCCGGCGGCAGTGCTTCTTACCTCCGAGGTCTCACCTGACGCGGCGGCCCATGCCACGCGGATGGGTGCCCAACAGATAAATGGGGCCTTTGGCGTTCTGCATCTTGCAACGCCCTATCCATCGGCGCCCGACGACGACCCGGACCTTGCGGTCATCCTTTACACCACCGGCACCACCGGTGCGCCCAAGGGCGTGATGCTGACCCATGGCAATCTGGTTTTCGCGGGCAAGGCCTCGGTCGTCGTGCGCGACATGCGCGATGATGATGTGATCTATGGGGTGTTGCCCATCACCCATGTCTTTGGCCTCGCCTCGATCGTCACTGCGGTCTCATGCGCTGGTGCCTTCATCCGCTTCGAACCGCGCTTTTCCGCCGCCAAGCTCTACGAGGCGTTGAACAAGGGAGTGACACTGTTGTCGGCGGTGCCACAGATGCACGCGCTGCTGATGCAATACACCCGCGTACAGGGGCACGAAACTCTCGCGGGCAGCAGCCTGCGCGTGGTCACATCGGGCGCGGCTCCGCTTGACCCGGCGTGGAAACGCAAGGCCGAAGCGTTTTACGGCGTCGCGCTGCAAAACGGTTATGGCATGACTGAGACCACCGCCGGAGTCTGTGTCACGATGAATGAATTCGGCGATCCGGACATTTCCACGGGGCCGGTCCTGCCAGGTGTGCAGATCGACATTGACGAAAACGTGCCAGGCGGCGGCGATGGCGCGGGCGAGGTTCTGGTGCGCGGGCCGGTGGTGATGAAGGGTTATTATCGCAACCCCGAAGCGACCGCTGCCGTGCTGGGCCCCGATGGCTGGCTGCGCACCGGCGATCTGGGCCGGATCGACACCAGGAACCATTTGCACATCATTGGGCGGACCAAGGAGCTGATCATCCACGGTGGGTTCAACGTCTATCCGCCCGAGGTCGAGGCGGCGCTGAACGATCATCCGCAAGTCATCCAATGCGCGGTGGTCGGGCGCAGTGTCGGAGGCGACGAACAGGTGCTGGCCTTTGTGCAGGCGGCTGAAAATGATTGGCCAGACGTCGACGAACTGCGTGCATTCGCGGCGGAACGGCTTGCCGGGTACAAACGCCCCGCGCTGATCATCGTCGCCACGTCCCTGCCAGCCGCGCCCACCGGCAAAGTCCTGAAACACCGTCTGGTCGCGCATTTCTCCGCCGATCTGGCCGATTAATGGCGGCGGACAGTTTCGACACGCGTGGATCGACGGTCGTGCCATGCCCACCGGTCCCCCGGCAGGCATGGAGAGTGTGCAAAACGACCAGTCATGGCGATGCTGGTGTTCAATTGCGCCCGATGGACCGGGTCAGGCCATCGCCTGCCAGTCATCGGCGGACAGCGTGGTCAGAGTGAACTCTTCCCATGCGCTGACGGACTCACCGTCAGACACGCGCACCTTTAGGGTGGTATCACCCGGATTCTTGTTTGCCCCGACACGGATCTGGTCGAAATCCTCCGCCGCGACGCGATAAGGGGTATCGGCATCAATCCGTCCCTCACCCCTCATAATGAAGTTGTCGCGCCCTTTTTTGTCAAGCAATTCGTACCAGACAGGGCTATCTCCCTCTGCGTCCGAAAAGGTTACGTGCTTTTCCAAGTTGATGCGGAACGAACCTTTGACTCTTGCGACGGTGATGTCGTCCACGTCCAGCATTGGTTTGCTTCCGCCCGGCAGGTCAAGCTCTAGCTCTGCACTGGTGCGGGCAAAGTTCTGCGTCACCATAACGGCGTCCCAGCCGTTGTAGTCGCCCCGCTCGATGCCAATCCCGATGACTTCGAAATCGGGGTTGAGGATATTGGCCCGGTGGCCCGGGCTGTTCATCAGTGAGTCATGCAGGTTCTCGACGTCGTCGCTTAGACCCGGTGCGCCGCGTTCGGATTGCCAGGCGATGTTCTCGCCCCACGTCCAATTGCCGCTAAAGTCGAAATCCGCATCCCGCATCCGATCACCCGGATTGGAATTGCCGCTCCCGGTGTGTGAAAACCGGTCAACGTCCAGCATCCAGTCGCTGTGGTCTTCTGCGGAATCGTTGAGCCGCAATTCGAGCGTCACCGGGTCCAATCCTCGGCTGGTTCGCTCGTCGTTGATCAGATCCAGCATCTGCCGTTCCAGATTGCTTGCCTTTGACATGTTCTGCTCCTCTGTGTGCTGTTTGGTTCGTCTGTCCCTCCTAGAATTGGCTTTCGACACTGCCTAGTGCTGCCCGCCACCGGCGCAGGGTTGGGCCAAAAGGCGCTGGATTCGATACCATTGCGCTGGCGAGACTTCGCCGCTGCAAACCGCCATGCTGCGTGACGGCAATGACCAGCCAACGGCCTCGCGAAAAGCCGCTCTTGGCGCGAACCGGGGCGTATCGAAACAGGTGCCAGCGTCGTGGAAGCGATTGGAGGCGAAACACAAAAAAATGGGTCTTCGGGAGCATGACGCGACAAACCCCGATTGTGGTTGACCGGGTCGCACACGAAATAGGATTGGCTTTGGCCCGAGCGGATTTCTTCATCCACTTGCGGCAAATAAAAACCCCCGCGGCAGGGCCTCGGGGGTCAATACTTCAAGTGTCTGTAAAACGCTGAAGCGTCTTTAGAGCATCCCTTCGCGCTGTGCCTTTTTACGGGCCAACTTGCGGGCGCGCCGAATCGCTTCGGCTTTCTCGCGTGCTTTTTTCTCGGACGGCTTCTCGAAATGTTGCTTGAGCTTCATTTCGCGGAATACGCCTTCACGCTGCAGCTTTTTCTTCAGGGCACGAAGCGCCTGATCGACATTGTTGTCGCGAACACTAACCTGCATGTGGTTTTCACCACCTTTCTAAGTTGAGTTGCAAGGATTTGCAGGAAGTGGCCGTATAGCAAAGCCCCGCTAGCTTGTCTAGTATGCTGACAACCGTAGGAGAGCCAAATGACACCGCCTGACGAGACCCTGCAAGACACACTTCTGGATGCCGCGTTGGTGCATGTTCCGTTCGACGGCTGGTCGGATACCGCGTTCGTTGCAGCGGCACAGGATATCGGCATCGACGATGCTACGGCCAGGGCGATTTTTTCGCGCGGTCCGGTCGATCTGGCGCTGGCCTATCACGCGCGCGGTGATCAGGCGATGGTGGACCGACTCAAATCCGAGGACCTCAGCAATCTGAAGTTCCGTGAAAAAATCGCTGCTGCCGTGCGCTTTCGTCTTGAGGCGGTTGAAGATCGGGAATTGGTCCGCCGGGGCACCACGCTCTTTTCCCTGCCACATCACGCCCCGGATGGTGCGCGCGCGGTCTGGCAGACTTGCGATCTGATCTGGACAGAGCTTGGCGACACCAGTGACGATGTGAACTGGTACACCAAACGCGCCACGCTGGCCGGTGTGTATTCCGCGACGCTGCTCTACTGGCTCGGGGACAGCAGCCCCGATTACGCGGCGACCTGGGCCTTTCTCGACCGGCGCATCGACGAGGTGATGCAGATCGAGACGTTGAAGGCCAAGGTGCGGGGCTCGGCAATACTAAAGCCGTTTCTCGCCGGGCCAGACTGGCTGGCAAGCCAGATCAAACCGCCCGCCAAGATGCCGGACCTTGATTTGCCGGGAATGATGAAGCCGCGAAAATAGGCCGGTTCCGCAATCTGCCTGCCGGTGTTACCCCTGTTCCGAGCAAAGGGAAGATGACCACATGACAGAGCATATGCGCGCCGTTGAAATTGCCCGTCCCGGCGGGCCTGACGTCTTGCAGATCACCAACCGCCCGGTGCCAAAGCCTGCGCACGGGCAGGTTGTGCTGCGCGTTGCCTATGCCGGGGTCAACCGCCCGGATGCGCTGCAACGCGCCGGGAGCTATGCGCCGCCGCCGGGCGCAAGCGATCTGCCGGGGCTCGAAGCGTCGGGCGAGGTTGTGGCAATCGGCGATGGGGTCACCACGCCCGCGATTGGCGACAAGGTCTGCGCGTTGCTGCCGGGTGGCGGGTATGCCGAATATGTCGCGACCTTTGCCGCGCATTGCCTGCCGGTGCCGGATGCGCTTGATCTGAAACAGGCGGCCTGCCTGCCGGAAACCTGCTTTACCGTCTTTTCCAACGTCTTCACGCGAGGCGGTCTGCAGGCGGGTGAACGCTTTCTGATCCATGGCGGCTCCAGCGGGATTGGCACAACCGCGATCCAGTTGGCCAATGCCTTCGGCGCGCGGGTTTTCGTCACCGCCGGTTCCGACGCCAAATGTCAGGCATGCCTCGATCTGGGGGCGGAACGCGCAATCAACTACAAGACCGAGGATTTTGTCGAGGTGATGCAGGCCGAAGGCGGCGCGCATCTGGTCCTTGATATGGTCGGTGGAGACTACATCCCGCGAAACCTCAAGGCGCTCGCCAACGATGGGCGTCTGGTGCAGATCGCCTTTTTGCAGGGACCGGAGGTGACAGTGAACTTTGCCGAGATGATGACCCGGCGTCTGACTCTCACCGGGTCCACGTTGCGTCCGCAATCTGACCTGGCCAAGGCGCGGATCGCAGAGGACCTGCGCGCCATCGTCTGGCCCCTTGTCGCGGCGCGTCGTTTTGCGCCGGTGATGGACAGTGAATTTGATCTCACCGACGCCGCCGCCGCCCATGCAAGGATGGAAAGCAGCGGACATATCGGCAAGATCGTACTGAAGGTCGGAGGCTAACAGTCTTCAGCCAACGGCCCTGCGATAGAAATGCCAAGTTGCATGGCCCAGGATTGGCATGATCACGATCAGGCCGATCAGGAAGGGAATGGAACCCAGAACCAATCCGCCTGCGACAACCGCGCCCCAGGCCAGCGTGACGCCGGGATTCCTTTGCATGACCCTGAAAGACGTCACGACTGCGACGGGCACCCCAACATGGCGGTCCAGAAGCAACGGGAAAGATACCACGCTCATGGCCAGCGCGACGAGGGCAAAGGCGAACCCGACCGCGAAGCCGGCTATGATCATCGTCCAGCCCGCCGGTGTCGAAACGATATCGCTTGCAAATGCCGAAAGCGACACTGGCGGCTCCGGACCCAACGTCCAGTTATAGATTTGCAGCGCCACAAACATCCACACGATGAAGAGGCCAAGCATGTACAGCCCCATCACCAGCACCGCGCCAAAGGACGGTGACTGAATCACCGCAAAGGCACTTTGCCAGCTGACGGGCTCGCCCGCCTCGCGGCGGCGGCTCATTTCGTAGAGCCCGACGGCAGCGACAGGTCCCAGCAACGCGAACCCGGCAAGGAGCGGGAACAGCAGTGGCATGCGATCCGAGTGAAAACCGACGGCAATCAATGTCAGGCCCATCAATGGATAGATCAGCACCGCAAAGATCGCATCTGTCCGGCAGGCAAAGAAATCGTCCTTGCCCGCACGCAAAGACGCTCCCACATCATCCATGGTCAATTTGTTGATGCGGGGCGGGGCCGTGGCCTCTCCACCGATCTCGGCCGCCGTGGCGGCCATGTGATCTCCGGCTGACCCGAATTGTCGGGCCGTCCAGGAGAGCGGGTTACCAATTGTCTTTGCCATTCTTGATCCCTCCGATGGCGACAGGCTCTCGCGTCAGCATGGAAAGGTCCGCGCGCGTCGCGGGCCGGGCCTCGCTGTGACGCTGCTCCCAGTATACCACAGATTTCCGCTGGTGGGGTCACGGTATCGGGAGCGTTGTTCCCTGTGCGGGTTCGGGGCTGGTCAAACGGGCATGGGCCGGTGCAGAGTTCGCAGCAAGCGCGCATCCATACGATCGGGGAAGGGAACAGGAATGGCAAAGACTGTAATCATCGAGTCCGCCGGCGGGCCAGAGGTTCTGAAACTCGTTGACCGCCCGGTGGGCGAGCCCGGTCCGGGCGAAATCCGGATCGCGCACAAGATCTGTGGGCTCAACTTCATCGACATCTACCAGCGCTCGGGCCTCTATCCACTGCCCTTGCCGCAGGCCATGGGCATGGAAGCCGCAGGTGTGATCGAGGCGGTCGGCAACGGTGTCACGCACCTAAAGCCCGGCGACCGGGCCGCCTATGCCGCGAACCCGCCGGGGGCCTATTCCGAGGCACGAGTAATGCCAGCAGCGCAGGTTTGCCCGCTGCCCGACGATGTGTCCTTCGAACAGGCCGCGGCAATGATGCTCAAGGGGATGACGGTGCAATACCTGTTTCACCGGACGACCCCGTTGCAGGCGGGCGATTCGGTTCTCTTCCATGCTGCCGCTGGCGGTGTCGGTCAGATTGCGTGCCAATGGGCTCGCTCGGAAGGCATCACCCTGATCGGAACTGCCGGAACTGACGAGAAATGTCAGATGGCGCTCGACCACGGGGCGACGCATTGCATCAACTACCGAACTCAGGATTGGATCAAACAAGTCCGCGACCTGACCAGGGGCGAGGGTGTTGACGTGGTCATGGACGCGGTCGGTGCCGATACGTTCGAAGGCTCGCTCGACTGCCTGAAGCCGCTTGGCATGATGATTTCCTTTGGCAATGCCTCGGGTCCGGTACCGCCGTTCAATATCGGTATCCTTGGTCAGAAGGGGTCGCTGAAAATCACCCGCCCGACCCTGTTCACGCACATCGCCGATCATGACACCTGTCAGGCGATGGCGCAGCATCTCTTTGCCAAGCTCGCCAAGGGAGACGTCACGATCCGCATCAGCCAACGTTTTCCGCTGGCGCAGGTGGCTGACGCACAGCGTGCACTTGAGGCGCGCGAAACAACTGGATCCACGGTGCTGGAGGTCTAAGAGGAGCGGACAGTGCGGGTTTCGTCCTTTGCGGCCTGATCTGATGATCGGTGGCAGAGGCTCAAAGGGGATGGGCGGGACACGCACGACTCTGGTGCGGTACGATCGCAACTGAGCGCTTGCGGAAGCGCGAATGGTCAACAGTCTGCGCAAATGGCCTTAATTGGCTAACCTCTTGTCGCAATATTGCCCTGATATTGGCAGAACAGTCATTTAAGTGTTACGAGCCGCCGGGTTGTGCGATCTATGACCATGCAGCGGTTTTTGTGCTGCGTTTGTAAAAGTTACCGGGTGTCGATCGCCCGCGTGTTAACCAAGGATAATGATGATGAAGAGCATTTTGACGATCGCCGCTTTGACGACGACTGTGCTCGCGGGTGTCGCATCAGCCACCACCGTGAACACAACCTACCAGACTTCTGGCAATCCTTTCGGAACCGACAACCTGAGACAGGTTGTGCGCGTTCAGAGCCCGGAACTGACAACCAATGTCTATGCCGGACTTTATCAGATGACGGGCGACAATGGCTTTGGCAACTTTGCTGCCTTCTGCGTGGATCTCGCGGAGTGGCTGCACGATCCGGTCACCTACACGACCCAGCCGCGCCTGTTCGGCGCTGCCGTGCGTGACAATGTCGCCAAGCTGTATAACAGCGTTCTGGGTGGCAGCACGGTTGCCGACGTGATCGATACCAGCCTCGAAGCCGCAGGGTTTCAGGTTGCCCTGTGGGAAATCGTGACCGAGACCGGATCATCACTGGACGTGTCTGACGGAGCGTTCAGCGTAAGCCAGAACTCCGGCGTTGCAAACATGGCCCAATTCTACCTCGACAACATGGGTACAGCAGCGACGGATGGGTATGAGATCACCTTTCTCTACAACGACGGGTACCAGGATCTCGTCACGGTTTCCCCCGTTCCGGTTCCGGCTGCGGGCCTGTTCTTGCTGACCGGTTTTGGTGGCCTGGCCTTTCTGCGTCGCCGCAAGAAGGCCTGATCTCTTCCAGAAAGCTGCGTTTGGGGTCGGCCCTTCCGGGGTCGACCTTTTCGATTCTACGGCCATTTGACGGATACTTCCGATTGCCATGGGCAAAACCGGGATGGAATGCTAATCGGTATCCGAGCCTTGATCAGATCGGAGTCAGCCCATGAAAACCATCGTAGCCCTCTGTGCCGCGGCGATCCTGTCCCTGGGTGCCACAGCCGCTTCTGCACAGGCCCTGATCGACAAGGGATTTGTCTCGGGCTGGAACGTCATGGTTGACCCGTCATTTGGCAATGGCTGTCTGATCCAGACTGTCACTCAGGACCTTTCGGTGGTTCGCATCGGCTATGATGTGACGGGGAATCGCGGCTATTTCGTGGTGTTTCACAAGGCGTGGGGAGACATCGAGAAGGGCAAGACATACGACGTCACCTTTGATCTGGATGGCCAGATATACGATGCTGTCGCAACCGGGTTCGTCCAGGATCGGGTTCCCGGCGCGGGTGTGTTCTTTACTGATCGCGAATTCATCCATTCGATCGCGCAGAAAAAGGTCATGACGGTCTACAATCAGGCGGGCGAAAAGGTGATCGCGATTGATCTCAAAGGATCGGCCAAGGCGCTCGACTATGCCCGAAAATGTCAGGCTGAGCAGGGTTAAGAGCCTAGCGTATCGGGGCGAACACCGCATTTTTTGCCCGGCAATCCTTGATCACGTCCTGCCCACAGGGAACAGGTGTCAGATCGCGAGACAGGCACAGGCGCGCTTCCTGAATGTAGCCGTCCTTGCAGGTGATCGTGAGCATGTCGCGGTCCCATTCGGGATTGGCCTTGATAAACGCGTCCTCGACCACCGAAGCGGGTAGTTTGACAGTTTGATCGAGCCTGCGAAAGACGTCTGGCCGGTTGACCAACCCGTAGGCCTCGCGTGACAGTTGGTAATACTGTGCCGCCGTCAGCCCGGTGCAGGTGCCATGTTTTTTCCACTGATGCCACGCCAGCCCCGAGGTCCCCATGACATCGGCCATCGCTGCGGTCATGCCACGCGAGGGCGGGCGTTCAACCGTCCGGCAAAAGGACGGGTATCCGCGGCGATATTGCGGCCAGAGGCCGTGCATGATCCAGCCGTGATCATGGCGCGCATCACATTGATCCGACCCCTGTGCATCCCCTGTGGCCGCACACCAGTTGGGCGACCAGCTGAGGCTCAGCACATAGTAATCGAACTCTCCTGCTTTCTCGCCATCGGCAGCGGCAGGCAGGGCCCAAAGCATGGCCAAGAGGGTCAGGATCGTTCGCAAGGATTCGGCTCTTTCATTTTTTTCTGACGCCGACTATATAGACGCCAAGTTCCCCGACAACGGTAACCCGCCTTGAGAGCCAAGGCTGCCTGCTTCGCCAGGCCACGGGAAAGATTTGTCGGATGATATGAGATAGGAGAAAACACCGATGGCAAAATTGCTGCACCCCAAGGCCACCGCCGTCTGGCTGGTCGACAATACCACCATCAGTTTCAAGCAGATTGCCGATTTTGTCGGCATGCATGAACTCGAGGTGCAGGGCATTGCCGATGGTGATGTGGCCACCGGCGTCAAGGGTTTCGACCCGGTTGCCAACAACCAGTTGACCCAGAAGGAAATCGACGACGCGCAGGCGAACCCGCTTTACAAGCTGGCGATCAAGTCCAACTCGGCAGCGGTCGGCGAGGAAAAGCGGCGGGGTCCACGCTATACGCCATTGTCCAAACGTCAGGACCGGCCCAACTCGATCCTGTGGCTGGTAAAGTTCCACCCGGAACTCACCGATGGTCAGATTGCCAAGCTGGTTGGCACGACCAAGCCGACGATCCAGTCGATTCGCGAGCGTACCCACTGGAACATTTCCAACATGCAGCCCATCGACCCGGTCGCCCTGGGGCTGTGCAAGCAGTCCGAACTGGATACGGTTGTTCAGAAGGCCGCTGCCAAGAAAGCCGCCGAAGGCGAAGTCATGAGCGATGACGAGCGCCGCAAGCTGGTGAGCACCGAACAGTCGCTGGGCATGGATTCCGAACCGAAGATCCCGACCGCGATAGAAGGTCTGGAAACCTTTACTCTCGGCGGGTCGATGGATGTCGTCGATGATGACGACGAAGACGACACCACCAAGTTTGTCGATGCCGACAGCCTCTTCAACCTGCCTGCGGGTGGGGACGACGACGAGGACGACGAAGACGATCAGCCGCGCGTCTGACCAGATAGAACACCGGGTTGGGAGGCCCGAGGCGGTTGTTGCCATAGCCTGAACTGTGTCACGATCGCCCGCTTATCGCCGCCGCAATCTTGCGGCGGCATTTCGACTCTAAATGGATAGTGGATCAGCCGGCGATCAGGCCCATGTTTTCGAGTTTGAGCAGAACCTGATGGGCACAGTTGTCGACGTCGGTGCCTTCGGTGTCGAGGCTCATCTCGGGGTTCAGCGGCACATCGTAGGGATCGGAGATTCCGGTGAACTCCTTGATCTTGCCTTCACGTGCGAGCTTGTACAGGCCCTTTCGGTCACGACGTTCACATTCTTCAATGGACGTGGCGACGTGAATTTCGATGAACGCACCGAATGCTTCAATGTCTTCGCGGACCGCGCGGCGCGTGGTGGCATAGGGCGCGATAGGGGCACAAATGGCGATACCGCCGTTCTTGGTGATCTCGGATGCCACATAGCCGATGCGGCGGATGTTGAGGTCACGGTGCTCTTTGGAGAAGCCGAGCTCTGACGACAGGTTTTTCCGCACGATATCCCCATCCAGCAGGGTGACTGGGCGGCCACCCATCTCCATCAGCTTGACCATCAGCGCATTGGCGATGGTGGATTTCCCAGAGCCGGAAAAGCCGGTGAAGAAGACTGTAAAGCCTTGCTGGCTGCGCGCCGGCTTGGTCTTGCGCAGTTCATCGACAACTTCGGGGAAGGAGAACCATTCGGGAATTTCCAGCCCCTCTGCCAGACGACGACGCAACTCGGTGCCCGAGATGTTCAGGATGGTGACGTTATCCCTGTCCTCGATCTCGTCATTTGGCTCGTACTGGGCCCGCTCCTGCACATAGACCATGTGTTTGAAGTCGACCATTTCGATGCCCATTTCATCTTGATGCTTGCGGAACAGGTCCTGCGCATCATAGGGGCCATAGAAGTCGTCGCCGGCGCTGTTGCTGCCGGGGCCGGCATGATCGCGGCCAACGATGAAGTGGGTACAGCCAAAGTTCGCGCGGATCAGGCCATGCCAGACCGCTTCACGCGGTCCCGCCATCCGCATTGCCAGCGGCAAGAGCGACATGGTGGTGGTCGACGCCGGGTACTTGTCGAGCACCGCCTCGTAGCAGCGGACGCGGGTAAAGTGATCGACATCGCCGGGCTTTGTCATGCCGACAACGGGATGAATCAGGAGGTTGGCCTGGGCCTCGCGCGCGGCGCGAAAGGTCAGTTCCTGGTGGGCGCGGTGCAGCGGGTTGCGGGTCTGGAACGCGACGACGCGACGCCAGCCGAGTTTGCGGAAATAGGCGCGCAACTCGTTCGGTGTGTCGCGGCGACCGCGAAAATCGTAGTGCACCGGTTGTTGAATGCCGGTCACAGGGCCACCGAGGTAAACACTCCCGGCGGTGTTGTGCAGATAGTTGACGGCCGGGTGGGCGCTGTCATCGGCACCAAAGACCTTTTCGGCCTCGCGCGCCTTGTTCGGGGTCCAGCGATCAGTGACGGTCATGGTCGCAAGGATCACGCCCTCCTGGTCGCGCAAGGCGATGTCTTCGCCAATCTCAAGGGTCTCGGCAAATTTCTCCGAGACGTCCAAGTTGATCGGCATCGGCCAGAGCGTGCCGTCGGCCAGCCGCATGTCGTCGACCACGCCATTGTAGTCCGCTTCGTTCAGAAAGCCCTTGAGCGGGTTGAAGCCGCCATTCATCAGCAATTCCAGATCGCAAATCTGGCGGGGTGACAGGTCGAGGCTCTTGAGGTTTCCGGCTTCGACCTTGAGCTTTTGCGCCGATTCATAGGAGACGTACAACTCGGGGATCGGGGCCAGATTGGCGAGCATGGTCATGAAAGCAACTCTCGATTGATTGTGAATGGAGCGTGGGCCAGAAAAGCCGGTCGCGCGGGGCATAGACTCGGAGTCTCGGAAAAGTCTAGGCGCAGAAATCATTTTATGCCGGTTGGTGTCGATATGGCGCGGATTTTCGCCCTGAGAGAGGAAAAAGTGCTCGATTTTGAGGGGTCTGTTGTTGGCTTTCCCTTGGCGCATGGCGGCTATGACGTCACATCAGGCGCGAGGGACGGTCTGATTTTGGTGTTGCCCCTGCACGGCGGCGCCCGATCTCAGATGCGCCGGTCAGACCGACCCGGGGATGATGCGTGTCGCCGGCATAACGACGAGGATGCCCCGGGATGATCTGCCAGATGACGCGATTGCCGATCAGCCGTCTTGCTCCGCCAGAAACCGCTCTGCATCGAGCGCAGCCATGCATCCCATGCCGGCGCTGGTCACAGCCTGGCGGTATTTGTGGTCGGTCAGGTCGCCGGCAGCAAAGACACCCGGCACCGAAGTTTCCGTGGTGCCCGGCTTGACGCTGACATACCCGCCATTGTGCATCTCAAGCACGTCCTTGACCAACTCGTTTGCAGGTGCATGGCCAATGGCAATGAACACGCCTTTGGCGGAGACTTCAGTGATTTCGTCGGTCTTTACGTTGCGCACACGCACGCCTTCGACACCCAGCGGGGTGTCGGTGCCGGTAACTTCTTCGAGCGTGTGAAACCAAAGGGGCGTGATCTTCGGATGTTTCAGCAGCCGGTCCTGCAGGATTTTCTCGGCCCGCAGTTCATCGCGGCGGTGGATCAACGTGACCTTGGAGGCAAAGTTGGTCAGAAACAGCGCCTCTTCCACGGCGGTGTTGCCACCACCGACCACGACGATTTCCTGGCCGCGATAGAAAAAGCCATCGCAAGTGGCGCAGGCAGAGACGCCAAAGCCCTTGAATTTCTCTTCGCTGGGCAATCCCAGCCATTTCGCCCGCGCGCCTGTCGCCAGAATGACCGCGTCGGCGGTGTAGGTCGTCCCGCCATCGCCGGTTGCGGTGAACGGGCGCTTTGACAGGTCCAGACCGGTGATGATGTCAGAAACGATATCACAACCCATCGCCTTGGCATGGGCCTCCATCCGCACCATCAGGTCAGGGCCTTGCACCTCTGTGTCGCCTGGCCAGTTTTCGACCTCGGTCGTCGTGGTTAGCTGGCCGCCCGGTTCCAGACCCTGCACCAAAAGCGGTTCGAGCATGGCGCGGCTGGCATAGACCCCGGCGGTGTAACCCGCAGGGCCGGACCCGATGATCAGAACCTTGGTGTGGCGTGTTTCACCCATGATTTTCCCCAATGCAGCGTGACGCATGGGCGAGCTGCCCATCGGACTGCCGATATAGCGATGGACCCTCCCGGCTTAAACCCCCCGATTTCAGTGGAAACAGCGTTCACGTGACAGGGCGTCCGAGGTGTTGCGTTGCGGCGAAATATTATTGCGCGTACTGGCGGCGCTGATATAAGAAATGAAAATTCCGAGGGAGCAGATCATGGTTGCAACACGCCTCGATCCGATCGATCGCAAGATATTGTCGGAGCTTCAGGCAGATGGGCGCATGACGAATGTAGAACTTGCCAAACGGGTGGGTATCTCGGCACCGCCGTGCCTGCGGCGTGTCCGGACACTGGAAGAATCGGGTTTGATTCAAGGCTATCATGCGGACGTGAACGCCCGCGATCTTGGCTTTGAGGTTCAGGTCTTCGCCATGGTCGGTCTGGACAGCCAGGCCGAAGCGGAATTGAGCGCGTTTGAGGCGCTCTGCCGTGACTGGCCTCTGGTGCGCGAGTGTCACATGCTGAACGGCGAGGTGGATTTCATTCTGAAATGTGTGTCGCCCGATCTCAGCAGCTTTCAGAGCTTTTTGACGGGTGAGTTGCTGACCACGCCGAACGTCGCCAGCGTAAAGACATCGCTGGTGATCCGGGGGGCAAAGGATGAGCCGGGCGTTCCCTTTGATATTTTGGAAGACCGCATGAACCGCAGCGCGTAAGACGTTTCTGGCGGTCGGCGCGACTTTGCGACGGGTTCAGGCCGTGAGCGCGTCGTGGTCGCCATCGCCGGCGCGGGCATGGGCGACATCGCCGAAATCGCTGAGTTGGGAAATATGCGGGAAGAGGTCGAGATAGACACTGCGCATCGTGTGGCTGATGCTGCGCGCGGCGTTGGCGCCGGGGTGGTAGGTCTCGAACTCGAGGCCGGCAACGCGGATCACAGCGTGGCGTGGCAGACAGATATGAAACAGGTCCACAGCTGTGGGCGGTGCGGTTTCAATCACGTTCATGCCGTCTTGAAATTCCTGAACCGGCGTCAGTGTCTTAAGGCCGCCTGAAACCGCCCGCAGATGGTCGGGCGTGTGCAAGAGCCGGGCCGACGGACCCGCGATGACGCAGGACATCGGTCGCTGCATGCCAAAGCTATCGGCCATGATCCGTGTCAGGCGCAGGTTGCGGCCCTGCGGTCCGGGGCGGCCCGGCGCAAGCGTGGTGCAGCCCTTCCAGATCAGCGGCTCGCTGGGGCCATCCTTGGTGAGGATGCGGTCGCCCGGCAGCAGGTCTTCGATGCTGATGGCACCGGATTCGGTTTCGACCATCGACCCACGGGTAAAGGCACAGAAGGCGTCTTCAAATACCGGCAGTGCCGGGGCGATGTGGCGGGTTTCCGCAATACTCCCGTTTGGGAGCAGTGAACTGACTTCGTAGCGGCGCAACTGTGGTTTCGGCTGGGCGCGCATCGCTGCGGGATCAAGCAAGCTTGGAACATTGGTCTGGACGGCACGGGTCGCCGCGCGGCTCAGCGGGGTTGGGAGCGTCATGGATTCGTGGCCCTTGTTGCCGGTCAAATCTGCGTCGGCCCCCACCGACAACACAGACCGACACAGTTGTGAGTTGGTCTGTAATGATCCAATTTTGCCCGGATACCACTCAAATTGTCAACGAAAGTAGAGCATATTTAGTAAAATTGGACCAATTCACCCCCAACGGCGTGTATTGTTGCAGAGTTTTCTCACTTTTTAGATCCTTCGTGTCAATTCCTCGTTATCACTATGACAGGAACCCGCCAGGATTATGTCAGCGCGATGGCGAAGCGCCGCGACGTTGCCAGGGAGGCAAGCCAACAGCAGAATCGGTTAGCGCAAACAGGGGTGCAGTTGATTCGCGAAACCCGCAATTGGGCGGCGCGGCAGGATCGGGTCAAAGCCGGATGACCGAAATCAACCGACCATAGTCAACGTCCTTGCAGTGCACGCTGCGGCGGTAGGAATAGAAGCGGTCCTGATCCGAATAGGTGCAATGCCGGGTCCATTCCGCGTGGCCGATACCTGCACGTCGAAGCCGGTGCAGACCGAACGCTTGCAGGTCAAACAGCAGCCGGTCGCTGTTGCCGTTGGCAAAGAACCGGGCGTTCTCCTGATCATCCGCCATGAAGTCATCCATGAATTCCGGGCCAACTTCGTAGGCGCGCTGGCTGATCGAGGGGCCGATAACGGCTGTGGTGTTCTTGCGCTGCGCACCGAGCACTTCCATCGCATCAATCGTGGCCTCAAGCACGCCATCCAGTGCACCACGCCAGCCGGCATGGGCGGCGCCGATGACTCCGGCGTCGGTGTCGGCAAAAAGCACGGGTTGGCAATCGGCGGTCAGAATGGAAAGCGCAATTCCGGGGGTCGTGGTGACCATCGCATCGGCGCGGGGTTTTTCGCGCAGGGGCGCGTTCACCTCGACCACATCGGCAGAGTGAACCTGGTGCACCCCGACCAGCGCGTCAGGCGCAACGCCGATCGCATCGGCCACGCGGGCACGATTGATCGCAACTACGTCTGCCTGATCGCTGGAGCCGGTGCCGCAATTCAATCCGGTAAACACGCCGGACGACGCGCCGCCGCGCCGGGTAAAGAACCCGTGTTGCAGGGGTGAGAGACTGTCCGCTGTCAGGATTTCCAGTGTCATGGTTCCAGTCCGGGTGGCGGTGCGGCGGTGGCGGGATAGAGGCCCAGTGTTTTGAACAGGTTTCCCATTTCGGTGGGGTGCGTCAACCTGCGATGCGCAGTGACGAGATTTTCCTGTGCATTCCCACTGAGCGATCGGGCGAGCGTTTGGGCGCGGGTGGTGATACCGAGCCGTTCCAGAAAAACCCCTTGCGTGGTCAGACGGCTATGGGCGCATCCGGCGGCGGTGGCGGCGGTTGCCAGTGTTTCGAAATCGACATGCGCGGTCAGGTCGGCCTCACCGGGGGTGCTCAGGATATCGGCAGTTTGATGCGCCCGAAGAGCTTGCAGCGTGTCGCCAAGTGAACGCCAGTCGCCATAATCGACGATCAGGGCCGCCCCTCCATGCCGGGCGATTCGCTGGGAAAGGGCGGTAACGATCGGCGTGGCGGCGGGGCAGACCTCGACCAGATCGCCGTCCTTGGTGTCGGTCAGGCGATGATCGAGTGCGGGGTACGCGGCGGGGTCTGTCAGGCCAATGATCAGATCGCCGCTCTGCGCTCCGACGCGCCGCTCGCGCCAGCCGGTGCTTTCGCGGATGAATTGCCGGATCGGCAAGGCATCAAAGAACTCGTTGGCGATCAGGAACAGCGGTTGATCAGGCAGCGTGTCGACGTCGTCGTGCCAGGTCGGATCGTAGGTTTGCAAGGCCTTGGCTTGCGCCGCGCGCAGAGGCGGGGAGAGTTCCACAAGCGCGATCTGGGCGGCGGCGTGAAAACCGGGAACGGCGCGGGTCGCCCGCAACAGGTCAGCCATGAGGGTACCGCGTCCGGGGCCGAGTTCTCCAAACGTGAAGGGAGCCGGGTTGCCTTGATCCAACCACGCTTGCGCCAGCGACAGGCCGATCAGTTCTCCGAACATCTGGCTGATCTCGGGCGCGGTGATGAAATCGCCAGTAGCCCCCAGCGGGTCGCGGGTGGCATAATATCCAAGCGTCGGATGCAACAGGCAGTCATTCATGTAGCTGGCAATGCTGATCGGCCCATCTGCTCGGATGCGGGAAAGGATCTGCTCCTTGAGGTTCATGTCGCGGGTGTTCGGCAGGCGCGCAGGATCAGCCAGACGCCGAGTGCCATCATCGGCAGGCATAACACCTGCCCCATGGTCAGCCCGTACCCGCCCATATGCCAGACAAGACCAAGCGGATTGCCCGGCGCTACGAATTGTGCATCAGGTTGGCGCGCGAATTCGACAAGAAACCGCGCAAGACCATAGCCGGCAAAGAAGGTGCCCGCGACCAGACCCGGCCGTTTCAGCGCGCCGCGCCGATAGACCAGCCACAGAAGCATCGCGCCGAGAATCAGACCTTCGAGCAGCGCCTCGTAGAGTTGCGAGGGATGGCGGGCGCAGAGCCCTTGGATGCCGGGACAGTTCTGCGCCGCAATGCCGGGAAAGACCACGCCCCAAGGCAACTCGGTAGGCCGACCCCAAAGCTCGGCATTGATGAAATTCGCCATCCGCCCCAACAGGAGGCCGGGGGGCACCGCATGAGCCACCAGATCGGCGACGGACAGCCGGGGGATACTGTGACGTATGGCATAGAGCCATGTCGCGACGATCACGCCCAGAAGTCCGCCGTGAAAGGCCATGCCGCCCTGCCAGACCTTGAGGATCTCCATCGGGTTTTGCAGATAATAGGCGGGCTGGTAAAAGAGCACAAAGCCGAGCCGCCCGCCGAGGATGACGCCAAGGATGATCCATGTCAGCAGATCCTCGATCTGCGCCGGGGTTGCCGGTGCCTGATCGGCGGGCCAGAGATTGGGGCGGCGGACTGCCATCACTGCCAGTCGCCAGGCGATCAGGATGCCGACAATATAGGCCAGAGCATACCAGCGCAGGGCCAGTTCCATGCCGAAGATGGATATCGAAAACAGCTCGGGGGAGAGGTCGGGAAATTGCATGGCGCCTTCTGACCGTGCACGCGCGACGAAGTCAACCTTGTCGCGGCGGCATTGCTTGCCCATATAGAGAGCAACCCGATACGGAGAAGACAGATGCAGACCCGCAACAAGATCCTGGACGACATTTCGCAATTGATGACCAACGCAATGGGCGTGGCCCAGGGCGCGAAGGGCGAGGCCGAGACGGCGATGAAATCGCTCTTGGACCGGTGGCTGGCCGATCGCGATTTCGTGACCCGTGAAGAGTTCGACGCAGTGCGTGCGATGGCCCAGAAGGCACGCGAAGAGAACGACGCGCTCGCAGCGCGAATTGCAGCTCTTGAAGGCAAGGCCGGGAAATAACCCAAAGGCGGCGCTGCCGCGCCATTCTGTATTCTGACACCTGGCAGGCGCAACGCAGAACAGCAGCGGCGCGCGCGGTCGGGCGTCAAGGCATCGCGAATCTGCCAATATTTTGGCGGTTTTCGAACTCTGTCCACAACTTATTGAGGCTCCCCCCAAAATAGGGGGTTGCCAGAGATGCACATGCGGCGCACCATATATTGTATGAGATCGGGGGATCGCCCCGGCTTGTAGAGCAGTCAGCTAGCGCTAGGGGCGCTACACCGCCCCCGCTGCTAGAGATCAGTGAGGTGGCATCATGGCCCTTTCCGAACAGTATCTGGAAGACGACATTCACCCGATCGACATCGTCGAGCACATCGCGTCCGATCATGATTGGGATTTCGACCGTATTGGCGACGACCAGATCGCCATGGCCGTCGAAGGGCAATGGCGCACCTATTCCATCACCCTCGCATGGTCCGCCTATGACGAGACCTTGCGCATGGTCTGCACGTTCGAGCTTGAGCCACCGGAAGAGAAATTGCCGACGCTGTATGAGTTGATCAACCAGATGAACGATCAGTGCTGGGCGGGGGCCTTCACCTATTGGGATGAACAGAAGCTGATGGTCTATCGCTATGGTCTGGTGCTGACCGGCGGACAGATGGCGTCTCCGGACCAGATCGATACGATGATCAGCGCGGCGGTCCTGAGTG
This sequence comes from Sedimentitalea todarodis, assembly GCF_032595355.1. Taxonomy (NCBI): domain Bacteria; kingdom Pseudomonadati; phylum Pseudomonadota; class Alphaproteobacteria; order Rhodobacterales; family Paracoccaceae; genus Sedimentitalea; species Sedimentitalea todarodis. The sequence continues at coordinate 362,364 of NZ_JASMWN010000002.1, read as the reverse complement.
CCGAGCGCTACTACCCTGCGGTGCAGTTGATGATCTGGGGAAACCGCACGCCACGCGAGGCGATGCAGGTCGCCATTGCAGAGGCCTACGGGCGCGCGTAAACCTTTGCCCTGAACCGGTTGGGTAAGGGGCAATCATGGACATGAAAGATGTGGCGGACCGCGGGCTGGTTCTGTTGGGCTGTGGCAAGATGGGGTCGGCCATGCTGGCTGGCTGGCTGAACGGCGGCTTGCCCGCAGGTTCGGTCTGGGTGATCGATCCCAATCCGTCTGACTGGGTCAGGGCGCAGGGTTTGCATCTGAACGCCGACCTGCCAGCGCGGCCCGCCATTATCCTGATCGCGGTCAAACCTCAGATGATGGGCGATGCGCTGCCCGCAATTGCGGCCAAGGGCGGCGGTGGAACGTTGTTTGTATCAGTCGCCGCCGGAACGCCGATCTCGGCGTATGAGGCGATCCTCGGCGTCGCATCGCCCATCGTGCGTGCGATGCCAAATACCCCTGCCGCCGTCGGGCGCGGGATTACGGCTCTGATCGGAAATGCCACCGCCGGGCCGGATGATCTCGACCTGGCCGAGGGATTGTTGTCGGCGGTGGGACAGACCGTGCGGCTGGACAGTGAATCGCAGATGGATGCAGTCACCGGAGTGAGCGGCTCCGGCCCGGCCTATGTCTTTCATATGATCGAAACCATGGCTGCGGCAGGCGAGGCACAAGGGCTGCCTGCCGATCTCGCCATGAAGCTCGCAAAGGCGACGGTTGCGGGCGCGGGCGCGTTGGCGGAGGCGGCGAACGAAGACCCCGGTCAGCTGCGGGTCAACGTGACCAGCCCCAATGGCACGACGCAGGCCGCACTTGAGGTTCTGATGGACGAAAAAACCGGCTTTCCAACGTTGCTGAAGCGGGCCGTTGCGGCCGCTGCGGATCGCTCGAGAGAATTGGCCAATGGCTGAGATTACGCTCGATGATTTCCTGAAGGTGGATGTTCGCGTCGGCACGGTCCTGCGCGCGGAACCCTATCCCGAGGCACGCAAACCGGCGATCAAGCTGTGGATCGATTTCGGCGGCGAGATCGGGGAGCGCAAGTCTTCGGCGCAGATCACCGCCCGCTACCAGCCCGTGGCGCTGATCGGGAAGCAGGTTCTTGCGGTGGTCAACTTTCCGCCACGTCAGATCGGCCGGTTCATGTCCGAGGTTCTGGTGCTGGGCTTGCCGGATGACTCGGGCGAGATCGTCTTGATCGGGCCGGATGGAGAGGTTCCTGTTGGGGGCAGACTGCACTGACAGGACTGTTGGTGGCTCGTTTTGCCGCCAGCAATCTCGCCGAGGCTACTTTGGTGTGACATCACCAACAGCTTCGCGCCAGTGGCGGCGGCAGAGCGAAACATAGGTTTCATTGCCGCCGATCTGCACTTGTTCGCCTTCGGTGATGGCCCGGCCCTGTGCATCCTGGCGGATGACCATTGTGGCCTTGCGCCCACAGCGACAGATGGTCCGGACCTCGCGCATTTCGTCCGCCAATGCCAAAAGCGTCGCGGATCCCGGAAACAACTCTCCCCGAAAATCGACGCGTAAACCATAGCAGAGGACCGGTAAGTTCAGGTCATCCACGACGCGGGCCAGCTGCCAGACCTGTTCATGGCTCAGAAATTGGGCCTCGTCCACAAAAACGCAGGCGATTGTCCCTTTTTTCAGCCGGGTGGCGATCATGGCAAAGAGATCGTCGGCGGGTGCAAAGATGTCGGCTTCGGCCCCGATGCCGATCCGCGAGGCGATCCGCCCGGCGCCAGCGCGGTCGTCGACCCGCGCGGTCAAGAGGTAGGTGTCCATGCCATGTTCGCGGTAATTGTGCGACGCTTGCAGCAGCAGCGTCGATTTCCCGGCGTTCATGGACGAGTAGTTGAAGAAAAGTTTGGCCATTGCAGCCATTTACCTCGTTTTGCACGGGCATTGAAGCGTTGGCGCAAATGTTCCGCACAATTTCAGACTGCACAATGTCGGCACCAAGGGCGAATACGGTCGGTAGAGAGGGATACCGACCGTATTGCGCTGACAAAGACCGCGGACTTGGTGCGGCCCGCGGTCAACTCTTTAAACAATGCCCCATGGGGCGCAAAACTCGTACCGCTACCTCTTCTGCTGAGAGGTATGGAAAACATATGCCATCTGGATTATGAGGACGTTATGGGAAAACAATTCTGACATTCCCCGTCTAAGGAACAACAAGCGTACCAGTTCAGGGAAGAATTGAATGAATGAAGCCGGCAGTTACCTGAAAAAGCACACGGAATCCCTGATCAAGGATGTCGGGATCGAAGCCGCGTGCAGGATCACCGGGAAATCCAAAGCGACGCTTGGACGCTACTATTCGGAACATGACGAGCATTCGGATCGCTTCATCCCGGTGGACGCCGTTGCCAAGCTCGAGGCGGAGTCTTCCTTTCCCCATGTGACCAGCGCTCTGGCGGATCTGAAAAAGATCACGCTGTCCTACGATGACCGTCACCCCAACATGCCCGAGAGCGGCGGCGTCAACCATGATGTGATCGCGTTAAGTCAGCGGTTCGCGATGCTGATGGCCGAGTACCAGCAGTCCATCGAAGATGGCATCATCAGCATCAACGAGGCAAAGCGGCTGCTGCGTGAAACCCTGATGTTGCAGCAGGTGCTGATCGACATGAAGCTGCACCTCGAAGAGGAACACCGCACCTAGCGCGAAACGCTCTGGCTGCGGCGCTTCAGCAGCACCGATCCGACGGAATACCCGGCCCCGAACGAGCAGATCAGGCCATGGTCACCATCCAGCAGGTCGTCGGAGTATTTTGAGAATGCGATGATCGAGCCCGCAGACGAGGTGTTGGCGTAATCCTGCAGGATGTTGGGTTGCTCGCCCGGCTCCGGCACGCGGCCCAGCACCTTGCGACCGATGAAATCGTTCATCGACTTGTTGGCCTGATGCAGCCAGAGCCGTTTCAGATCGCCGGACTGAACGCCCTGATCCGCAATGTGATCGGTGATATGGGCGCTGACCATTGGCACCACTTCCTTGAATACCTTGCGGCCGTTCTGCATGAACTGCATGTCGCGGCGGTCCTTTGTGCCATCCGGGCGCGAGCGGCGCAAAAAGCCATTGTTGTTGCGGATGTTGTTGGAAAACCTGGTTGCGCAGCGGGTTGATTTGATCTCGAAACATGCCCCCTTTGCGTCTTCGGCGCGTTCGATCAGGGTGGCGGTGGCGACATCGCCAAAGATGAAGTGACAATCACGGTCGCGCCATTCCAGATGCGCCGAACAGATCTCGGGATTGACCACGAGCGCCGACCGGATCGATCCTGCGCGGATCATGTCGGCGGCGGTCTGAATGCCAAAGGTGGCAGAGCTGCAGGCGACGTTCATGTCGAAGGCAAAACCCTGAGCGCCCAACAGGTTCTGGATCTCGACCGCGACGGCAGGATAGGCGCGTTCCATGTTTGAGGCGGCGCAGATCACCAGATCGACATCGCTGGCGGTGCGATCCGCTGCGGCAAGTGCCTTTTGCGCCGCATCCAGACCCATCTCTGCCATCAGTGACGGTTCATCGTCACTGCGCTGTCGCAGCAGCGGATGCATGATGGTGGGGTCGAGGATACCTGTCTTGTCTATCACGTGCCGTTGCTCGATGCCCGAAGCCTTGAAGATGAACTCTTCGCTGGAATGATCCTGGGCCTCGACCTCGCCGGCGGCGATGGCCTCGGCATTTTCGGCATTGAACATGTCGGCATAGGCGTTGAACGCCTTGACCAGTTCCGCGTTGGAGATGGTCTGTTCCGGAGTGAACAGCCCGGTTCCGGTGATTGCGGGAATGTGTGTCACGATGGCGTCCTTCTGGGTTCAGAAGAACTTAGCTATGCCGATGTGCGGGAGCAAGAGGCGTGGCTCAGGGCGATCTGGAGCAAGTCCCACGGATGTGGCTGCCGTCAGCTTTTCTGACCAATCCGGCTCTCGGTGCCCGCGCGGATCCGCTTGATGTTGTCGCGGTGCCGCCAGAACACGAGAATGGTGACCAGCCCGCCAAAGATCAGCGCGGTGCCATAGCCGAGAAACACCGCGCACAGGGTCGATCCTGCGGCGGCGACCAACGCACCCATGGAAGAAATGCGTGTCACAGCGGCCGCGGCGAGCCAGAGCGCGCAACAGGCAAGCCCGACCGGCCATGCCAGCGCCAGCCAGATACCGAAAAATGTGGCCACTCCCTTGCCGCCGCGAAAGCCGAGCCAGATCGGGTAGCAATGTCCAAGCATCGCGGCCAGGGCGGCGAGCTGTACCGAGTCTTCGGGCGCAAAGGCACGAGCCAGCAGCACCGCGACGACCCCTTTGCCCCCGTCAAGCAGCAGGGTCAGCGCGGCGGCAGTCTTGTTGCCGGTGCGCAGTACGTTGGTGGCGCCGATGTTGCCCGAGCCGATATCACGCAGATTTCCCAACCCCATGACCCGCGCAACGAGCATGCCAAAGGGGATCGAGCCAAGCCCGTAGCCGACGAGCGCCCACAGGATCATCTGGGCGATGGATGAATCAAAGGCGGGCATCAGGCTCTCCGATAGACCGGGTTTCCGGCAACATAGGTTGCGAGGACCCTACCTTGCATCCGTTGCCCGTCAAACGGTGTGTTGCGGGATTTTGAGTGCAATATCGCGCGGTCGAGCACGAAGGGCACATCGGGGTCAAACAGCACCAGATCGGCGGGTGCACCGGGGGCCAGCCTGCCGCACTCCAGCCCGAGCCGCGTCGCGGGGTTCAGTGACAGAGCTGCGAAGAGCGTCGGCAGGTCGAGTTGATCGCCGTGATAGAGGCGCATCGCGGCGGGCAGCAGAGTTTCCAGCGCAACCGCGCCGCTGGCGGCCTCTTCAAAGGGCAGGCGTTTGCTCTCTTCGTCCTGTGGGGTGTGCATCGAACTGATGATGTCAATGAGGCCGGTGCGAACGGCATCGATCACCGCGAGGCGGTCATCTTCGGAGCGCAGCGGTGGCTTGACCTTGAAGAAGGTGCGATAGTCGGCAACGTCAAGTTCGTTCAGCGTCAGATGGTGAATGCTGACCCCGGCGGTGATGTCGAGCCCGTTCTTGCGGGCGCGCTCAAGCGCGGGCAGGGCGCGGGCGGTGGTGATCTGATCCGCGTGATAGCGTGCGCCGGTCATTTCCAGCAGCGCAATGTCACGATCCAGACCCATACGTTCGGCCATGGGAGACACGGCGGGCAATCCGCGCAGGGAGGCGAACTTGCCCGAGGTGACACAGGCCCCGTCCGAAAGGCCGGGATCCTGGGGGTGGGCAATGACCAATGCATCAAGGCTGCGGGCATAGGTCAATGCGCGGGAGAAGACCTTGGTGTTTTGCACGACATGATCGCAATCGGTGAAGGCCACCGCGCCCGCGTCCATGAGAAATCCGATTTCGGTCATTTCACGGCCGCCGCGGCCCTTGGTCAACGCCGCCATCGGCAGCACGTTGACCGGGGCGGCGGCATTGGCGCGGCGGGTGACGAATTCGAGCGTCTCGGGGCTGTCGATCGCGGGCGTGGTGTCCGGGCGCGTGACCATGGTGGTGACGCCGCCCGCTGCTGCTGCCAGTCCGGCAGAACGATAGCTTTCCTTGTGCCGTTCGCCGGGTTCACACACTTTCACGCCGATATCGACAATGCCAGGGGCGAGGCACTTGCCGCCACAATCGACCAGTTCGGCGTCTTCGGGCACGGCAATTTCGGCTCCGGCTGCGACGATGCGGCCATCGCGCACGAGCAGGGCACCAAGGGCTTCGGTTCTGGCCTCGGGGTTGATGAGGCGGGCGTTTGTAAAGAGTTGGGCGGTCATCGGCGATGCCTTTCGATGGTCGCTATGGTGGCGGCAGGGTCAGCCTGGTATTTGATCAGGTGCTTGTCGCCGCCTCTGGTGATGACCTGCACGAAACAAGTCATGCTGCGCAGCGTTTCGATCTGATCAAGGGGGACGCGACGGCCGCCGGGTCCGCTCAGGGTATCGTCCGTGATTTCCCAGACTTCCGCGAGTTGTTCAGATGCGAGATACCATCCACGCAGCGCGATGGCGGCGAGGCCAGCGACTGCGCCGGTCCAGATATGCGGGCTGCCCATCAGCCATAGAACGAACATGGCCAGCGCCATTGCCACGGCGGCCAGCGTCATGTGGTTCTGGATATAGGCCTGCCGGTCCGCGGTGAAACGAATGGGAATTTCGGTCATCGGAGCACCACGTAAACGAGTATCGCAACCAGCATCATCACCATGGCAAAGATACTGCCGCCAATCGCGCGAGAGCGCGCCCGGGCGGCACGGGGAGATTGCGGCGACCCGCTGCGGCGCCTGGCGCTATCTGGCGCCGGTTGCGGTTGCGTGGTCCAGTTGGTGGGGGTCACCGTGTAGGCGCCAAGTGGCGACAAGCTGGCGGCCGGAGTCAGACTTGCGGCGCGCCCGCCAAAGGCGCGGCTATGTACAAGCAGAACATGGCCCGTTGTCTCCGCTAGGCTGTCGGCGATCTGATCCTCGGGAATGGCGTGACCCTCGATCAGGTAGCCGGGCAGGCCGAGATCGTCCAGATCGCTGACCGGGAAGATCTCGACATGCTGCGGGTCGAGCCCGGTGACCCCCAGAATATCTTCCAGCGCACCGGGTTCGTGCAGGAACCTGATCTGTTCGCGCCGCATATCGAGCGCGAACAGCCGCAGTACGCCGGTTTCGTTCGCTGACACGGTAAGCAGTTCACTCATGCGGCAGTAGGCCTCGCGTTGCGCAGGTTGCGGGCCAGGAGTTCCATCGCCGCCATGCGAATGGCGACGCCCATCTCGACCTGATCCTGAATCACCGAGCGGTTGATGTCATCGGCCAGTGTGCCATCGATTTCGACGCCGCGGTTCATTGGCCCGGGGTGCATGACGATGGCATCGGGTTTCGCCAGCGTCAGCTTGTCGGCATCAAGCCCGAAGCGGTGATAGTATTCCCGCTCGGACGGGATAAATCCACCATCCATCCGCTCGCGCTGGAGCCTGAGCATCATCACCACGTCGACATCGGCAAGTCCCTTTTTCATGTCGTCAAAGACTTCGACGCCGAAAGACTCGATCTGCGCGGGCATCAGGGTCGGCGGGCCGATCAGGCGGATGCGGTTTTCCATTTTGCCCAGCAGCAGAATGTTGGAGCGCGCGACGCGGGAATGGGCGATGTCACCGCAGATGGCGATGGACAGGCGGTGCAGGCGGCCCTTGGCCCGCCGTATGGTGAGCGCGTCCAAAAGTGCCTGGGTCGGGTGTTCGTGGCGACCGTCACCGGCGTTGAGCACCGCGCAGTTGACCTTTTGCGCCAAGAGATCGACAGCGCCGGATTGCGGATGGCGTACCACCAGAAGGTCGGGATGCATGGCGTTCAGCGTCAGCGCGGTATCGATCAGGGTTTCACCCTTCTTGATCGAACTGGCCTGCATCGCCATGTTCATTACATCGGCCCCAAGCCGCTTGCCCGCGATCTCGAAACTCGCCTGTGTTCGGGTCGAGTTTTCAAAGAACATGTTGATCTGCGTCAGGCCGGCCAGCACGTCAGAATGCTTGGCAGTTCCCTGGTTCATGGTCACGTAATCTTCGGCGAGATCAAGAATAGTGGTGATGTCGAGGGGGCCGAGCTGTTCGATACCCAGCAGGTGGCGATGGTCAAAGGACATAGGCGCTCCGCATGTTGGCATGTGCCTTATAGGTAGGAGGAAAGGTGCGGGCAAGCGGCGGGGCTGCGCGCGTGCGCGTGTTTTTTCACGTCCTAAACCCGCAGGATCACTGGGATCGGGTGCCGACAGGGCCGAATGCGGCGCGATGTTGTTTTGGCATTCCCATGAATGCAATCGCCGCCTAGAGTTGCGGCATGATCAATTCCCGCCTGCTCTTCGTCGCCCTCTGCCTTGCGCCTTTGTCGGCAGGTGCCGATGCTCCCGTGATCGAGGACGTCACAGTGCGCCAGGGGGCAGGGGGGTTGACGTTTGATGTCACCCTGTCCCATCCGGATACGGGATGGGAGCACTATGCCGATGGATGGCGGGTGCTGGATATGGCCGGGGACGAGCTGGGCCTGCGGGTTCTTCTTCATCCGCATGTCGAAGAACAGCCGTTCACCCGCTCGCTCGGGGGTATCAGCGTTCCGGACGGAGCCACGCAGGTGCAGATACAGGCGCGGTGCCTGGTTGATGGATGGTCTGATCAAACCACTATCGTTACGTTGCCGTAACTTGTTCCGATTCGCGGCGCGGTGCATTGCCAACGGCAATGCCGAGGCATGAAATCGCGCGTCAGCGCGGCATTTGGATCACGCCCTGTGATATGGCCCGCCGGCGAGGATGTTTGTCGCGCGATAAAGCTGTTCGGTGAGCATCACCCGAACCAGCATGTGCGGCCAGACCATCGTGCCGAAAGACAGGCTGAAATCCGCCTCGGCGCGAAAAGACGGGTCGAGCCCATCGGCGCCGCCGATCAGCAGCGCCAGATCCCGGCGGCCATCGTCGCGCCATCCCGCCAGCCGTTTGGCAAAGCCGGGCGACGACAGCGTTCGCCCGCGTTCGTCCAGCGTGCAGATCAAGGCGCCTTCGGGCACGGCGCGGCGCAGCAATTCCGCTTCACCGCTCATCCCGCCGCCTTTTCGCTCGTCAATCTCGATGACCTGCGCAGGCCCGAGGGCCAGCGCACGACCGGTCCGGTCGAACCGGGTCAGGTAATCGTCAATCAGTGTCTTCTCCGGTCCGGCCTTTAGGCGACCGACCGCACAAATCGTTATGCGCACAGCATCTTTCCGGCCGGATCACCGGCAATTCGCGTTCAGTTGGCGGTCACCGTGCCGCCGGAGGGCAGCCACATTTTTTCCAGCTGATAGAAGTCCCGTACCTCGGGACGGAAGATATGTACGATGACGTCACCGGTGTCGATCAGAACCCAATCCCCGGCATCCTTGCCTTCGACCTTGCTGGTCCGTCCGAACTCCTGCTTGAGCCGGTCAGTCAGTTTTTCGGCCATGGCCGACACTTGACGCGTCGAACGTCCCGAGGCGACGACCATGAAGTCGCCGATCTCGGTCTTGCCGCGCAGATCGATCTGCACAACGTCCTCTGCCTTGTCGTCGTCAAGTGAAGTGAGGATTCGCGCCAACAGCGTTTCGCTTGTCGGCTGGGTCTGGGCGGTCATGAGACCGGCCCGATCATCAGCGGAAAGGCCCGCCTCAGTATGGATTGACAGGACATTGTCCTCCTTTTGGCGCGCCGACAGACCCCCGACGCTGGGGCTGATCTCAAGGTAACAACCCGTAGGTTATTTTTCAATTGGCAGCGACCCGATGATCAAAGAGTGTCACCCCGGTGCGCCATTGCCGGTATCGGTCCGCTCGCTTACCTCGGCCTCCGGTTCGTGCAGCAGCCGCACTTCCCGCTGGGGGAAGGGGATCGATATGTCGTTTTCCTTGAAGATATCCCAGAGTGCCAGATAGACATTTCCCCGCACGTTGGTCAGCCCGGCTGTCGGATCCCCGATCCAGAAACGCAGGATGTAGTCCACGCTGCTGTCGCCGAAACCGACAATATGACACACCGGTGCATTCGGATGCACCAGAACGCGTTTCACCCCGGATGACGCCTCAATGGCCAACGCCCGGACCGTGTGCGGGTCATCGTCGTAGGCGGTGCCGAAATAGATATCGAGCCGGACCAGCTGATTGGAGTGGGTCCAGTTGACGACCTGGTTAGCGATCAGATCTTCGTTCGGGATCAGGTATTCCAGCCCCTCCCGCGTCTTGACCGACACATAACGCGCGCTCAGGGATTCGATCCAGCCGAAGGTGTCGCCCAACGAAATGACGTCGCCCGGCTTGATCGACTTGTCGAGCAGGATGATCACGCCGGAAACAAGATTCGACACCACCGTCTGCAGGCCAAAGCCCAGCCCGACACCGATGATCCCGTAGAGAAACGCCAGGCCCGTGAGATCCAGCCCGATCGCCTGCGCGCCGATGTAGAAGGCCAGACCATAGAGCAGAAGTTGCACGCCTTTGGTGGTCAGCTCCTGCATCGACGGGGAAATGTCCTGGTTCTTGCGGACATTCGCTGTGAACATGCGCGACAAGAGCCGCGCACCGGCAAACAGAACTCCCAGGATGACCAGTGCTGAGATGACCGACAGTGCCGAGATTCGGGTCTCGCCGAATTCGATGGCGAGCCGATCCAGGAACGCCGCGATCTCGTCGAGCGCGTTCAGGAAATAGAGCGTGGCGTAGATCCACAGGAACCACCGCACGGTCCGGCGCAGCGTGCGGTTGCGCACCAGCTGCGCGGCAAGCCCAATGGAAAACCAGACCGTCGACAGGGTGGCGGACAGCCCGATCAGGTAGCTGCGCGAGGGCCAGGTCACGTTCTGCATCACCAGATACACCAGCCCGGCGATGATCGAGAACCAGATCAGGAACAGCCGGCGGCGTATCTGCACAATCAGGCGCAGGCGCCATTTGGGCCATCCTTCGCGCGATCGCGCCCAATCCTGCAGGCGCGGTTCGGTGGATTTCCTGAGTAGCCAGGCGAGCGCAATCAGGACCAGAATGATCAAAACCTGATTTTGCCGCCATCCAGGCACAAACATCCAGGCGATCAAGTCGCGCGCCTGCTGATAATATAGAATGAGGGTCTGTATCAGCGTGCTCGTGGTTTCTGTGACCGGATCCATGGCGCTCCCCGTTTGCGATACGCTGGCACGGCGAATGCCGGGGCGCAAGCGGATCGCGTATTCTCTTCCCGGCCCGGGCCAAGGCCCCGCAGGCGGGTGCCGATGATCAACCTTGAATGAATCCGGCGGCCCCTGTATCTGGTCGGCATGATTTCTTTTGTAACGCCAAGACTCGACCTTCAGGACCGGCTTCGCCTGCGCGAACGGTTCTTTGGCGCAACGCGTTCGGTGCTGGCGCGGCTATAACGCGCGCGCATCTATTCACGCTGTTCAGTTTCCAAACAACGGGAGAGGACCCATGTCCCCCAAAACGCTCTATGACAAGATCTGGGATGCCCATGTCGCCCACGAGACCGACGACGGCACAACCCTTCTCTATATCGACCGCCACCTCGTGCACGAGGTGACAAGCCCGCAGGCCTTCGAAGGGCTGCGGATGACCAATCGCATCGTGCGCGCTCCGGACAAGACCATCGCGGTGCCGGATCACAATGTCCCGACAACGCTGGACCGCGTCAATGGCATCGACAACGAAGAAAGCCGTATTCAGGTCGAGGCGCTGGACAAGAACTCCAAGGATTTTGGCATTCACTACTATCCTGTCAGCGACGTGCGGCAGGGGATCGTGCATATCGTCGGGCCGGAACAGGGTTGGACGCTGCCGGGGATGACCGTGGTTTGCGGTGACAGCCATACGGCGACCCACGGCGCGTTTGGCGCGCTGGCGCATGGTATCGGCACATCCGAGGTGGAACACGTCCTTGCGACGCAGACGCTGATCCAGAAGAAATCCAAGAACATGAAGGTGGAAATCACCGGCAAGCTGCGTCCCGGCGTGACCGCAAAGGACATTACCCTGACTGTCATCGGCGAGACCGGCACAGCGGGCGGGACCGGCTATGTCATCGAGTATTGCGGCGAAGCGATCCGCGATCTTTCAATGGAAGGCCGCATGACTGTCTGCAACATGGCGATCGAAGGCGGGGCCCGTGCGGGCCTGATTGCCCCGGACGAAAAGACGTTCGAGTATTGCAAGGGCCGCCCCCACGCACCCAAGGGCGCACAATGGGAAGCGGCGATGGCATGGTGGAAAACGCTGTACTCGGATGATGACGCACATTGGGACAAGGTTGTCACCATCAAGGGCGAAGATATCGCACCGGTCGTCACATGGGGCACCAGCCCCGAAGACGTCTTGCCGATCACCGCGACGGTTCCCGATCCGGCCGATTTCAAGGGCGGCAAGGTCGAGGCGGCACAACGTTCGCTCGATTACATGGGCCTGACGCCTGGCACCCCGCTGAGCGAGATCGCAATCGATACGGTGTTCATCGGATCCTGCACCAATGGCCGGATCGAAGACCTTCGCGCCGCCGCGGAGATTCTGCGTGGCAAGAAGGTCAAGGACGGGATGCGCGCGATGGTCGTGCCGGGATCCGGTCTTGTCCGGGCGCAGGCAGAAGAAGAGGGCCTTGCCGATGTCTTCATCGAGGCCGGGTTCGAATGGCGCCTTGCAGGCTGTTCCATGTGCCTTGCCATGAACCCCGACCAGCTGGCGCCCGGCGAACGCTGTGCCGCGACCAGCAACCGCAACTTTGAAGGCCGGCAGGGGCGCGGCGGACGTACCCATTTGCTGAGCCCGGCGATGGCTGCGGCTGCGGCGATTACCGGACACCTGACAGACATACGAGAGTTGATGTAACGTCTGCGCAAACAACCTCTGAAGGAACACTGATATGAAAACCTGGACAAAATGGCTGATTGTTGGCGTGCTGTCGGTCTTGTTTGGCCTGTTCGTGCTTGCCAACCCGGTTGCTGCGTCGATTGCGGTGACAACATTGGCCGGTGTGCTGTTTGCAATCTCTGGCGGATTTCAACTCTTCGCGGGTTTTGGCGAAGAAGGCGGCATGTCCAAGGCTCTTGGCATTGGTCTTGGGCTGCTGATGCTGTTGCTGGGCCTGTCGCTGATGTTCGATCCGCTCGAGGGTGTGCTATCGCTCGCGACGCTGGTGACCATCCTGTTCGCCGCCAGCGGTATCACCCGCCTGATCTCGGCGTTTCAGATGCGTGAGACACCGTTCTTCTGGCCGATGCTCATTTCGGGCGGGCTGTCCGTCCTGCTTGCGGGCTATATCCTCGCGCATTTCTTTGAAATCGCACCCAGCCTTCTGGGCATCCTTCTGGGCATTGAATTGCTGTTCAACGGCATGGGCCTGATTGCGCTCGCGTTCTTTTTGCGGACGGCGAAGGGCATCATGAAGGACAAGCATCAGGCGAAATTCGACAAATAGAACCAACCGGGGTGATATGCATTTCGCCCTACGGAGACGAATATGGACAAGTTTACGACAATCACGGGGATCGCGGCACCAATGCCGATGATCAATATCGACACCGATATGATCATCCCCAAGCAATTCCTGAAAACGATCAAGAGATCGGGTTTGGGCGTCAATCTGTTTGACGAAATGCGCTATGACGACGACGGCAATGAACGGCCCGACTTTGTGCTGAACAAGCCGCAGTATCGCGACGCCGAAGTTCTTGTGGCGGGCGATAATTTCGGCTGTGGCAGTTCGCGGGAACACGCGCCATGGGCGATCAAGGACTTTGGCATCCGCTGTGTGATCGCACCCAGCTTTGCCGACATCTTTTTCAACAATTGCTTCAAGAACGGCATTCTGCCGATTGCTCTGCCGCAAGACGCTGTCGATGTCCTGATGAAGGATGCGGAGAAGGGTGCGAATGCGCGCATGACCATCGATCTTGAGGCTCAGACTGTGACCACATCGGATGGCGAAAGTTTCGCGTTCGAGGTGGATTCGTTCAAGAAACACTGCCTTATTGAAGGCTTGGACGACATCGGTCTGACGATGGAAAAGGTCGCCTCGATTGATACCTTCGAGTCCCAGACCGCGCTGGAACGCCCCTGGGTCTGATCCGGTCTTGTCGACTGCTGATGCTGATTGGGCCGCGTATCCACGTGGCCCGATTGCGTTCAGTTGGCGCGCGGACGCCGGGGCGCGCCCTCTGCGGCTTTTCTGCCTGTACCAGGCACGGTCCTCGTCCGGGACCAATGCTGCGGGTAGGCAAGGCCGCCGAGCCATATTGAGATACACGCATTAATTGTAGTGAAGGCGAGCCAAAATTGATGCAAACTGGCACCAGTTCGCCGCTGTTATCGCCGGATTGCAAGGTTCAATGCCACCGAGACTTGAGCGCTTGTCCGCTCTTGCGCAGTAATGTCGTAGCAGGGCGCCGCGCCACCCGCTTGCTTTGCGGTTCAAGTTGGTATTGCGGCACGGGCGAATGTCGCTGCCGGTCCAGTTTGAAGGGAAAGAGCTAGTGTTTAGACGGATCGCCGGTGCACTCACGCGCGGCATTCTGGTGGCCCTGATGATCGCGACACCATCGTTGTTGCTGCCGGGGTACTTGACGGATGCGACGGAAATCGTTGCCTTGCTTGCCATCGTCGGCGCGGGCCTGACATTCGCCGAGTACTATACCAACTTTCCCAGCATCGTTGAGTTCCGCGATGCGCCACCGCTGAATCGCCTGCGCTTTATCGCTCTGCTGCTGATGGTTCTCATGCTGACATTGGCGACCAAGAACGCCTATGAACCCACCGCCATCACCGCGATTTTCAACGGGATCGGGCAGGTCGTCGGCCACTACAGCGACTTTCCCTATTCACCGATCCGTCTGGTCATCGGGATGTTGCCCGATGACATTTCGGTCGTGACCATGGAAAGGGTGCGTGATGCCGCAGGCGTTGCCTATGCGATCGCACTGGCCAGCGTGGTGGTGTTTCTCGGTGCGGTGCGCCTCTATGGGTGGCCAACAAGACAGGGGGCATTCAACGTTTGGGTGAACCTGCCGCGTTTTGACCCGACGACAGGTGGCGATGTGGTGCATCGCCTTCAGCGCGACGGCCGGATCAACGCAGTGCTCGGAATCTTGCTGCCGTTTCTTATTCCCACGCTGGTCAGGATGGCGTCCGACCTGATCGATCCGATCACAGTGGAGCATCCGCAAACGATGATCTGGACGATCAGCGCGTGGGCCTTCCTGCCGGCAAGCATGATTATGCGGGGGATCGCGATGATACGCATTGCCGAACTGATAGAGGAAAAGCGCCGCCGCGCCTCGCAAGAATCCGAACCTGTGCGTCTGTTATGACGCCGTTGCGGACGCGCGCGCTCTGCGCGGCATCCCTCAGCGTTGTGTCGACCCTGGCGATTGGTGAAACTCTACGCGTCGCCACGTTCAACGCGGAATTGGAGGGCGATGGCCCCGGCCTGCTTTTGCGTGACCTGACACGAGAGGACTCCGATCAAATTGAAGCGGTCGTGCGGGTGATCGCGCGCACTTCGCCCGACATTCTCGCGCTTCAGGGGATCGACTGGGACTATGACGGTGCCGTCTTGAATGCACTGGTTGATCTGCTCGCGGCCAGCGGGGTGTCATATTCCTACCATTTCGCCGCGCGCCCCAACGCCGGGCTGGCGACCGATCTGGATCTGGACGGTGACGGGCGGCTGGGCGGTCCCGGTGATGCACAGGGGTTCGGGGATTTCACCGGGCAGAGCGGGCTTGCCGTGCTGTCGCGCTTTCCGATCCGAACCGGACAGGTGCGGGATTTCAGTGGCCTTCTCTGGCGCGACATGCCCGGTGCATTGTTGCCGACAAATGACGACGGCACTCCGTTTCCGTCCAAGGAGGCGCAGGCCATTCAACGGCTCTCGAGCACGGCGCATTGGATTGTTCCGATCGAGCTGCCGGACGATACGGTTCTGTCGCTGATGACCTTTCACGCAAGTCCACCGGTGTTTGACGGGCCAGAGGACAGGAATGGTCGTCGTAACCACGATGAGATTCTTCTTTGGCGGGCGATCCTGGACGGCGAATTCGGCGATGCGCCGGACAGGTTCGTGCTGGCCGGGGACGCCAATCTGGATCCGCAGGACAGCGATGGACGAACCGAGGCGATCCGTGTGCTGATGGCAGACCCGCGATTGGTGGACCCGAGGCCCGCCAGCGCAGGGGCCGCCGCGATGCCCGATCAGGGCCACAAGAGCCGGAATGCGCACGACACCGTCGATTGGGATGGTATCGGGCGCTTTCGCGTGGACTATGTGCTGCCATCCGCGCAGCAGGAGGTTATCGACGCGGGTGTGTTCTGGCCCGCGCCGGATGAACCGGGACATGACGATGCCTTAGCTGCCAGCCGCCACCGTCTGGTTTGGGTCGATCTGCTGCTCGACTGACGGATGGGACACGGCAGAGGCCAGCGCTTTGCGTACGGGCGTATTCTGAAAGCCCGGCAGAACTCGATCAAACGCTGCCCGATCCAGCCAGTGCGGCGTGTCCCAGATATACCGCATCTCAAGCAGGTGTCCCGCCAAGCGCCAGAACGGCTGCGCGAGGATCAGTGGCAACCATGCCATTTTTTTCAGACGCACCGAGCCCGGCGATATCCGGTCAAGAATCTCCGACATATCCCGCCCGCTCATCGTGTATCCGGGAAATGGAATGTCGGTGAACCCGGGCATTGCTTCGCGCCGCTCTGCGAGTTGAACAATGGCCCGGCAATAGTCGGGTAGATAGGCCCATGCGTGGGGGATCTCCGGATTTCCGGGGTAGATGAACCGGCCCTTTGTAAGGGATTTTGTCATCACCCGATCAAACCAGTTGCCCGAGTTCCGGGTGTCGATGAAATCTCCTGCGCGCAAGAGGATGGTGCGTACGCCGGACTGGCGATACGCCTTTTCCATTCGAATCCTGATGCGGCCCAACGGGTTGTCTGCGCGGTGGTCTGACGACGCGGTCCACGGTGCCAGGGTGTTTTCGCCAAAGACATAGACGTTGCCTGGCAGGATCACGGTGGCACCGGTCTGTCTTGCTGTCTTGATGACCTGATCATGAAGATCTGGAACCTGCGACGCCCAGTCGGTGTAGGGCGGGTTCCAGCCATTCACGATCACATCGGCACCACGGGCCGAGGCCATCAGATCATCTCGGGAACGGTCAAATTTGCGGACCGCCCATCCGGCGGCGGCAAACTGCTCGGCGGCGTTGCGGCCGAAGCGGCCGCTGGCTCCGAGTATCAATGCGGTTTGGGTCATGGTCATCTCCTGACTGAATGTGGTGTCAGTGAACCAGATATCCATTCGCCACGGTTATAGGTATTGCCAAAAAGTGACGGTCAGCTATTCATGGATGAATGGATGCTCCGCCGAAACTTAACGATTGGTCACTGGTTCAGAGCTTTCTGGCCGTCGCTGACACGGGGTCGCTGTCTGCGGGCGCGCGCCTGCTGGGGTGCAGCCAGCCGACTTTGGGGCGGCAAATCCAGGCGCTCGAAGACGAATTGAGCGTTGAGCTCTTTACCCGGCACGCACGCGGCTTTGCGCTGAGTGATGCGGGTGCAGGGCTGGTTCCGATGGCCCGACAGATGCAGGCTGCGATGCAGGCGATGACCCTGGCCGCCGCCGGGCAATCGCAACAGCTTGAAGGCACGGTCAGGATAACGGCAAGCGTTTTTGCCTCTCACCACCTGTTGCCTTCGATCCTTGCCGAGATCCGCCGGGCAGAACCGGCGATCCAACTGGATCTGCTGCCATCGGACACCACCGAGAACCTGTTATTTCGAGAGGCCGATATTGCGGTTCGTATGTATCGGCCAACGCAGCTTGACCTTGTTGCCCGCCATGTGGCCGATCTTGAACTGGGCGTGTTTGCCGCGCGCAGCTATCTGGATCGTGTGGGACGTCCGGAAAATGCCGAAGACCTGCTGAATTGCGATCTCATTGGCTATGATCGCAATGATCTGATCCTGCGCAGGATGACCGAAATGGGCTGGCCGGTGCGGCGCGAGGATTTTGTCCTGCGTTGCGACAACCAGGCAACCTATTGGGAACTTGTGAGGGCGGGGTGTGGCATCGGCTTTTCGCAGGTCGGTGTCGCGCGGGCGGATCCGTTGATTGAAAAAATCGATCTGGGCATCACGTTGCCAGCGCTGCCGGTCTGGCTGACGGCGCATCAGGCCATGCGTCAGACGCCGCGCCTGCGTCGGGTCTGGGATCTACTGGCTGCGGGGCTGGCGCGGGCCTGAGACGGCGGTTCGCACGCGCGTGTTATTGACCCTTTGGGTCGTGCGCGGTAGGGGCAGGCAAGAAAAATTCAGGAGAGCCCGCATGTCCAACCCCTCGCTTCTTATCCTTGCCGGTGACGGTATCGGCCCCGAGGTCATGACCCAGGTCAATCGCGTCATCGATTGGATCGGCGACAAGCGTGGTCTTGCCTTTGACGTGTCCGAGGATCTTGTCGGCGGCGCGGCATATGACAAGCACGGCACGCCCCTGCATGACGACACGATGGCCAAGGCAATGGAAGTCGATGCGGTTCTGCTGGGTGCCGTCGGCGGCCCGAAATACGATGCGCTCGACTTCAGCGTAAAGCCGGAGCGCGGCTTGCTGCGTCTGCGCAAGGAAATGGACCTTTATGCCAATCTGCGCCCGGCCCAGTGTTTTGACGCCCTCGCGGATTTCAGCTCGCTCAAGCGCGACGTGGTGGCGGGACTTGATATCGTGATCGTGCGCGAACTGACCAGCGGCATCTATTTCGGCGAGCCGCGCGGCATCATCCATGAAGGCAACGAGCGCGTTGGTATCAACACACAGCGATATACCGAAAGCGAAATCGACCGGGTTGCCCGGTCGGCGTTCGAACTGGCCCGGCGGCGTGGCAACAAGGTCTGCTCGATGGAGAAGGCGAATGTCATGGAATCGGGCATCCTGTGGCGCGAGGTCGTGCAAAAGGTGCATGACGAAGATTACCCGGATGTGGAACTGTCCCACATGTACGCCGATGCCGGCGCGATGCAGTTGTGCCGCTGGCCCAAGCAATTTGACGTGATCGTCACCGACAACCTGTTTGGCGACCTGTTGTCGGATGCCGCAGCGATGCTGACGGGATCACTCGGCATGCTGCCCTCTGCGTCGCTTGGGGCACCGATGGCCAATGGTCGTCCCAAGGCGCTGTACGAGCCGGTGCACGGCTCTGCCCCCGACATCGCCGGACAGGGCAAGGCAAACCCGATCGCCTGTATTCTCAGCTTTGCCATGGCGTTGCGGTATTCCTTTGATCAGGGCGACGAGGCGGTCCGGATTGAAAAAGCGGTCGAAAAGGTTCTGGCCGACGGCCTGCGCACTGCGGATCTGATTGGTGAAGAAGGTGTTGAGCCGGTGAGCACCGAACAAATGGGCGATGCCATTCTGGCCGCGCTTGACGCAAGCCTCTGAATTCGCACACGTGGGGTCTGCCTCCACATGCGCCTCCTGCGGCTGCCGTCAATCGGGCCGGTGGCCATTCAAAGAGCGTTTTGCGCGTTGATCTGACACGGTTCTTGCTAATTTTTCGTCGTCTGGTGTGACGACGCGATGCCTCTGGCGGTTTGTTCAACCCGCCGACCGCCCAGCAAACCGGGGAACTTCAAAGGGCACGTATGCACACACTGACACGATTGATGCATAGATGCCTTGAGTGACGTGCTCTTGCCGTCAAGATTGTGGTCAACTCACAATCCGACGCACGCCGATTCGAGCAAGAGAGAGCGCGTTTCGAAGAAAGGAACATCGCTTGCGTACACTGATGTGTCTTATTTTCTGGGCGCTGGTGATCGCCACGCCAACTCTTGCAAAGCCCACGTTGGCGATCAAGTCCGGCGCGCCTGGTGCCGGTCCCATCGTGGTTGAAGTCGGTTCTATGACACCGGAAATCGCCTATTGGATCACCCTTGTTCCGTCAACGCTACCCATCGGGGAATGGAAGCAATATCACTATTTTGCGGGTCAAACCAACGCTACTGTAACTTTTGACGGTGTCCCCGGGGGCGATTACCAGGTTCGCTTGCATGACCGTTCCGCGGGATACCCGCTGTATGCCGTGCTTGACGTCGCAAAGGCAGCACCACAAGCGACAACCACCGGGGCGCTCGATGGAACCGAAACCATCACACTTCTCAGTGAGCCCTACCTTAACGAGCCGGTACGGGTGTCTTTGACTGGGTTGAACCCCGATCCGGGCGTGACATATTGGATCACACTTATCGAAGCGGATGAGCCCGTGGGCCGATGGCGTAGCTTTCACTACATCACGGGTCAGAGCGAGGCGGATGTCGTTTTCGAGAAACAACCGCGGTCTCGAAATTTGGAATTGCGCCTCCACCAGAAGATGCAGGGTGAGCCGCTCTTGAGTGTTTTGTCGGTAAATGTTGCCCACCGCCCGCCAGCGGGCCCGGCCAGCATGACCGCGACCGCAGGTCCGTTTGAGAATGGGCGTTTTCGGATCAACGTTGCCCTTGAGAACTTGAGCCAGGACGCAGTTTACAGTGTCCAGGTCGCAAACACGGCGCTTCCTGTGGGGTATTATGTCGCGACGTCGACATCTTTCACGGCAACAGCGAGTCACCAGGCGCGCATAGACGTACGCGTCCCGGGTGATTATGCGTTGCGTCTTGTCAGGCGCGGCCAAACCGAAGCCGTCATTGAAACTGATATCAAACTCGCAAACACGGACCAGAGTGTTAAAGTAGATCCTTGTGCGAATTTGTCGGTCGGAGATTCAGACAGCGTGGCAAGATGCCTGACTGCCAAATCACATGAGCGTTGGTCCTATCAACTCAAGAGCGGATACCCGTCCTGCAACCAAGTGCAAATGGACTTGGTGCGCGCCAAGCTCTCGGCGCTTAACGCGAAGGGCGCGCAATCATATCCAAGAGGTTTTGAAGCCCTTTCCCCGATTCCGGTCCCGAGCTGTGTCGAGATTGCCGATGCAGCTCGGCTTGGACTGGGCACGGTGCTCCCCTGGACGAGCTGCGCAAGATCGCTGACGACGACTCCGACCATTGATGAGCGTGTTTCTTGCATGGAATCGCTGCGCAATCGCAACAGGCACCAAGCGGTGGACCTCTACCCGACAAAGTGCATTGGTGTCGAAAAGCTTCTCTTGGAGGCCTATGGGCGTGTCCTGGACCTTGAAGGTGGATCAAAGGAGACCCTCAGCCTTGCTGGTTTTCCCATAGATTGCGATGCCTATGGTGCTTTCATGGACGCAAACGAACGATTTATTGAAGAAAAATCGCGAAAAGAGCTCTTGGCGGCGCAAGCTGAAGCCGAGAAAGCGAGAGAGAAGAACTGGCTGGCGCGCGAAATCGAAAGTGAACGTGCTTTTTGGCGAGTACAACGGACAGGTGAGGCGCTGCTACACCTTCGAAACGCGGTTCATCCGGCCGACCAGATCGACGAAACATATGTGAGCGACGCCTTGATTACTGCACTCCATTTTCTGGAGCCGCGTGGGACGGGGGTCGTCCACAGCGCCAATGGTCTCGTTTCAAACTTGGCAAACCAGATGGTTTTCCATCACGGTGTCAGGCGGGTTCAGCTTCATGGCTGCAAGATCAGCGACGGGACATCAACAACGGCTGTCTGCAGTGCCACGATTGGGATGGTGAATTTCATAGACTTTCCCAATGAGTCGGCCGGAGGTGTTCTTGGCGCGTTCCTGACCGGAATGGGCGGGCAAGGTCCTCGAGATGAAACATTTGATCTCAAGCTCCGACACGATGGCAAACGGTGGCAGATCGCCGAGCTTACAGAGCCATTGGTCAACTTTCTTCTGATCCCGCCACAAAGTGCATTCGAACACAGCCGACCCGACTACAGCCCGGAGGAGTGTGTTTGGATGCAAAGTGTCGGGTTCAACCCGTGTTGACCGACGTCATGGCGCGGGTTGAGAAAATGGTCCGAAAATCCGCGACCACCACTGACTACAATATCTGGCTCAGGAATTCCCTGGTTCGCGGGTCTTCGGCGTTCTTGAAGAAAGTCGCAGGCGGCCCGTGTTCCACGATCACGCCGCGATCGGTGAAATAGATGTGGTCGGCCACTTCGCGTGCAAAGGCCATCTCGTGTGTCACCAGAATGCAGGTCATGCCGTCTTCGGCAAGATCCTTGATGGTTTGCAAGACCTCACCAACAGTCTCCGGATCGAGTGCCGCGGTGACTTCGTCGAACAGGATCACATCAGGGTTCATTGCGAGCGAGCGTGCAATGGCCACACGCTGCTGTTGGCCCCCCGATAGCTCTCCGGGGTAGGCGTTTTCCTTGTTCTCCAGTCGAACACGCTTCAGCAAGGCCCGTGCCGTCGCTTCAGCCTTTGCCTTGTCTTGTTTCAGGACACGCACGGGAGCCATCATGACGTTTTGCAGTGCGGTCTTGTGCGGGAACAAGTTGTACTGCTGGAACACCATCCCGACCTTCTTGCGCAGTTCAAGCTTGTCGAGCCTGGGGTCGTTAACCTCTTGGCCCTCAACGAGAATCGACCCCTGTTGAATGTCGTTAAGCGCGTTCACGCAGCGGATCAGGGTCGATTTCCCGGATCCGGACGGGCCGATGATACAGATCACGTCGCCCTTCATGACATCCAGCGACACGCCGTTCAGGACTTTCAGATCGCCAAAGGATTTATGCACGTCCTTGATGGAAACCATAGGGTCAGCAGGGGTCCAGCTCATGTCGTATCCTCAGTTGATAACAGCGAATTTCGTTTCCAACCACACGGTGAACCGGGCAATCGGATAGCAGTAGGCGAAGAAAAGCAGCAGGACAAAGCCATAGAACGGGGCCAAGAGTTCAGGCCGGCCGCCCTCGGCCGCGAGGGCCTGACCCGTCAGTGTCATCACTTCGGAGACGCCAACGATCGACGCCAGCACGGTGGCCATTGTCAGGATCGAATACAGGTTCATCCAAGGCGGCAGCATTCGCTTGACGCATTGCGGCAGGATGATCAACCACAGCGTCTGCTGGCGGGTATAGGCCAGGCTCTCGGCTGCCTCCCACTGTCCGCTGGGCAGGGATTTGACTGCGCCGCGCACGATCTCTGATACGTTCGCCATAACCGGCAGCGACAGCCCAAGGATTGCTTTGAACCAGTCAGGGAGAGGCACCTTGAGTCCGAAAATGTTGATCTCGAACGGCAACAGGAACATCGCGAAAAACAACAGGACCAGCCAGGGCGCGTTGCGGAAGAACTGGGTCACGAACCATGAGCCGCCGCGCGTCACCCGGAACAGCGATATCTGCCCAAGCCCCAACATCGCGCCGACGGCTGTCCCCAAGGCCATTGCGCTGACGGATATCACAAGGTTGAAGATGAATCCCTTGAGCAGCAATGGCATCCAGTCCAGCAAGACCGCAAAGGGCGTCAGGATCGGCACACCAGTCTGTGCGAATGCCAGCGAAGGCCCGAGAACTGCGAGCGCTGCGATCATCATGATATGCTTGGGCTTGAGACCCATAAAAGGTTCCGGCGTGCGTGGCGTGACCGGCAACATCACGGGAAGATCGGTTTTGTAAGTCATCAGCCAAACCCCGGAATTTTCATAGAGCGTTCCCAACGGTTCATTCCGCTGACAAGGACACCGACAAGTGCGAAGTAGGCCAGTAACAGGAAGATCATCATCTCGGTGACGTTCACATTGTCCGACCATATCTGATTGGCCTCGTACAACATCTCCGGCACTGCAATCGCATAGGCCAGTGTTGTGGTTTTCACCAGATTGACCAGATTGTTGTTGAGCGCGGGTATCACCACCCGAATTGCCAGCGGCAAGGTGATGTCACGGTAGATTTGCAACTTGGAAAAGCCCAGGGCTTCGGCGGCCTCGACCGTTGACTTCGGTACGGCATCGATGCCGGAGCGGAAAATCTCGACGTTGAAAGCACCTGCAAAAAACGACAGGGATATGGCGGCCCAGGCGAAACTTCCCAATATCGGGGACTGGCCGCCCCAATCGTTTTCGACCTTGGGCAGCATCGTACCGATGGCGAAATAGAAAAAATAGAGCTGTACCAGCGGCGGGGTGTTGCGAAACAGCTGGATGTAGCCGTTCACGAAACGGCGGGTCCATTTGAACGATGATCCCTGTAGCCAAGCGCCTATCACGCCAATGATGACAGAGAAGAACAAGCAGACCAACGACAACCAGATGGTCGTGAAAAATCCATCGAGCATGCGGTTACGGTCGTATTCATCATAGAGAAACGGCAGATTGATGCCCGTTTCGTTGTAGAGAACGCGAAACCACTCAAAGATGAAATCCATGCCTGTTCCCCCTCAAGACACGTGGATCAGGCGGTGCATATCGCCCCGCCTGATCCCTGATCTTACTTATATTTGTCGTGCATCGCAGTGGCGAAAGGCGTGTTTGTCACGCCCCATTTTGTTTCGAGCTCGAGGATACGACCGGACTTGTGCCAGCCGACGATCATCTCGCTCATGAGTGTGGCGAAATTGTCTTCGCCCAGCCCCACGGCCAGTCCCCATGGCGCATCGTCGATCGTGGCAAGCGGCATTTCGTAGTCGGCCCATTCCGGATCATTGGTCTTGGCGACAATTGCGCTGTCGTCATAGACGAAGGCGGCGCAATTGCCCGCCTTGAGTGCAGCGTACGCCTCGGCCGTACCTTTGAACGCAACGATTTCGGCTCCGTAGTTTTGCGACGTGGCCTTGTTGTAGAATGCGCCCTGAATGCCGCAGACAGGCTTGCCTCGCAGATCTTCCCATTCTTTCAGGCCGAGGCTTTTCAGCGCCAGAACGTTGGTGCCCGAGGAATAGTAGTTCGGATCAACGATGTTCACGACTTTGCGCCGCTCTTCGTTGTCGGTCATGGTTGCGATCATCAGGTCGATCTTGCCCTGTTCCAGGAATTGCATCCGGTTTGAGCTGACGACAGGCACGTATTCAATCTCGACGCCCAGCTTGTCTGCCACGTCCTTGGCCAGTTCCGGCTCGATCCCGATGATGGCACCGGATGAGTCGAGAAAGCCGTAGGGCTTGTAGTCGGCCTTGACGCCAACAATCAGAGTCCCGCGCTCTTTGATGGTGTCAAGCGCGTCGGCGGATGCCGTCGTCATGGCAAGCGCTGAGACGACCGCCGCTGCCGCGAGTGCTTTGATGGATGTGAGTTTCATTGTTTTTCTCCCTGGTTACGTATCTTGGGTTCGTTTCTTGTTCGTTCGGTTGCTCGTCAGTCTTCCGGTAGACTCGTCCGATCCGAGCGCATCGGGCGATGGCGGCAATTGCCAACACTTCGATCAGATAGTGTGGCTGCGCCATGGGAGATTGTACACAGGTGTGTTGATTGAATCGACCGATGCGTTACAGACTGCGTTCATGGCGCTCTAATCGCACCTATCCATGCGTTGTGGGCAGACGACCCTGCTGCATGTCGAAGAGTGGATGTCGCTGAAGCTATCGGATGCCCGCATCCCGGCGAGATCGTCACGGATCAATAACTTTGGGCGAGCGTGAACTTTGCGTTGCGCATCAGTCATCGTCGTTTTCAGGTTGGATGGATGCCCGGCCCGCGCCAACACTTGCCCGCCAGGTACGATCATTTCCGGCCATGGTTCAATTACTGGATTTTATTATGTATACGTTAATGAGGGCTATGTGAGCTTTGCGGCCAGAAGCAGGGGTTTAGGGGCGGGATGAAACAGCAATTCGATATCGCAGTCTTTGAAGGTGACGGAATCGGTCCCGAGATCATGAAACCGACACTGGAAATTCTCGCACGCCTGTCGGATTCAGGGGGGTATCACCTTGAGTTCAACACCGTACCGGCCGGCGCCGCCCACTATGCGCAGACCGGTGAATCACTGCCCGCGGCGTCGATGGCGGCTGCACGTGATTCGCATGCGATCCTTCTGTCGGCCATGGGTCTGCCCAGTGTGCGCTATGACGACGGGACAGAGATTTCACCTCAGATCGACCTGCGCAAGACGCTGACGCTTTTTGCGGGCGTTCGACCCGTGCGCATCTTTCCGGGGCAAAGGACGCCGCTGAAAATGCCGGACGGCAAAGAGGTGGATTTCGTGCTGATCCGCGAAAGTACCGAAGGCCTGTTTCACACCCAGGGCCGGGGCGAGATCACCCGCGATGAAGCGCGCGAAACCTTGCTGATCACCCGTGACATATCGGAAAAACTGTTTCGCTTTGCCTTTGGGCTGGCAAGAGAACGCAAGGCTCGGGGCCGCGGCAAAGGCCGTGTTACCTGCGTCGACAAGGCCAATGTCTTTCGGGCCTTTGCCTTCTTTCGCGAGATTTTCGATGCTGAAGCGGCAAAAAATCCTGATCTGATCGCGGATCACGCCTATGTTGATGCAACCGCGCTCTGGTTTGTGCTGAAACCTTGGGAGTTCGACGTATTGGTCACAGAGAACATGTTCGGCGACATCCTCTCTGATCTTGGTGCGGGGCTGATGGGCGGATTGGGCGTGGCCCCGTCCGCAGATATCGGCTTGGACCACGCGGTGTTTCAGCCGTGCCACGGCTCTGCGCCCGATATTGCCGGACACGGCATAGCGAACCCGCTCGCGATGATACTATCCGGTGCGATGATGCTGGACTGGCTTGGCCTGCGTCATGACGTGCCGCAAATGGTAGCGGACGGTACTCGCGTGCGCGAGGCGGTCGAGACCGTCATCGCCGAGGGCAGGGTCCTGACCGCTGATCTTGGCGGCTCTGCGAGCACGCAGGACGCGGCCGTAGCTGTAATGGCGCAACTGGATATCGCATGACGGCGATGGCGCCTCTGCGCGTTGCGTGCCTTGGTGCGGGATATTTCAGCCAGTTTCATTATGATGCATGGGCGCGTATCAAAGAGGTCACGCTTGTCGGAGCGACGGATCTCGACCTGGACGCTGCGGTGGCCACCGGACTGACGGCCTTCGATAATCTCGACCGAATGATCGAACAGACCAAGCCAGACATCCTCGATATCATCCTGCCACCTGCCGGCCATGCAGCATCGATTCGAACGGCAATTGCGGCAGGGATTCCCACCGTCATTTGCCAAAAGCCCTTTTGCCTCGACCTTGCAGAGGCCACCCAAATCGCAGCCGAGGCCCAGGCGGCGGGCGTGACGGTGGTCGTGCACGAGAACTTTCGCTTCATGCCATGGTACCGTGCAATCAAGGCCGTCATCGACGCCGGCGGCATCGGCACAATCCTTCAGGCCACGTTCCGTCTGCGTCCTGGTGACGGCCAGGGGCCGCGTGCCTATCTCGACCGGCAACCCTACTTTCATTCCATGCCCCAACTGCTGATCCACGAGACGGGCGTGCATTGGATCGATACGTTCCGCTATCTGTTTGGTGATCCTGTCGCAGTCTATGCCGACCTGCGGCGCATCAATCCCGTGTTGGCCGGTGAGGATGCAGGCTTTGTCCTGCTTGATCACCCGTCCGGCGTGCGTGCGCTCTTTGACGGCAATCGCCTGCTTGATCACGCGTCGGACAATCAACGCCGTACCATGGGTGAAGCGCTGATCGAGGGGACCGACGGTGCTCTGACGCTCCTGGGGGATGGCAGTGTCACAATGCGCAGGTTCGGTCATCTGGATACCCGGCAGGTTCTGGCGCCTGACAGATGGCAGGGATTTGGCGGTGACTGCGTTCGCGCCTTGCAGGCTCATGTGGTTTGCGCACGGCTCAATGGCTCTGAGCTTGAGAACACCTGCCAGGATTACCTGACTGTGATCCGCGTGCGAGATGGGATATACCGCTCTACCGAGACTGGAACCAAAATAAGGATCTGATCGCGAATGGATGGCGGTGCAAAACAGATGTCCAACACCCAGAGAGCGGTCGAGGAATTGCGCCGATTGATCTTTTCCGGCGAGCTTGGTGCTGGCTCCGATCATCTCGAAAGTGAATTGGCAGACCGTCTGGGCATGTCCCGCACGCCCGTTCGCGAGGCGGCCATGTTGCTTGCGGCGCAAGGTCTGGTAGAAATGCGACCCCGCAAGGGACTACGTGTCCTTGCCCTGGCACCTGACGACATGCGGGACATCTACGAAGTCCTGACAGAACTTGAAAGCCTGTCCGCCGAAAACGCTGCCCGCATGGGATATTCAGACGCGGATTTATCAAAGCTCACGCAAGCGATCAATGACATGGACGACGCGCTTGAACACGAGAACCTAGAGGCCTGGGCGCTCGCCGATGACCAATTTCATGCTGAACTCGTTTGGCTCGGCAAGAACAGCCGCGTGCAGTCCATCGCAGCCATGATGGTGGATCAGGTGCGCCGCGCCCGCGCCCTGACGCTGCAATTCCGCCCGTTGCCATTGAAATCAAACCAGGATCACCGTGGTGTCCTCGAAGCCATCCGATCAGGGGATGCCCTTAAGGCACGCCAGCTCCATCATGCGCACCGGACCGATGCCAAGGGAATATTGCTCGGCATTCTCGAGAAATACCGTCTTCGGCATCTGTAGGACTGAGAGTCCGTCCGAGGCCATAACCGTTTTTTGGCAAAGTCTTCGGAGCATCGCTCGAATTGAAGCCAATCGCACGAATGCCAACGCGTTCTGGTTCAGGCACTCCCAGTCCTATGCCAGACGGCGGCAGCGATTGAGCCATCCTATGGTCCGCTCGACCACCCACCGCCTGGGCAGGACGACGAAATTGCCGACATCCGTGCGCTTGACGATTTCAACATTGATCTTGCAACATACCTTATTCGGCCAATCTTGGAACATTGGTCCCTGGTAGCCGCTGTCGGCGTGAACTTTCGGCAATGATGGATACCGTCCGAACAGTGCGCCGATCAGCATGACGCTTGCGTCGCGGTCCTGGATTCCGGCCGAATGTACGATGACTTGCATCAAAAAGACCTTGGGTATCGACGAGGATGTGGCGCTTCTTGCCCTTGATCTTCTTGCCGGCGTCAAAGCCCTGTGGGTCAATCAAGACCCAACTTTCCTCGTCGGTCAAATCGCTGGGATGGCGCAGACCATTTCGGTCATAACGACCGCGGTTCTCGTTCGTCCACATCCGGAAGCTTCTGCAAAACCTTGCCTCAGTCGAAGGTTCACATGTGATTCCAAAGATTCAAGATGTTCTCTGATGGACACTGAGACGCAGTTGTGCCTCATGCGTGAGGTCGTCAACTCCCGAAACAGCAGACCGAGTTCAAGGGTGATAGAGCAAGCCGCTGCCGGGTAACGGCAGCGCTGCGCTCAATACTACAATCCGGTTGCCGGCCGGACATTCCCTTTCCCCGGCCGGGCCTATCTTGCGGCCTCTATCAAAGCCATCCTACTTCGGATCAGGGCGCGCTGATACATGAACGTATTCAGGGAAATTGCGGGCGTTTGCGACCCGTAGTCGCAGGAGGACTGCTGGAATTACCTCACTGCCACCACTTACGTATCAGTGGTATGTTTGCAGCGATGTCGCCTTTGAGCACAGCAATCCGGAGCTAGAGATCAACGCCTTGTTTGACGAAGCCCATTGCGATGGTTGACGCAGCAAGAGATTTCACATCTTGCGTCTCGACACGGTTCTTGCGGTGGTAGCCTGTTGGTTTTGGCCACTGCGTCCGTCCAAAGCACCTGGGGAATTCAAGGTGTCATTGCGAGCAATTGCCCCTGTGATCGTCGGCGTACCGGGCTTGACAGTCTTTTACGGTGGGATGGCGACAATCGCCTCGTTGTGTCCGCGACACTCGCGAGTTCCATCCGCCGTGACCAGCTAGGGTTTTCGATCGCGTGGGATTTGTTCAGGAGTCGGGGCAGCACATTGGCATCCCCTATGTTGCTGTCGATGAGAATGTTGAGCGAGTGGTAGAAGCCGCGATACAACAGGGTCGCATTCGGCCTTCGTTGATGGCCGGAAATCCGGCTGAAATCCGGCACAGCCCAACCCATCGCAACAGGCTTTGGATGAACCGGTTGTTTGCCTCAATGGCATGCCGCAGAGGAGTTTCAAAGTCGGGAAGCGCTGGATCGCACTTCGAAGAAACGCCTCGGCCGACCGCGTTTGCCGATCGGCGGCGGTGCCTGGACCAATTGCGGTTCAAACCGGATTGTCAGCGATCCGCGGTGCTTCGGTGTGATGTTGCGAGCCGACCAATTCGCGGTCTTGTGCATCTTATGGACCCCTCCTGCCCGTGCCTACAATCAATCTATCAGCTGGATATGATCATGGCCCTCTCACCTGATTTGCGAGGCAAGGCCCTCTAGCAACGTCAGTGCATTGGCATTTGCGGTCGCACCGGTGCCGATCTCCGCGATCTGGGATCGCGCAAGAAACAGCTGTGTCAGGCGCTCTATGTTTTCGGTGTTTGCGAATTGCGCGACCGTGTCGTCCCCGGTTACAGACCGGGTCCTTTCCCGAAAAACTTCGTACTGTTGATCAATATCGATCTGTCCGAACGACGCGGGTAAACCCAAAGAGGTTTCGAACAGGGACCTGAGAGGCGGCAATCCCATCAGTGTGTACCATTTTGCTTCCTCGCTCATTTCTTCATTTGCAAGGCTTGCCAATTCTCGTTGTGCATAGAGGGCAACTCGCATGGTGTCGTTTTGTTCACCGACTGAGATTTCAAACGATTGAACTTTGAAATTCTCAACGATTTTCGCCATCTTCTGCGGGTTGGCAGTGGTCTTTGCTTCTCCTGGCCCAAATCCAAACGCAGCGCTCAGCCGCTTGTACCGATCGTCGGCCAATTTGTTGGCCAGGGCATCATCGCTTGCGGTACCGTCTTCTAGTATTTTCTGGATGAAATACCGATTATCCAGATCATCCTGAAGCCCGAAGGCACCAAGGGCGACGGACAGGACACGACGGTTCTTTACGAGGTCTTCCGCCGTTTCGATCGTACCGATGGTATCGGTAAAGTACTCTATGTTTCGTGACAGTTGGGACGACTTCTCGAACGCATCAAACTGCGGCTCGTAAGTCCGCTGCAGAAATTTCCAGCCCGCGATTCCCGAGCCAACGACGACTGGCTGGAAGGTCATGAAGGGCGCGCCGCCAAGAGCCGGTCTTCGCGCGGCATCAGACTTCGCAGGGCTTTTAGACATCTGTAATGATGCTCTGCGATGAGTGCATCCGTTGCCTCGGCCAGTGAGGCACGGCTATCGGCATCTTTGAAGACCTGGCTCAATTCCTCGATACGTCGCAACAAGGCATGTCGTGCCGTTTCAGGATCGCTGTCGCCAGTAAGTATCAGCTGTGCGGCATAGCATACACGCCGAACGGGTGTCGTCGCCTCTTCGGGGTGGATCGCGTCGCGCAGCCGCAGGATGTTGGCATCAGGCGTCACGATGGAAAGCCGACTGCGTCGGTCGCCATTTTCGATGACGGCGCCATTCACGAGCACACGTTCCTTGGGGGCAAGCTTGAGGATGAGTCCGCTCATATCACTGTGTTCCGCCGCGGAGGCCGCGCAGGATGGCCGTGTTGATCTCTAGCAATGGTTCGATTGTCGCCTGGCGCGCGAGAACCTTGCTGGTGTGATGATTGGTAAACTCTGCCAGATACAGGATCCGGGCCCTGAGATCCGCAGGCAAGGGGTTTGCCTTGTCGGCAACGTCAATGGCAAAGATCGTCCACAGCTTGCGATTGTCGCTCAGTGCTTCAGCAAGTGCTGCGAACCCACCTGCTCCCTCTGCGTCGGCAGAACGAATGCGTGTCGTGATACGGGCAATTGCTTCGTATTCCGTGCCCCGAGTCGTGCGTGTCGGGGCCGATGCGGCGGAATAGGCGCGGTGCGCCTGGGACAGGGCGTTCAAATCAGGACCTCACATATCTGAGTGCTTCAGAAGGGAAACCGGGGCGCGTGACGCCCCGGCCGGTTCCATGGTTCCGTTAGCGGAACAGCGACAGGATGGATTGCGGTGCCTGGTTGGCGATCGACAACGCCTGTACACCCAGCTGCTGTTGCGTCTGAAGTGCCTGCAGGCGCGCCGATGCGGCTTCCATATCGGCATCGACCAAACTGCCGATACCGGACTTCATCGCATCCATCACTTTACCGACAAAGACGTTCTGGTCGGCAATGCGTTTGGCCGAGGCACCAAGTGCGGCTGCGCCATCCACGGCCGTCTGAATATGCGCTTCGAGGGCCGTGATTGACGCAACGGCGTTGGTGGCGTCGCTAACGTCGATGTCGGACAGGTCGAGGTTCGATGTGAAATCAACCGCTGTAACGGTGATCTCGGCAACCGTGATCGCACCAGCATTGTCGCGATCGATCGAAGAGGTCACTGTCAGGTCGACGCCGTCATCATTCAGCAGGTTCATTCCGTTGAATTGCGACGCATTGATGATCGAAGTCACCTGCGCAATCGATTCGTTGATGTCTGCCGTCAGCTTGGTGTAGTCAACGTTCTCACCGGTTGCCGCAACCACCTTTTCCTTCATGTCACTCAGAACATTGGTGATCTGTTCTGCGCCCGCCGATGCGACTGCAACGGTCGATTCACCGAGGGACAGCGAGTCGGAAACAGCCTGAAAGCCACTCACGTCGGATTCCATCACCTTGGAGATTGCCCAGATGGCAGAATTGTCCTTGGCCGAACCGACATCCTTGCCAGTGGAAATCTGGTCCTGTGTCTTGGCCAGATTGGTATTGATGGATTTCAGGGTTTGCAGTGCAACCATTGCGCTGTTGTTTGTCAGAATGCTTGACATAGCATTGTTCCTTTGGTCATTGGGCAGCTTCTACCCGGATTCATGCCGCCCTTCCGGGCAGCCCAAACGTCTTTCTGACTACTGCGAAGACCGTGCTTTCGGTTTCGCGCCACCTTTTGTTTCAGATGCCTCATCAACATGCGCGCTATGTCCTAATGGAATCCTAAACCGCTTGGCGAAGTTTGATTGCATTTGCCTCAAACTGAACGTCAGGCGCGCTTTTCGACGTTGGTACTGGTCTGCGTTCCAAAGGTCTGCTTGTTGCCGCGGCGGTCATAGGTCTCGAGCCCGGAGCGCACCCGCCGAAGGTCTGCCATGCGGTTCGCGACCGCGCGGATCCCATCCAGAGCGCTGTTCAGGAGCGCCTGATTGCGTGTCACCTTCTGGTGAACGCTCTCAAGGGTGGGCCGGTCTTCCGGAGGCAGAGCATTGAACCTGTCTACCAGGTCTTCCTTTGCCGACATCAGCTTGGCGATCTGCTCCAGCTTTCCGCCGAGAAGCGCCTCGCGTTCACGACCCAGGAGGTCATCCAGTGCGTCGATCAGGTCTTGGTGAGTTTCATCCGTCATGACGCGATTCCTTCAGTGCATTATAGAGCGACTCGGCCAATCCGATGCCGCCGGTTTTTGCTATTTGTTCGGCTTGGGCCCGCACCAGAAGGGAAGCATACTGGTCTTCACCGGCGCCGCCTCCCATCGACTCGCGGGACTTTCCCAGCCCTGCCGATTTCAACATTTCTGTCAGAAAAGCGGCCTCAAGCTCGGTCGCGGCCTGTCGCAGCGGGGTGTCGCGCGCATCGACTCCGGGCTTTGCGATCATAGGTGTGGTCAGTGTCAGTGGAGTCATGGATTGCCTCGAATTGCTCGGATTTTGTGAGGATGACGCCATTCCAGTTAAAATATCCGTAACTGGTTTGGATGATGGTCGGGTCATCAAGAAAGAATTCTGGTGACGCATGCAGATCAATTCCCATCCTGTCCGACCAACTGGTGGAGCGCCGGATGCCCTCAGTCCGGCATCTCGCGTGGAAACCGAAGTCAACGCCAAGGAAACCACCTTCGCATCTGCTCTCGCAAGGATGCTTGGTGATGCTCACAAAAAACCCGCGCCAACAGAACCACAGAGTTCGGAGGCCAATGAGGTCGATGCCGAGAGCAGCGAGATAGAGTTTGCCACGATCGGGGAGACCGATGGCATGGGTGATGACACGGCCGACGATATGGCGTTGATGGCCGACGTGGGGGCATTCACCGCCAAGCCCGCAAAAACGGTCACGGAACATTCTGCTCGACAAACCGATCCTGTCGAACCCAGAGACGAGAGGTTCTTGACGGCGAACCACGCGGACGAGAATCTTTCTGAGGTCGCCGGTTTGCCGCAGGTCTCGGGTGCCGAAGCGCTGACCCAAGGGTCGCCGGAGTGGGATCCGTCGCGGGGTGCGCGCGGGGAGAGTGGGAGCAAAGCCCAGCTCGGAGAGAAAGTGCTGAACGACACATCCCGAGCGCGGGAAACCGGGACTGTTTCATGGGGGCTGCCCAACCTACACAGCACGAAAAGGGATGTTCCATCCGCGGTGCAGGTGAAGGCCACGAATGCAATGGATGGGGCGCAGGGAATCGATAAGGACTTGCTCGCAACCTCCCGGATGTCCGCGAACAACGTACCATCTCCGACCGATACAGTCGAAAAATCGAGCGAGAACCCCGCAAGCGCTGCAGGCATGCTCAACGAAGTGTGGGGAGGGCGGCAACCGTACAGCGGTGCCAAGCCAGCGACTGATCACATGGCGCAAATCGGTCAGGAGAGGGTGCAGGACGTGTCGCCTGCCACTGGCTTGGATGAGGGGGGACGCAGGGTCACAGCACCTGAAACTGAAGCCCCGACCGGATCGCCTGCCAAGGGCACACCGCGCCCAAGCATATCTCAGGAGCAGATTTCCAACCCGCTTGCGCATGGTCCTGAAAGTATGGCTTCGTTGTTCCCCGCGACCGAAACCGCAGGTTTGGAGACATTCGTGTCGGCGGGCGAATCACCCGACTGGGCCCCGTCGAGATCAGTTGGTGCCACAGGCTTCGCACCGTCAGTTTCTGCAGAGACGATCCTGGCCCGCCCGGAAACAGTGCGCAATGCCGCAGCCTACGCGGTCGAGATATTTGCCCGTGAATCGGGCAAAACGGTTGAAATTGCGCTTAACCCGGAAGAGCTTGGCCGGGTGCGCATGGCCTTATCAACGAGCGACGCCGGTGTGACCGTCCTGATCACATCCGAACGGCCCGAAACGCTCGAGTTGATGCGCCGCCATATTGAGCAGCTTTCCCAAGAGTTTCAGAAGCTTGGCTATGGGCAGGCGAGTTTCGAATTCAACAGCGACGGGTCGAGCGGTCATGATCACTCACAAGACGGCGGCCACGCAGCGACCGACGCCGCCAACGCCGCTGGAGAAACACAGAACACAATGCCAAACCGCCTGGTTCAATCCGGGCTCGACCTGAGGCTCTAATCATGACCGAAATAACCACATCCGTTGCATCAGTTACCGCATCAACGGCGGCGCGCACAGCATCTGTCACGTCTTCGGCTTCGGGAAGCGCGGGCTTGACCTCGGATTTCGAGACGTTTCTCAAGATGCTGACGGCCCAGGCCCGTTACCAGGATCCGCTGGAACCTATCGACTCGACCGAATATGCAGCACAGCTGGCGCAGTTTTCGATGGTCGAACAACAGGTCCAGACCAATGATACGCTGACGGCCCTGTTTGCCCAGATGGATTCATCCAACATGGCCGCGCTCGCCGGTTGGGTAGGAATGGAAATCCGGGCGGATACGCCTGTCTACTTTGACGGGCAGCCGGTGACTGTTTCTCCGGGCGTGGCACCGACGGCGGATGCTGCCTATCTGGTCGTTACGGGTGCTGATGGGCGAGAAGTGCAGCGCTCGATGATTGACCTGACCGGCGATCCCGTACAGTGGGCAGGAGTCGATGATTCCGGGGCCCCCTTTGCGAACGGGGTGTATGCATTCTCTGTGGCCAGCTTCCGAAACGGAACCGAAATCACGCCTGTCACAACCGAGGTTTATGGTCGGATTTCCGAAGCGCAGTTCAAGGACAACGCTGTTGTTCTGGTACTCGAGGGTGGTCCATCCGTGGCCGCCAGCGAGGTTTCGGCGCTGCGCGAAGGCGGCTAGGGCCGCGCACCGATCACAAGTTTACTGGGATCATATCCAGTCTTGATTGGCCAAAGCTCTCTGTCGCGTAGATACAAGTGACGGAAGCGAAGATCACTTTGCCAAATGCAGAATGTTCGAATACTCGGCAGTGTACAAATTCCGTTTCGCGCTGAAGATGGTTCATTGCCCGTTGCCTCGACGTTCTGCCGCAGGCATTAAGGTTCGGATGGCAAAGCAACTCGACTTTCATACGATCCGCGAGATCTTTATCCGCTTTCATGCGGCGGAACCCGAACCAAAGGGAGAGTTGGATCACGTGAATGCCTATACCCTGGTTGTTGCGGTTGCGCTTTCTGCGCAAGCCACGGACGCTGGCGTGAACAAGGCTACGCGTAAACTGTTTGAGATTGTGACCACGCCAAGGCAGATGCTGGATCTTGGTGAAGACCGTCTGATCGAGCACATCAAGACCATCGGCCTCTACCGCAACAAGGCCAAGAACGTGATGAAGCTTTCGCGCATTCTGGTTGATGACTATGGCGGCGAGGTGCCGAATTCACGTGCTGCCCTGGAATCGCTGCCCGGTGTCGGGCGCAAGACGGCGAATGTGGTGCTGAACATGTGGTGGCAATTTCCGGCACAGGCCGTAGACACCCATATATTCCGGTTCGGCAATCGCAGCGGGGTTGCTCCGGGCAAGGATGTCAATGCGGTGGAACGGTCGATCGAAGACAATATCCCGGTTGATTTCCAACAGCATGCGCATCATTGGATGATCCTGCACGGACGCTATCATTGCAAGGCGCGCAAGCCCTTGTGTCCGACCTGCCTGATCCGGGACCTATGTGAATACGAGGACAAGACAGTATGAAGAACTATGACCTGGTCGGCATCGGCAACGCCGTTGTAGATGTCATCACCCAATCGGATGACAGCTTTCTCGATCATATGGGCATCGAGAAGGGTATCATGCAACTGATTGAACAGGAGCGGGCCGAGATTCTCTATGGCGCGATGGACCGCCGGGTTCAGACTCCGGGAGGATCGGTTGCGAACACCATTGCGGGGGCCGGGGCGCTGGGTCTGGACACGGCATTCATAGGGCGTGTGCGTGACGATGCCTTGGGGCGGTTCTACGCGGACGCGATGAACGAGAACGGGATCGATTTCGTGAACCCGCCCGTGACTGACGGTGAACTGCCGACCTCGCGGTCGATGATCTTTGTTTCGCCGGACGGGGAAAGGTCGATGAATACCTATCTCGGTATCTCCACCGGTCTGTCTTCGGTCGACGTTCCGGCCGCTGTCACGAGCAATGCGCAGATCATGTTCCTGGAAGGATACCTGTTTGACCATGACGCGGGAAAGACGGCCTTTCGCGAGGCGGCACGCGCAACACGCGCCGGTGGGGGCAAGACCGGTATCGCCATATCCGATCCGTTCTGCGTTGATCGTCATCGGGCTGATTTCCTGTCGCTCATCCAGCATGATCTGGATTTCGTGATCGGGAATGAGGCCGAAATTCAGTCGCTCTTTGAAACCGACCACCTGAACGACGCGCTGATGATGACCGCCGCCCTGTGCCCTCTGGTGGTTTGCACCCGTTCAGGTGACGGCGTGTCCGTCATGGAGGGCACGTCGCGTCTGGATATTCCGGTAGAGCGCATCAAACCGGTCGATGCCACGGGTGCGGGCGATCAGTTTGCGGCCGGTTTCCTGTATGGCATGGCGACAGTGCGCGATCTGGAAGCCTGCGCACGGATCGGATGCGTTTGCGCCAGTGAGGTGATATCGCATCTCGGCCCGCGACCCGAAGCCGACATGCCCGAACTGCTGCGCGACCAAGGCTTGTTGTAACGCTTTGCTGACGGACGGGTCTCACGATATTCCTGCCGGCAAGGTCGCCGCGGTCGTCACGCATCTTGAAATGCGCGAAGAAGTCACGACCCGGCCCGCCAGCATGCCGGAGGAGGCGACACTTCAGAGTGTGAAGCAGCCCGAGCCTGACTGGTATCGTGATCTGTTCATGCGGGTCGGCGGTCTGGACTGGCTCTGGTTTTCGCGGCTTGAACTGGATGATGCGGCGCTTGGCGCGATCCTGCATGATCCGGATGTCGAATTGTACGCCCTGATGCAGGACGGAATCGCGCAGGGGATGGTCGAACTCGATTTTCGGCAATCTGATGAATGCGAACTGGCGTTTTTTGGTCTGACTTCCAAATTGATCGGGCAAGGTGCGGGGCGTTACATGATGAATCACGCGATTGCGCGGGCGTGGTCCCGCCCGATTAGCCGATTTCACGTGCATACCTGCACATTGGATTCTCCGCAGGCACTCGGATTTTACCAAGGCAGCGGTTTTGTGGCGCGTCGACAGCAGGTCGAAATCGCGGACGACCCGCGCCTTACTGGCGTCGTGCCACGCGATGCGGGCACCCATGTGCCGCTGTTTCCGACAGATTGAACAATGACGCGCGCATGACTGGACATTGTTTTGTCGGGCTGCTTGGCTGCGTCAACTGATCGCAATCCGAGGGGATAGAACATGCAAGGCTGCACACTTGGAAAAAATGGGCCTGCCCTGTCCGCCATCGGCATCGGTGCGATGTCGTTTGCTGATTTCTATGGCCCGACGGACGAGCGTGAATCCCATGCGATCATGGATGCGGCGCTGGAGTTTGGGATTTCCCATCTGGATACGTCGAACATCTATGGCATGGGCAAGTCCGAGAATTCCATCGGCAGCTTTCTGGCGGCGCGGGGCAGCGGGATGCGCGAGCGTTTTACCATCGCCACAAAGGCCGGTATCGCCCGCGACAGGGACACCGGACGCCCGATTTTCGACAATTCACCTGAACATCTGACGCAAGAGATCGAGGCCAGTCTGAAACGGCTAGGGGTCGAGGCGGTCGATCTTTTCTATGTGCACCGGCGTGATTCCAGGATCGATATCGAAGATGTGACCGAAACGCTCGCCGGGCTGGTCAAGGCCGGAAAGACCCGCGCCATCGGGTTTTCCGAAATCGCACCGTCATCGTTGCGCCGGGCATCGGCGATACATCCGATCGCGGCGGTACAATCGGAATATTCCCTGTCCACGCGCTTTCCGGAACTGGGTCTTGTCCAGACCTGTGCAGAGCTTGGCGCAACGCTGGTGGCCTTCAGCCCGGTGGGCCGCGGGTTGCTGACCGACAGGCCGCATCGCGCCGATGCCATTGCCGGCATGCCGTTTCTCAAGACCAATCCGCGCTTTATCGAGCCCAACCTTTCGACGAATATCGACGCGACCGCCCCGTTTCGGGCGCTCGCCGCCGAGATGGGCACATCGGCCGCCGCGCTTGCGATTGCCTGGCTGCTGACGCGCGGGGAGCATGTGCTTCCAATCCCCGGAACACGCTCCGTGGCGCATCTCAAGGAACTGGCGGCCGGTGCGGACCTGTATCTGAGCGAGGAGGACCTCGCCCGGATCGACGCGGTGCTGCCCGTCGGATGGGCCCATGGTGATCGCTATTCCGACGCGCAGTGGATCGGACCGGAACGATATTGTTAGAAAGCGCTACAGTTTCGGGGCGAATGCCTGCAGGATCTGCTCATAGACCTTGCGTTTGAATGGCACGATCGCGCCAACAAGCTGATCCACCGGTTGCCAGCGCCAGACCGTGAATTCGGGATGCTCGGTTTCGACATTGATCTGATCATCGCGCCCGTGAAAGCGCATCAGGAACCATTTTTGCTCCTGTCCGCGATAGCGGCCCTTCCAGATTTTGGGCACGATGTCGTGTGGCAGATCATAGGGCAGCCAGTTGTCGGTCTCGGCAATGATCTCGACCAGATCGGCGGTGACACCGGTTTCCTCCCAAAGCTCGCGCAACGCGGCCTCGCGGGGCGCTTCGCCTTTGTCGATACCGCCCTGCGGCATTTGCCAGGCTTCGGCGTGGCGGTCATTGCGCTGGCCGACAAAGACATCGCCGTCGGCATTTATCAACATGATACCGACACATTGGCGATAGGGCAGTTCGGCGATCTCGTCCGGGGTCATGTGAGGGCTCCTGCGATGCTGCTCCCTGTCTAGCGGTACGGCATCCGGACGCAAGTGTTTGACGCGGCGTTTCGCGTGACTTGCCTAGTATCTGCGGTATTGCTGAGGACGAAAAGGGAGACACTCATGGCTGACTATCCGAACCTGCTTGCCCCGCTTGATCTGGGCTTTACCACTCTGAAGAACCGCGTTCTGATGGGCTCCATGCATACGGGTCTGGAAGAAACCCGCGACTGGAACCGTGTGGCCGAATTTTACGCCGAACGTGCACGCGGTGATGTCGGGTTGATGGTCACCGGCGGGATTGGTCCGAACCTTGAAGGGTCGGTTATGCCGGGTGCCGCGATGATGACCACCCAGGAAGATATCGATAACCATTCGGTCATCACCGAACGGGTCCACGCGGCGGGTGGTAAGATTTGCATGCAGATCCTGCACGCGGGCCGCTATGCCTATGGCCCAAAATGCGTCGCACCCAGCCCGGTCAAATCGCCGATTTCGCCGTTTCCCCCGACCGAGTTGGACGAAGAGGGGATCGAGAAGCAGATCGCCGATATCGTCGAAGCTGCGCGCAGGTCGCGCGAGGCCGGGTATGACGGGGTCGAGATCATGGGCTCCGAGGGGTATTTCCTCAACCAGTTTCTCGTCACACACACCAACAAGCGCACGGATCGCTGGGGCGGATCTTACGAGAACCGGATGCGTTTGCCGATCGAGGTCGTGCGGCGGACGCGGGAGGTCTGTGGTGACGACTTCATCATCATCTACCGCCTTTCGATGATCGATCTTGTGCCCAATGGGTCCACCTATGCAGAGGTCGTGCAACTGGCGCAGGAAATCGAAAAGGCCGGGGCGAGCATCATCAATACCGGGATCGGCTGGCACGAGGCGCGTATCCCGACGATTGCCACATCGGTGCCGCGCGCGGCCTTTGCCTGGGTCACCAAGAAACTGATGGGCCAGGTTTCGATCCCGGTCATCACCTCCAATCGCATCAACACACCCGAAGTTGCCGAAGAGGTGCTGGCCACCGGCTGCGCCGACATGGTGTCGATGGCGCGGCCGATGCTGGCGGATGCGCATTTTGTTGCCAAGGCGGCAGCGGGCCGGGGCGATCACATTGCGCCCTGCATCGCCTGCAACCAGGCCTGTCTGGATCACACCTTCGGCGGCAAGCTGACCAGTTGTCTGGTCAACCCGCGCGCCTGTCATGAAACCGAGCTGGTGATTGCCAAGGCCGATACGGTCAAAACGGTGGCCATCGTCGGGGCTGGTCCGGCCGGGCTGTCCACGGCGATCACGGCGGCAGACCGGGGCCATGACGTGACACTTTTTGATCGTGCGGACGAGGTTGGCGGGCAATTGAACATGGCCAAACAGGTTCCGGGCAAAGAGGAATTCTGGGGACTGGTGGACTGGT
Source organism: Sedimentitalea todarodis (assembly GCF_032595355.1). Lineage (NCBI taxonomy): Bacteria > Pseudomonadati > Pseudomonadota > Alphaproteobacteria > Rhodobacterales > Paracoccaceae > Sedimentitalea > Sedimentitalea todarodis. The sequence goes on along the minus strand of NZ_JASMWN010000002.1, from coordinate 321,466 downwards.
ATCGCACGATGGTGGCCGATCTCGGAATCAAGACCGCGTTGGGGCGCGAGGTGACGGCGGACGATCTGGACGGGTTCGACGAGATCATCATCGCCACCGGGGTTTCGCCGCGCGATCCGGGCATTCCGGGGCAGGATGCACCGAATGTGGTCAACTATATCGACGTGCTGCGGGGCAAGGTAGAGGTCGGCAGCCGCGTGGTGGTCATCGGCGCGGGTGGCATTGGTTTTGATGTATCCGAATACCTCGCGCATGAAGGCACCAGCCCCACCGAGAGCCTGCCGTTGTGGATGGAAGAATGGGGCATTGCCGATCCGGCGGAGCATCGGAGCGGTCTGGCCCCCGAGGGCCCAAAGCCGCATCCGTCCGCGCGACAGATTACCCTGCTGCAACGCAAGGCCAGCAAACACGGCAAAGGGCTTGGCAAGACGACCGGCTGGATTCATCGCGCGACGCTCAAGATGAAAGGCGTGCAGTTTGTCGGTGGCGTGAACTACGAGGCGATCGATGCAGACGGCTTGCGTGTGTCCTTTGGCGAAGCGAGGGAAAATCCGACACTGATCGAGGCGGATACCATCGTGCTCTGTGCCGGGCAACTTCCGGAACGGTCGCTGGCAGATGCGCTGATTGCGCGTGGGGTCACGCCGCATGTGATCGGTGGCGCGGATGTCGCCGCAGAACTGGACGCAAAGCGCGCGATCGATCAGGGCACCCGCCTGGCCGCCGCGCTTTAGGTATCGTGCGCGGCGATGCTGTCCGATGGGGCCTCGTCGCGGTCGGTCATGCCATAGTCGCGGATGACCTGGGTCACGCGCAGGCGGTAGTCGGAAAAGACCCCGCCGCGCCCCTTGGCCTGAGCCCGCCGATGCGCGGCCAGCCTGCGCCATTCCTGCACCGCGTCCTCGTCGCGAAACAGGGACAGTGACAACAACTTGCCGGGGTTGGTTATGCTCTGGAACCGCTCGACCGAGACAAAGCCGTCGATCTGTTCAGCCAGCGGGCGCATTTCGGCGGCGATGTCGAGATATGTGTCCTTCATGCCGTCGGCGGGCTCGACTTCAAAGATGATGGCGATCATGACTTTTCTCCGTGAGGTGCCGACGCCAAAGTCAGCCAAGTCCGGTCTTCACGCAACAGAAACCGTTCCTTTTTTGCAAATTCATAGTTCTCGCGCCCCAGCGGATCGGCATTGAGACGGGCACGATACGCTTCATACGCGGCAAGGCTGGGGATGTTGTAGATGCCGTATGCGCGGGTGGACGAACCTTCGTGCGGGGCGAAATACCCCACCAGATCCGCGCCGCAACGGGGAATCGCCTGACCCCAGTTTCGGGCGTATTGGCGAAACTGATCGGTTTTGGCCGGGTCGATATGGTATCTGATGATGCATGTGAGCATGAGCGTTTCCCTTGTGAACTGATCTTTGGATAGCCGATTGAATGCACCCTATGCTTCGATTACTGTCGAACTATGAGAGAAGGCCCGGATTTCACCGCGATCGCATCGCTGATTGGCGACCCTGCGCGCGCAAACATGTTGACGGCCCTGATGTCGGGCAAAGCGCTCACCGCCGGTGAACTTGCGGTCGAGGCCGGGGTCAGCGCTCAAACCGCAAGCTCGCACCTGCACAAATTGCAAGACGCCGGGTTGTTGAAGCTGCAAAAGCAGGGCCGGCACCGGTACTACTCCCTGTCCGGAGACAATGTCGCCCAGACGCTTGAAGCGTTGATGGGGCTCGCTGCAGGGCTGGGGCACATGAGAACCCGGACGGGACCGCGCGATCAGGCGCTCCGCACTGCGCGGGTCTGCTACAACCATCTCGCGGGCGACCTGGGCGTTCAGATGTTTTCTGCGATGCGCCGCCAAGGGCATTTCGAGTTTTGCGATACAGGGCTGGATCTGTCCGAGGCCGGGCAGCGTTTCGTGGCCGCACTTGGCATCAGCGCGCAGGCCATGCCACGCAGCAAAGCCCCGATGTGTCGCGAGTGTCTGGACTGGAGCGTGCGCCAATCGCATCTTGCCGGACGGCTGGGGCGTGCGATGCTGGCGCGGTTCGAAACACTCGGCTGGGCGCGGCGGGTTCCCGACACTCGGATCGTGCAGTTTTCGGATCGGGGACTTTCGGAGTTCAACGCACTCTTTTGAGAGTGAGGGGCGCCTAATCTATGGTGATGGTGATCACGTCGGAAACAACCGGTTCGGCATGAGGAACATGTGACGCGTCCCCCAGCACCAGTTGCAGCGTATGCGGGCCTGCCGGCAAATCCAGCGTGACCTCGGTCTGGCCACCTCCAAAGTGGCGGTGATGTTCATCCGAAGGCAGGCCGATGGTCAACTCGTCCGCGCCATCTTCGCCTTGCCCCAATGGCGGGCGGTCGATCAGCAGGTGATGATGCCCGGTCATCTCCATTTCTGTACCCGCTGGTGCAACGCCCATCCCCGATAGGCCAAAATTCACCGTGACCGGAGACGCCACCGTGTCGCCATCCGACAGATTTACGAAATAGAGCCGCGCGTCAGGGTTGGAAGGGGTTTGCCCCTCAACCTGAGCGGGCAGGGCCATCAGTGCGGCCAAGGCTGTCGCAAGCGCGAGTTTCATGTCAGCACCAAATTGTTGAGAATTGTCATAATAGGTAGCACGATCTTGCCACATTTCCAACGGCTCCGGTAAAATATCAATAAAATCAATATTCTGTAGATGCGAGTATCGCCCATTTCCGCGCTCCGGGCCGTTTCCCCAGCGAGAACGATAGGCAATGAAACCCTGATATTATCCCACGCTCGCCGCGATCTTGCCCAGATTCGAACGGATACCGATTGCATAACTGAATTAGTTCTTGAGGTACTGCGTATGGATCGATTGACGGAAATGGAAGCCTTCGCCAACGTGGTGGATCAAGGCGGCTTTACGGACGCTGCCAAGAAGATGGGTATCTCGAAATCGGCTGTTTCCAAACATGTCTCAAGCCTTGAGGCACGGTTGGGCGCACGGCTTCTGAACCGGACGACCCGCAGGGTCAGCCCGACGGAAATCGGACTGGCCTACTATGATCGGGCGCGCCGTGTGCTAAACGACGCAGGCGAGGCTGATGCATTGGTGACGTCGATGCAATCCGCTCCCTCGGGATTGTTGCGGATCAGTGTTGCCACCGATTTTGGTGTCAATCATCTGTCACCGGTTCTGTCAGAGTTCCTTGCGGATTTCCCCGACATCACGGTCAACATGGTGCTGAACAACCGCTATGTGGAACTGATCTCCGAAGGCTTCGACATGGCCGTGCGGATCGGAGAGCTCGAAGACAGCACTTTGCGAGCACGCAAGCTGACGGAAACCACCAAGCGCATGATCGCCGCGCCGTCCTATTTCGAGAAATACGGGCGACCGCAGAAAATCGATGACCTGAACGAACACAAGCTGCTGCACTACTCGAACCAGTCCAGCGGCAATGTCTGGCGGCTGACGGCCCCTTCGGGTGAAAAGCGACAGGTCCGCACCGCTGGCTGGCTCAGTGTCAACGACGGTCAATCCCTTTTGAACGCCGCGATTTCGGGGCTCGGGATCGCTTACCTGCCCAGCTTCCTCTATTCCGAGGCGTTGCAGTCGGGGCTGGTCGAAGATGCAATGCCGTCTTTGCCGGTTGAGACACAGGGCATCTATGCGGTTTATCCTCCGGGTCGCTTTACCCAGCCCAAGGTCCGTGCGTTCATCGACTTTCTGGTTCATGCCTTTGCCGAAAAAGGTCCGACCGACTGGTAGGATCGGCTTCGCGCAATCGGGGCCAGCCACCCTCGTCCAGTTGGGATCGTAACCACACAAGCGTCGCTGGACCGCTAGCGTGCTGGCAGCAGGATCGCTTCAACCCGGCGATTGGCCTCTCGCCCCTGAGGTGTCAGGTTGGAAGCAACAGGTGCCAGATAGCCGTTGCCCTCGGCATCGATGCGGGAAGGATCGACATCAAGACTATCGATCAGGCGCGTTCGGACGGCAGCTGCGCGTCGTTTGGACAATGCAATATTCGTCGCAAGTGCCCCGGTACTGTCTGTGTGTCCGACCAGTGCAATACGTTGATCGGGATGATCGCTCAGATATTTGGCGAGTTGGTCGAGCGTTTCGTGGGGGCCGGGCAGCAACGCCCCAGCACCGCTGTCAAATTCAAGATCGCGCAGAACCACGTGTCCGTCACGCTGTAGCGCCAGTGCCAAATCCTCGGTGGTCGCAACGCTCGCCTCGGGTGTTGTTGCTTGTATGCTGTTCTGCGCATCGGAGGGCGACACGCGGATGATCTGAATGTAAGCGGCACTTCCGCTTCGGCTGACCAGAACGCTGATGGCGGTGTCAGGTTCCAGAACGGCTGACAGGAAACGGTAGTTTCGAATATCGACGTGCATGTCCGGTGCAGGGACGACCTCTGTTCCAAAGCGGAAATCAAACCCGCCGCAGGTGCGGTCCTCGCATTGGTAGATCAGGTCATAGCCCATCGATTCCAATTGTTCGCGCAATGGAGTCAGGAGCTGCAGCGTCGTCGCCGATGCGCCGTTGATCCGAAAGGTCTTGCGCTCGACGCGCCCCTCGAACCGGCGCACCGGGATAGTTCCATCGGCAAAGATTCCCGTCGGCAGCTCGTAGCTGTCAAGCGGGCTTACCCGTTCCGAGAGTTGCCGAGCCGCTGGCATCAGTGTCAGATCCTGAGCCTGACAAAAAACAGGTATCAGCGACAAAAGGGTGCTGAATGCAAGTCGGCTCATCATCTGAACTGTGAATGGTACTCGTCATTCGGGTGCATTGCAGTGGCACTCGCGACCCGATTGGACATGTTGAAGAAGCCGGTGACATTTGCAATGTCCCAGATATCGCGATCGCTGAAACCCAGATCCCGCAGGGCCTGGCGATCGGTTTCCTCGATCGTGGCGCTGGCAGTTGTCATCTTGGCCGCGAAATCGAGCATCCCCCGTTGGCGCGGTTCGAGCGGTGCAACGCGGTAGTTCATCACCAGCATTTCGCCCAGTTTCGGGTCGCCGGACAATTGCCGCACCGCCGCGCCATGGGCAACGAGGCAATAAAAGCAGTGGTTGATCGAAGACACGACCACGGCGATCATTTCCCGCTCGAGCTTGCTCAGGCCGCTATCGGCCAGCATCAGGTCGTTGTACATGCCGGTGAACGCGTTGAGTTTGTCGATATCAAAGGCATTGGCCTTCAAGACGTTGGGGATCATTCCCAGTTTCTCGAGGCAGATATCAAAGTACTTCTGTGTCGCCTCGGGCAATGGATCGACCATTGGAAGGTCAAGGGCGGTCGGCGGGGTTTCATTTGTCACTTGGCATCAGGCTCCATCTGGGAGGTGTCGATAATGGTACTGTCCCACAGGCCGCATGCCGAGGGAAGTGTAGAGCGCGTTGGCCGCCGTGTTCTCGACCGTGCACATGACCGACAGGGTTTCGGCACCCTGTTCGTCGGCCCAGAAGGCAGCGGCGCGCATCACCCAGCGACCCATGCCGCAGCGCCGTTGGTGAGCCAGGATTTCAATCGCATGGACCATCACGACGCCATCATGAAACGCGGCATAGGCGGCCCCGGCGGGCTTGTCCTTGTGGCGACACAGGAAACTGGTCTTGGGTCCGCGGGCGCGATCCATGATCGCGAGCCGAGACGCCCCGATCCCGCCAGCGGCCCAGATTTCACGCATGATGGCCAGCGGCTCCCAGAGGGAAAAAACGGTGACGCGGGGGATCGGCTCATCCATCATTTGTGCGGGGGGGCACACATAGATCGTGACCGGGTCCTTGAGCGCATAGCCGCGTTGGGCAAGGTGCTGGTCCAGAACGGTCTCGCCCTTGCGGATCATGAAAATGCGGGACTGCCCCATGTCCAGCATCGCGGTTTCCGCGCTGTCGATGTCGGCCTCGGTAAAGTCAGCGTCCGGTTTGGCCAGCGTTGTCGCCGACACGCGGCTGCCGCCGCCGCATCCTTCGCGCAGGGTCCAGACCCCGTGGTGCCGGTAGCTGGCGGCAGGCCAGGTGCCGTCAATCACATCGTACCAGGATGGCAGGGGTGCATTCATAGCGCGAGCGCCCTGGCCAATTCGGTCATTGCGGCGTCCACCCGCGTGCCATCCTGCCCGCGGATGACGATATTCGCGCCAAAGGCCCCGTCTTTCTGAAACGGATAGCAGCCAATCGACAGGTCCGCGTAGCGCTCTGCAAATTGCGACAGCGTTTCGGCAATGTCACCTTCGCCGCGAAACACCTGCAGGCTCTGGCTCATCAACGGAGCACCGCCGGTCAGGGTTGGCAGGACACTGGCGACCATCGCCTGAAAGACCTGTGGAACGCCTGCCATCACGTGAACATTACTGATGGTAAACCCCGGGGCGCGTGACACCGGATTGTCAATCAGGGTGGCCCCGTCCGGGATCCGAGCCATGCGCAGGCGGGCGGCATTCAACCTATGCCCGCTCTTCTGGTAATGGTCCTCGAGGATTTTCCGGGCATCGTCGCGGACGTCAATCGGAGCGTCAAAGGCTGCCGCGATGCAATCGGCCGTGATATCATCATGGGTCGGCCCGATGCCACCGCTGGTGAACACGACATCATGGGTGTCGGACAATGCGCGCGCCGCATCGATGATCGCAACCCGATCATCGCTGACGACACGCACCTGTTTCAGGTCGATTCCGTTCTTGGTCAGTTCGCCAGCCAGAAAATGCATGTTTGAATCGCGTGTGCGTCCTGACAGGATTTCATCCCCGATCACCAGCATCGCGGCGGTTGGATTTGCCATGACATGCCTCGCTTGAATGGTTTCTCTCGCAGGTATAGGCCCTTGGCCATGCGCTTTGAAACCCCTCTCGTCCCCGCCAGGCTGATCCGCCGCTACAAACGGTTTCTCGCCGATTGCAGGCTCGGGGATGGCCGTGAAATCACCGCGCATTGCGCGAACCCCGGTTCGATGATGGGACTGGCGACGCCGGGTCAGAAGGTCTGGCTGGAGCCAAACGACGACCCTCGCAAGAAACTGAAATTCGGCTGGCGGCTGGTGGATCACGAGAACGGGCATTTTACCGGCGTGGATACCTCGGTTCCAAACCGCGCGCTGCGCGCCGCTCTCGAAGAAAGACAGGTGGCCGGGCTGGCGGCGTATGAAACCGTTCGCCCCGAGGTCAAGTATGGCGAGGCGAGCCGAATTGACTTCCTGTTGAGCCAACCGGGCCTTCCCGACGCATATGTCGAAGTCAAGAGCGTGACATTGTGTCGCCAGCCGGGGCTGGCCGAGTTCCCGGATTCCGTAACCAAACGCGGTGCCAAACACCTTGAGGAACTGGCGCGGGTCGCTGAACAGGGCCATCGGGGGGTGATGCTGTACCTGATCCAGCGCACCGATTGCACGGGGTTTGATCTGGCACGCGATATTGACCCGGGATATGCGGCGGCCTATCAGGCCGCCCGTGATCGTGGCGTTGAAACCCTGTGCTTTGGCTCGCGGATCACCACGCAGGGGGTGGAGTTGGGCCAACCTGTCGCTTCTGTGTTTTGAGCCCCACTGGAACTTTTGCGCCTGAGGCTTTAAGTATATGGGAAGACAACGAATATGGAGTCATCGGTGAACAATGAACTTCGCGGCCGTCTGACCAAGGATGGCATTCGAATTTATGACCCCGCAGATTTTGCCGGAATGCACGCTGCTGGCACCTTGGCCGCGCGCATCCTGGACGACATTTGCGACCATGTGTTTGTCGGTCAAACCACCGGTGCCATCGATGCGGCGATCACCAAGATGGTCGAGGATGCAGGCGCGAAATCTGCCACGATCGGGTACAAGGGCTACGAGCACGCCAGCTGTATTTCGGTCAACCACGTGGTGTGTCACGGCATTCCCGGCGACAAGAAGCTCAAGGATGGCGATATCATCAATATCGACGTCACGGTGATCGTCGATGGCTGGTTTGGCGACACCAGCCGGATGTATGTCGCAGGCAAACTGCCGCGCAAGGCCGATCGTTTGATCCAGGTGACCCATGATGCGCTGATGAAGGGTATCGAGGTTGTCAAACCGGGCAACACCTTTGGTGACATCGGCCACGCGATCCAGACCTATGTCGAGGCGCACCGCATGAGCGTTGTGCGCGACTTTTGCGGTCATGGGCTGGGCCGGGTGTTTCACGCGCCGCCCAATGTGCTGCACTATGGTCGCCCCGGAACCGGTGCAATCCTGGAAGAAGGCATGTTCTTTACCATCGAACCGATGGTCAATCTGGGTCGGCCGGAAACCAAGACCCTCGCCGATGACTGGACAGCAGTCACGCGGGACAAATCCCTGTCTGCACAGTTCGAGCATTCGGTCGGCGTGACCGGGGATGGTTTTGAAATCTTCACGTTGTCGCCCGCAGGGCGCTTTCACCCGACCTACGAGGCTTGATCAGCGGCCTGATGCCAGCATGAGCGTGATGTGTGTGTCGCCGTACTTGCGGCTATCGATCAATCCGAACCCCACCGGTGCCGGCATCGGCGCGTTTTCTTCCCAGACGACAAGGGCATCATGGGCAACCCAGCCCGCCTCGGTGACCGTGGACAAGGCGCGCTGACCAAGGGCCATGCCGTAGGGAGGGTCGAGAAACACCAGATCGCAAGGTTCTCCGGGGCAGGAGGGCAGACGGGTGGCATCGCGGCGAATGAGGTGGGTCTGTAGCTGACTGTCCATGAGATCGATGTTCTTGCGGATGAGTTGCCCGGCGACGCGCCCATCGTCGACAAAGGTGACATGCGCCGCGCCGCGCGACAGGGCCTCGAGCCCCAACGCTCCGGTCCCAGCAAAGAGGTCCAGCACCCGTGCACCCTCTAAATCATGGCGATGCGCCAGCACGTTGAACAGGCTTTCGCGCACCCGGTCTGTGGTCGGACGCAGATGCGCGGCACTGTCGCCCTTGCCGACCGACGCCAGCGCCCGGCCACGAAATCGCCCCGCGATGATCCTCACGCGCGCAGCAGCGATTTCAGATCGGTCCCGGGGTCGGCGATCGCCTCTGGCGCCGGAGACTTCCCCGCCTCGATCAGGCGCTTGCCTATCATGTATCCGCGCGGATCAGTCATGGCGTCAACGGCAAGCAGCGTGTTGCCGGCGAAATACCAGAACGACACTGCGCCCTTGTCGCCCGTGCGCGTGACGACCCGATCATACCCCGTGTTTAAACCGGCAATCTGCAGTTTCACATCGTATTGATCCGACCAGAACCACGGCTTGGGCACATAGGGCGTTGCCGCGCCGAGTATGTTCGCGGCCACGCATTCGGCCTGATCAATGGCGTTTGGCACGCTTTCCAGCCGGAGCCGTCCGCCGGCATAAGGAAAGGATGCACAATCGCCAGCGGCCCAGATTGCGGGATCAGACGTGCGGCCAAGTTCGTCGACGGCAATGCCGTTGTCGATGGTCAGGCCAGCCATCTCTGCCAGCGCGGTCGAGGGCGTGATGCCGACACCGACAATCACGAAATCAAGGTCAATTTCGCTGCCATCGCTCAGCACCGCCCCGGTGACCTTGCCCTCCTCACCGATCAGGTGATCAAGCCCGATGCCTTCTCGAATCTCGACACCATGGGCCGTATGCAGCGCACGAAAATAGTCGCTGGTTTGCGGCGCGGCCACCCGCTGCAGAATTCGCTCTGCCATTTCCACAAGCGTGACCCTTACACCGCGCTTGGCCGCGACCGCGGCCGCCTCAAGCCCGATATACCCGCCGCCCACAATCAACGCGCGCGCACCTTGGGTGACTGCACTCGACATTGCATCGACATCCGACAGGGTACGCACCACGTGCACGCCATCCAGATCGCCGCCGATCGCTGCGGGCAACCGCCGGGGCTCCGAACCTGTTGTCAGCGCCAGTTGATCATAGCGGATCACCTCGTCACCCACCGTCACCGTTTTTTCCGCCGGATCGATGGCGGTCACGGCCTTGCCCTTGCGCAGCGCGATGTTCTGATCCGTATAGAAGCTCTCGGGTCGCAGAAACAGGCGCTCAAGCTCCATTTCGCCCAGAAGATAGGCCTTGCTCAATGGCGGTCGCTGATAGGGGGGAACAGGTTCGGCACCGATCAGGGTCAGGTCGCCATCAAACCCGCTGTTGCGCAGTTTTGCCACCAACGAGGCGCCGGCCTGTCCGGCTCCGATCACAATGATATGGCTCATCTATCGACATCGCCCCTTGAAAGTGGTTGTCCCGATGCTCACAAATCCTAATTGTGCCATTGGCGCAAACAAATTTTCAGAAAGGGACGCAACATGACGATTTCAACCGGAGAGAAACTGCCCGACGCGACACTGGTCACGATGGGTGCCGAGGGGCCTGAAACGGTCTCGCTCGCGGACAAGATCAAGGGGCGCAAGGTCGTGATTTTTGCGGTTCCCGGCGCCTTTACCCCAACCTGTCACTCCGCGCATGTGCCGAGCTTTATCCGCACCAAATCCGAATTCGATGGTAAGGGGGTCGACGAGATCATTTGCGTGTCCGTCAACGATCCCTTCGTGATGAAAGCCTGGGGCGATGCAACCGGGGCGGAGGCGGCGGGCCTGACCATGCTGTCCGATCCGGAAAGCACTTTCACCAAGGCAATCGGCATGGATTTTGATGCGCCGCCCGCCGGGTTGATTGCCCGGTCGCGCCGCTATGCGATGCTGGTCGAAGACGGGTCCGTGACGGTTCTTCAGGCCGAGGAAAACCCTGGCGTATGCGAAGTTTCTGGTGGCGAGGGACTGCTCGCTTCGATGTAGGACGGTGGCGATCATCAGGATTGAAATCCTGATGATCGCCATGCCCATCCCGTCGCGCAAGTCCGCAATATCTGCGAAATCGTTTCGAACAACCGACGACACCACGATGAACCTGTTTCGTGCTGTTCCGGATTTGGTCGGTCTTGATGCAGGCGCGATACCCGGCGGCATCAATACGCAAACGGGATATGTGACCGAACCCGCGGCCACGGCGATGCCCTACACAAGACTGTCCATCTTACGGGCCAGTTTGGCATCTTGCGCGCTCAGCCCATCGACATCATGCGTCGTCAACACCACGTTGACAGTCTTGTAGACATTGTTCCATTCCGGGTGGTGATCCCACTTTTCCGCCCAGATCGCGACCCGTGTCATCCAGCCAAAGGCGTCGATGAAATTATTGAAGACAAAGGTCTTTTCGATCGCATCGCGACCATCCACAGGCGCCCAGCCCGTTTTGAAGAGCGGGTCCAGCAATGGTCCCCGTGCCTCGTCAGACAGTTTCTCGGTCATTGCTGTTCCTCCACTTGTGGCTTTCTGAACGGGCCGTACTCCGTCAGCACTTCGATCTCTTCCTCAACCGCTTCGCGTTCGGCCCTGAGGTAGTTGGCAATTGCCTCGGCAAACCCGGGATCCGCGACCCAATGCAGACTATGGGTCTGGGTCGGTAGATAGCCTCGCGCCAGCTTGTGCTCTCCTTGCGCACCTGCTTCGACTCGTTTCATGCCTCGCGCGATGGCGATGTCGATTGCCCGATAATAGCACAGTTCAAAGTGCAGGCAGGGGTGATGTTCGATGCAACCCCAGTATCGGCCAAATAACGTATCCCGACCGATCACATTCAATGCGCCCGCGATCCAGCGATCATCTCGCTTGGCCAATACCAAAGCAAGATCATCCCGCAGCTGGTCTTGTGCAAGATCGAAGAATCGGCGGGTCAGATAGGGTGTGCCCCATTTGCGCGCGCCGGTATCCTGGTAGAACACCCAGAACGCGTCCCAATGCTCGGACTCGATCTCATCCCCGGTCAACACATGGACGCTGCCGCCAAAGTCATTGGCCTGCGCACGTTCCTTACGGATATTCTTGCGTTTGCGCGATGACAGGCTGGCCAGAAAATCGCCAAAGTCAGCATAGTCGTGGTTCAGCCAATGAAACTGCTGGCTCGCGCGCGACATCAGTCCCATTTTCTCACCGGCGGCAGCCTCCTGTTCAGTGCAAAAGGTGACGTGCAGCGATGACAACCGATTGTCTGCGGTCAATTGCACCGCTCCCTGAACCAGCGCCGATTGACCAATCTCTTCGTAACCGGGCCGCACGAGAAACCGTCTCCCGGTTGCGGGTGTGTGCGGAACCGCGATCTGGAGTTTGGGATAATAATCCCCACCGGCACGCTCGTATCCGTGCGCCCAGTTGTGATCAAAGATGTATTCGCCCTGCGAATGCGATTTGGCATACAGGGGCGCGCAGCCTATCAGCATTCCGTCCAGATAGGCGGTCAGGTATTGCGGTTGCCAGCCCGTTCCCCGACCGACCGAGCCCGAGTCCTCGAGCACAGACAGGAACCGGTGCGTCGTGAACGGATCAATCGGTCGCCCGCCATCGGCGGCTTCGGGACCGGCGCAACTGTCCCACTCTTCTGGCGCAATTTGCGACAGAGAGCCGATCACCTGAATCTCGATCTGTGCCTGATCCATCTTGTCCTCGTGCCTGAGTAGTATCTGGTCTTGTCAGGCGCTCGATCAACCCGGAAGCGGTGGCAGATAGCCTTCAAAGGTCACATTATCGGCGAACCGGCGGGCTTCTGCCTCGTCAATGGGCGATCGTATTGTCCAGCAGAGAACGGGCGCGCCGGCTTCGCGCAGTTCCGCAACACGCGGACTGGCCAGATCGTCTTTGTCATGACTGATGAAGCTGGCCTTGGCGGCATCAAAATCGGGAACCTCCCGCAACCGTTCGCAGGTTGTGACGGGCAGGGGCCATTCGGCGGGGTCAAAACCGCAAGTTACCAGGCCACGGGGCAACTCGGGTACCAATTCGGCCATTCTATCAACGCTGTGCGGATTGAACGACATGACCGCAACCGGCCCGCGATAGCCGCGCAGAGCCGCCGCCGTCGCCCGTTCAAGCGGGCCGATATCGGGGCCCATGCCCCCGTCCTGATCCTTGATTTCGATCAGCAGGGGTACCTGGCCAGCCACGATGTCCACGACTTCCGGCAGCGTCGGGATGGTCTCTCCGTCGCCGTGCTTTAGCGAAATCTGGCGCGTTTCAGCCGCCGTCAATTGCCTCACCGGGCCGGTTTTGTCGGTCAGCCGAGTCAGGTCATAGTCGTGAAAAACCAACGCCTGTGCATCGGCCGTCAATTGCAGGTCGATTTCGATGCCGTACCCTGCCGCCACAGCCGCGCGGATCGCGGCGCGGCTGTTCTCGGGGCGCCTTTGCGAAATGTCGTGCAGCGCGCGATGCGCAATTGCCGCGGTCAGGAACGCCGTGGGCAAGCGCGGCGTCATTTGACCTGAAAGATGCCTTCGATCTCGACTGCGACACCCAGTGGCAGTGATGCCGCAGAGACCGCCGAACGGGTGTGCCGTCCGGCATCGCCCAATACTTCCACAAGGAAGTCTGACGCGCCGTTCACCACCTTGGGTTGGTCCGTGAAATCGTCAGTCGAGTTCACGAAGGCCGTCAGCTTGATCACCCGCTCCAGCCGGCCGATATCGCCGCCGCAGGCGGCCTTGACCTGGGCCAGAAGGCTGATCGCGCAGGATCTTGCCGCAGCAACCCCCGCGTCGAGTTCCATCGTGTCGCCCAGTTTGCCGACGATCAGGCCGTTTGCGTCGTTGGAAATCTGACCGGAGATATACACGATATCGCCGATTTGCACGAACGGAACGTAATTCGCAGCCGGTGCCGGTGCATTCGGCAATGTCACACCCAGTTCGGCCAGTTTGTCTTCGATGCTCATATCTGATCCCCTCAGGAGTCGTGGTTTCGCGCGGACGCTAACCGGGTTCCGGCCCGCCGAAAAGCCCCAAGTCAGGATTCGCGGAAGGCCTTGGTGAAATAGTCGGCCAGCGGTTTGACCAGATAGGCCAGCGGTGTCCGGGCGTCGGTGCGGATAAATGTCTCGACGGGCATTCCTGGGATCAGGACGGTGCCCTCGGGGAGCTTGTCCTGTTCGCCTTCTTCCAGCATGATCTCGGCGCGATAGAATGAAATCTGGCTCTTGGAATCTTCAAACGCATCCGCTGAAACCTGCGTGACCGTGCCGTACAATTCGGGCGTTTCTCGCTGATCCAGGGCAGAAAAACGAAGTGTGACCGGTTGACCGACAAAGATCTTGTCGATGTGAATAGGTTCCACACGCGCGGCAATGACCAGCGGGCGGTCCTGCGGCACGAGGTAGAGCACCGGGTCGGCAGAGCGGATGACCGAACGCGGTGTCTGAACCTGCAGGTCATAGACAATGCCCGAAACCGGTGCGGTGATGTCGAGCCGGGCCAGCCGTTCGAGCAGGGATCTGCGCTGTTCAGCGAGTTCGAGTTCACGGTACTGAAGATCGCGCAGACGGGTGATTGCGTCTTCGCGTTGTCTCGTACCGAGCTTTAGCACCTCGATATCGATTTCGGTGATACGGCCCTCGGCCTGTGCCTCCGATGCAATCAGCTCTCCCAGCGTTCCATCCAGATCGGCAGCGGTTCGTTCAAGATTCAGAACCGTTCCCGCCTGCGCGAGGCCGCGGTCCAGCAAGGACTGTTGGCTTTCGAGTTCCTTGGCGATCAGAACAACCTGTCTTTGCAGTGAGTCCTGTTGTGCCTTGATACCCGTGATTTGATCGAGGATCTGACCCCGGCGTTTCTCCAATTGTTCCGACTCGCGTGCGACCGAATCCTGCCGCGCGGTGAACAGGCGCTCCTGTCCCTGAATGAGCCCGGCGACTTCCGGACGCTGTTCCGCCGCTTCGATCAGCATCGGGTCAAAGCTTATCGTTTCCGCGCCGTCACGTTCCGCCTCGAGCCGGCCGCGCCGCGCCATGAGTTCGAAGAGCTGCCCTTCGGCGATCAAGAGGTCCGACGTCAGCAGTTTGGAATCGAGACGGATCAGCACAGCGCCCTCGGCCACGGTGTCGCCTTCATCGACGAGAATCTCGGAAACGACACCACCATCTGGATGTTGCACGACCTGGCGGTTGCGATCGACCTCAAGCCGACCCGGAGCGATGATCGCGCCCGCGATGTTTGACACGACAGACCAGGTGCCGAAGCCACCCACCAGTAGCAGGAGTCCGAATAGGCCAAAGAGGACAGGCTTGCGGGCGGACCAACTGTTCACGCTCATTGGACACCTCCCATGGAAGATGACTTTTTCAACTGCTCGTGGTTGGCGACCATCTCCTTGAGAACCTTGTCTTTCGGACCAAAGGCGGCGCGGGTGCCGTTGTCCATCACCAGCAGTGTATCACACTCCTGAATGGCGGCCGGACGGTGTGCCATGATCAGAACCGATCCACCCTCGGCCTTGTGGTCGCGGATTGCCTTGTTCAGCGCCATTGATCCTTCGTTGTCCAGGTTGGAATTCGGCTCGTCCAGGATGACGATCACCGGATTGCCATAGAGCGCACGTGCCAGGGCGATGCGCTGCATCTGCCCTCCCGACAGACGCCCGCCACCTGCCGCGACGCGCGTATCATAGCCGTCGGGCAGTTTGACGATCATGTCATGCGCGGCGGCCTTCTTGGCGGCCTCCACGACGGCCGCGCTGTCGGGCGCGCCGCTGAGGCGGGCAATGTTTGCGGCGATAGTGCCGTCGAACAACTGAACCCGCTGTGGAAGGTAACCGATGTAGCGCCCCAGATCGTCCGGTGTGTATTGATCCAGCGAGGCACCGTCCAGCCGGATGGTTCCGCCTGCTGGCCGCCAGACTCCGGTCAACGCGCGCGCCAGCGTGGATTTGCCCGACCCCGACGAGCCGATCACCCCGACAGCCTGTCCGGGTTCGACACGGAAACTTACCGATTTCAGGGATGCGCGGGTTTCTCCGGGCGGCACGATTGTCAGCGCCTGAATATCCAGCGCGGCCTTGGGTTTGGGCAATTCGGTGCGCTGCGTTTCGGGTGGCACCTTTTCCAGCAGTTCGGCGAGGCTGTCCCAGCCCTTGGATGCACGCTGAACCAGCGGCCATTGGCCAATTGCCATTTCGATCGGCGCCAGCGCCCGGCCCAGCAGGATTGAGGCGGCGATCATCGCGCCCGCCGTGACTTCGTTCTGCAGGACCAGATAGGCACCAAGTCCCAGCATCGCCGATTGCAGAAACAGGCGGAGCGTCTTGGTCATTGACGTAAAGGTGCCGCCCACGTCATTTGCGCCGATGCTCTCGACAAGCGAAGCTTCGCGCGCAGTTTGCCACCGATCGAATGCAGCGCCGCGCATTCCCATGCTCTGGATCATCTCGGCTTCGTTGCGAATCTCGTCGGACAGCATCGAAGCGCGGTGTGTCGCAGAGTTGGCCTTCATCAAGGGACCCCGAGAGAACAACTGGTTCAGCAGGGTGATCATGATGAGAAGTGCGCCGCCACCCAGGGCAAGCATGCCCAGCCACGGATGAAACAATGTGATTCCGGCGAGAAAAACGGGTGTCCATGGCAGGTCAAAGACAGCCATTAACACCGGTGACGAGATCAGTCGCTGGACCGATTCCAGATCGGCGAGACCGGTCTGTGCGGATGCGTCCGACGAAATCGCGGAGCGGCGCACCATCGCATCAAAGACACGATGATCCAGCGCCGATTGAAACCGCGCCCCGACGCGCGCCATGATACGCCCGCGGCTATAGTCGAGGATGCCCATGACGCCGTAGAGAAACGCGACCAACAGCGACAGGGCGACCAGCGTTTCTTCGGATCGGCTGCCAAGAACACGGTCGTAGACCTGCAGCATGTACAGGGGTCCGGTCAGCATCAGCAGGTTTGCAAAAAAGCTGAAGATTCCGACAACCCAATAGAGCGTGCGCCCCTGGCGCCGCGCATTGCGAAGTTCGTCGCGACCTGGCTTTGGCGTCATCGTGAAATTGCCCTGTTCTTTTGGTGCCCGGCTCTACCCAAGGGCGGCGCGATCATGCGCAGCGCTTACATGGGCTGTTCCCAAACTGCCACATTTTCATTAAGTGAAGTTGGAGCGAGTGTGAACCATTCCTGTTTGCATTAGTGAGTTGCCCCATTGAATTACCTCACACCGAAGACGGACAAGATTTTCATGACCCTGCCCTTACGCGCACCGACTATGATTGCTGCCTGTCTTGGCCTGTTGATGACAACAGCCTGTACGGTTCGTGACCCCAATGAGCGAAACAGCGCCGTTCCGTTCGATCCCTATGAACAGAACAACCGGGCAGTCCATAAGTTCAACCTTGGCGTAGACAAGCTGTTTTTCCGACCTGCATCAAAGGGTTATTCGAATTTCATTCCCGATCCGATCGAAGACAGCTTCAACAGTTTTGCCGCCAACCTGTCCGAGCCGGGCGATGCCGCCAACTACTTGCTGCAGGGCGATTTGAAGCAGGCGGTCATATCGGTCGGCAGGTTCCTGATGAACACGACGATCGGATTTGGCGGGCTGGCGGATCCGGCGTCGGAGTTCGGCATCCCCGTTACAGAGACCGATTTCGGCGCGACGCTTGCGGTTTGGGGCGTTGGCGAAGGGGCCTATGTCGAGCTTCCGTTCTTTGGCCCCTCGACGCAACGCGATTCGGTTGGCGTCTTTGTTGACTTTTTCACCAACCCGCTGACCTTTGCACCGACACGGCCGATCGACAATGTCGGCTTTTATGCGAATGCTCTGGAACGGCTCAGCGCACGGGGAAGATACTCGGATACCATCGATTCGATCCTGTACGAGAGTGCCGACAGCTATGCGGTTGCGCGCGTGATCTACTTGCAGAATCGTCGCTTTGAACTGGAAGGTAACAGTGGGGATACCTATGTTGACCCCTATGCGACATCCGACACCGACCCATACGAGGATCCATATGCAGACCCCTATGCCGAATAAACACTTGATCCGCCGCAGCTTTCTGGGATCGGCCGTCGCCTTTGCCGGTCTTGCTGCCCTTCCGATGCCCGCCTTTGCCCTGACCGAGGCGGGGGCCAAGAAACTTGTCGACCAGCTTGTCGGCGAGATCAACGCTGTCATCGCATCAGGTAAATCCGAAAGCGCGATGTTGCGGAGTTTCGAGCAACTCTTCGTTAGATATGCCGACGTGCCGATCATGGCACGCTATGCGCTTGGCAATGACGCCCGCAGTGCAAGCAAAGCGCAGTTGAATGCCTTTACCAAGGCGTTTCAGGGCTACATCTCGCGCAAATACGGCAAACGGTTCCGCGAATTCATCGGTGGCAGCGTCGAGGTTACATCAACGCGCAAGATCAAGAGTGGCTACGAGATACGCAGTATCGCCAAACTGAGAGGCGAAGCGCCGTTCGAAGTGACGTTCCTGGTCTCCGACAAGTCGGGCCGCGAAAAGTTCTTCAACATGTTCATCGAGGGCGTGAACCTGCTGCTGACCGAACGTACGGAAATTGGCGCGATGCTCGACAAACGCAAGGGCAACATCGACCAGCTGACGGCGGATCTGTCCAGGCTGGGATAGGTTAGCCCTCGGCTATCGGTCGCCGGAACCTTGTGGGTTTTGGTTGCCGCTGTTGTTGCGGTTTCCTCCGCCGCCAAAGATATCGCGCAGCACCTTGTCTACAACGCCGCCGAGGCCGGTCCCGCCTGAACGATTGTCGGGGGTGCCGCCATCCCAGTTCTCCACCGGCCCGGTGGGGCCACGCATCGGCAAGGGTGTTGGCTCCAGCCCCTCATGAACCCGCACCATGGTCTCGTGCCATATCTCTGCGGGAAGGCCGCCTCCGGTGACGCCGCTGAGGGGCGTGTTGTCATCATATCCCATCCACACCCCCGCAACATATTGCGAGGTGAAACCAATAAACCAGGCATCACGCGCGGCCTGCGTGGTGCCGGTTTTTCCGGCGGCCTGCCAATCGGGGAGCCTTGCGCGTCGGCCAGAGCCTTCGGACACCACCTTTTCCATCATCCAGATCAGTTCTTCTGCGGCCTGGGTCTGAATCACCCGTTCGCCAATCCCGCCTTCTGTGCCCATGAGCGGCTCGCTCTCGCCGAGGAGCTTCAACTCTGTCAACCCATAGGGTGTCACGGCAGAGCCACCGTTCAGTATTCCGGCGTAGGCGCCCGTCATTTCGATCAGCGTGCTTTCGGACGCACCCAAGGCCAGAGCCGGGCCCGCCGCGAGATCGCTTTCGAGGCCGAACTGGCTGGCCACCTGCCGGACAAGTTCACGCCCGACTTTCTCCGAGACCTTGACCGCAGGGATGTTGAGCGAATCCTTCAGCGCATCCGCGAGGGTCACACGCCCCTTGAAATTGTTCGTATAGTTCTTGGGGCACCATTGCCCGGAGCCGGGAATATTCATGCAGAACGGTTCATCGATCACCGTGTCCAGCGGAGAGTAACCAAGGTCAAGCGCCGCCCCGTAGACAAAGGGCTTGAACGCCGAGCCGGTTTGTCTCTTGGCCTGAACAGCCCGGTTGAATGCGCCGACAACCTTGGTTTCGCGGCCACCGACAATGGCACGTACCGCGCCGTCCGCCGACATGACCACGATAGCGGCCTCTGCCTTGGAGCCTTGGCGAACCTTGTTCTCGAATACATATTGCATCGCGTCTTCTGCGGCTGCTTGCAGGCGGCGGTCCAGAGTGGTGCGAATGATGACGTCTTCGGTGGTGTTGCGGGTAAAATACTCGGGTCCGGCGGACATGACCCAGTCGGCAAAGTAACCACCAGCACGTTCTGCGGCGGCTTCCGAAAGCTGTGCCGGATGATCGCGTGCGCCCCGTGCCTCTGCAGCACTAAGATAGCCCTGATCTTCCATCAGACCGACGATGACCGTTGCGCGGTTTTGCGACCGAGTCAGGCTGTTGGTTGGCGCATAGCGCGTCGGGGCCACGAGAAGTCCGGCCAACATCGCCGCCTCGGCGGGCGAGACATTGGACGCAGACTTTCCGAAATAGCGCTGACTCGCCGCCTCGAACCCGCGCGCACCCGCGCCCAGAAAGGCCCGATTCATGTAGATCGTCAGGATCTCATCCTTGGTGTATTTGACCTCCATTGCCAGCGCAAAGACCGCTTCCTTGATCTTGCGCTGTAGCGTGCCCCGGCGACAGTCGGATTCATACTCCGCCTCGGACATCCCCGAATCCGGGTCATAGGGATCACCCAGGCACAGCAACTTGGCGGATTGCTGCGTAATGGTCGATCCACCATGGCCCGACAGCGGCCCGCGCCCTTCACTCAGATTGATCCGCACCGCACTCGCGATGCCGCGCGGGCTGACTCCGAAATGGCGATAGAACCTCTTGTCCTCAGTTGCGACGATGGCGTTCTTGATGTTGGGCGATACGGTGTCGGTGGTGATGACGCCGCCAAACTGGTCGCCGCGCCACGCAAAGACATCGCCATTGCGGTCCAGCATCGTCACTGAGCCCCGCGCGCGACCGTCAAGCAACTCGGTTACGTCCGGCAGCGTCGTATAGATATAGCCGACCCACAGCGCGATGATGAGACTGACGACCGAACCAACGCGCCAGGTGATCGCCCAGATCAGACGCAGGAACCAGCCGATCAACCGACGAAAGAATCCGATGAGGCCTCCGCCGCCACTTGCCTTGCGGCGTGTCGTCTTACGCTTGCGGGGGGCCGGCTTGGCCTTTTGAGGTGTCTTCCGTGTCTTGGTCACAGACGGCTTTCGGGTCTTTCGCGACCCGGACGTATACCGCTTGTCGGCCACCAATGGTGGCTTGCGAGGAGATTTGTTGGTCATGCTCAGCCCTGCTCGGCCTTTGTATTTGAAGCGACACTACAGTGCCGGAAGCGGTTTGTAGAGCCTTCCATTGCCCGCAACGCTGGCTTTCTGAACTGCCTGCCAATTGGGCGCCGACGGTGTTTTGTGCAAAAAATGTGCATAATCGCGCGTTTATTCCCCAAGCTCTGCTCTCCGATCATTTGCATCGCTGCATCGCGGCGTTTTGCTTTGGGTGTCTACACGCAGGGTACCTGCAAAGGAAAGGGAAAGAGGTGAAACTCATCATAGCGACAATCAAGCCGTTCAAGTTGGAAGAGGTCCGCGAAGCGCTGACCGAGTCCGGGGTTCGCGGCATGATGGTGACTGAAATAAAGGGCTTTGGTTCGCAATCGGGTCATACGGAAATCTATCGCGGTGCGGAATACGCTGTGAATTTCGTACCCAAGATCAAACTTGAACTCGTTGTCAGCGCTGCAATGACGGATCAGGTCGTCGAAACCATCACCAAGACCGCCAAGACCGGCAAGATCGGAGACGGCAAGCTGTTCGTCCTCGATGTGGAGCAGGCCGTTCGCCTGCGCACAGGCGAAACCAACGAAGACGCGCTGTGACTCGGCGGCAACAAGGGGATTTGACACAATGACACCGACAAAAACACTTGCCACAACAGCCGCGCTTGTCGCGCTGCCGTCGCTGGGACTGGCTCAGGAGTTGGATACGACGCCGACGAATGCCGATATCGGTTTTATCCTGACCACTTTCATGTTCCTCGTCATGGGTGTGCTGGTTTTCTGGATGGCAGCGGGCTTCGCCATGCTCGAAGCGGGACTGGTGCGTTCCAAGAACGTCACCATGCAGTTAACCAAGAACATGGCGCTGTTCTCGCTGGCGGCGGTCTTCTACTTCCTGATCGGTTACAACCTGATGTATCCGGGCGATGGCTGGTCCATTCCGGGCATACTTGGAGCCATTTTACCCGCCAGCCTCGAATCCGTCGGCCTTGCAGGCGCCGAACCTGACCTGACCTATGCTTCGGTCGGATCGGATTTCTTCTTTCAACTGATGTTCTGTGCGGCGACGGCCTCGATCGTGTCCGGTGCACTTGCCGAGCGGATCAAACTCTGGCCGTTCCTGATCTTTGTGGTAATTCTGACGGCGTTGATCTATCCGATCCAGGCCAGTTGGAAATGGGGCGGTGGTTTCCTCGACAAGGCCGGATTCCTCGATTTCGCGGGCTCAACCGTGGTTCACTCGGTGGGTGGCTGGGCGGCTTTGACGGGGGCACTCATCCTCGGACCCCGCATCGGGAAATACACCAGGGACGGCCGCGTGGTTCCGATCCCCGGCTCCAACCTCGCGCTGGCGACACTGGGTACATTTATCCTCTGGATGGGTTGGTTCGGCTTCAACGGCGGATCGCAGCTTTATATGGATACGGCGGGCAATGTCGCCGATATCAGCCGCATCCTAGCCAATACCAATGCCGCCGCTGCGGCGGGCGCCGTGGCCGCTCTGATCCTGACACAGACGCTGTACAAGAAGCCTGACCTTACAATGATCCTGAACGGCGCACTTGCCGGTCTGGTGTCGATCACCGCCGAGCCGCTGACACCTTCGTTGCTCTCGGCGACGCTGATCGGTGCCGTTGGCGGCATTATCGTGGTGTTTGCCGTGCCATTCCTCGACAAACTCAGGATTGACGACGTGGTTGGCGCTATTCCGGTACACCTGTTTGCAGGGATCTGGGGCACGATCGCGGTGGTTTTCACCAATCCCGATGCGTCGCTGATCACACAGCTTTATTCGATCCTGGTCGTCGGCGTCTTCGTGGTCGTGACTTCGGCAGTGGTCTGGCGCACGCTCAAGGCCGTCGGTGGCATCCGCGTCGGTGAAGAAGAGGAGATCAACGGCCTGGACATGACGGAACTGGGCATGGAAGCCTATCCGGAATTCTCCAAAGGTTAACGCAACCGTGCATGTGTGGGAAAGGCCCCGGTGTTCTGCGCCGGGGCCTTTTCCAACTCACCCATGGTGCGATTTGCGTCGTGGATATTGATCGTGGAGACGTTCGGGCAACGTCCGCGTCAGAAACGTAGGTTGCAAAGCAAAACGCCCACTAAGGTTGGCGGGCGTTGAGATCGATAGTCGTCTGTGTCTGTAGGTGCACCAGAAATCGCCCACCGCAGTATGCGTTAGCGGCGCAGGCCCAGACGCTTGATCAGGTCTTGATATCGGGCTTCGTCCTTGCGCTTGACATAGTCGAGCAGCTTGCGACGCAGTGCGACCATCTTCAGCAGGCCGCGACGGCCGTGATTGTCTTTCTTGTGGGTCTTGAAATGTTCGGTCAGGGTCGCGATGCGCGAGCTCAGAATGGCAACCTGAACTTCGGGCGAACCGGTGTCGCCTTCCTTGGTTGCAAATTCCTTCATGACACGTGTTTTTTCTTCAAGCGTAATCGACATCGGGGTCTCCTTTGCAGGGTTAGAGTGAATGGCGCAGGCCGGGATGTCGTCCAGCACAGGCCCATGAAGAAGGTCCAGAACCGGCCCGCAAGGACTGCGAGTCGGTCAGGGATGGGCGCGTATAGGCGCATTTCACAGGAAAGGCAAAGGGTTTCGGAAACGGGCGTGGCGTCAGGCGCTGCCCAGCCCCAGGGCCGCGCCTGCGGCGTGATCCATGACCACGATATCCTCGGCGGTCAGCGTTGCGCCGCCCATGACGCTGGCGACTTCGTTGCCATCGATCAGGATATGGCTGAGACCGGGTGTGTCCTCGTCCGCGATCACCTCGATTTGCGGTGCCGGATTCTGTTCGAGATCCGACATCACCAGTAGCTGATCCTCTTCGGCGTCAAAGTCCATCAGGCGAATGGACCCGGGATCACTGGCATCATCACGGTTACCTGTCTCCCCCGCATCCAGCACAAATTGATCCGCGCCATCGCCACCAGTCATCACATCGCCACGCCCGGCGACCAGGAGGTCGTCGCCCTGGCCGCCATTGAGGTAATCCTTGATCTCATCGTCGTCCTGATCCGCCTCGGAGCCGACAAGCAAGTCATCTCCAAATCCGCCGAAAAGGGTATCCTGGCCTTGACCGCCAACAAGGGTATCATCGCCCAACCCGCCATGCAGCGCATCATCGCCGTCGCCACCTCGCAGGCTATCGGCACCGTCGCCGCCTTGCAGGGTATCCTCGCCATCGCCGCCCAACATCAGATCGGCGCCGCCATGGCCAAAGAGCATGTCCGCACCGCTATCACCGCTCAGCATGTCCTGCCCGTCTTCACCGTGCAGCGTGTCGTTACCGTCTCCGCCAAACAGCGCATCATCGCCCGTCGCGCCGTGCAGCGTGTCGTTGCCGGCACCTCCATGGATCGCATCATCACCGGAGTAACCGTTGATCTGATCGTTGCCGGCGTCACCCGAGATTTGCTCGGCCCCGTCCGCACCGGAAATAATCTGGTCGATCGGCACGATATCGTCAGCGGCTTCGCCAGTTGCCAGATCCTCGCCATCGGGCTGGACGCTATCGTCCCCATCCTCCTCAAGTTCCGGGGACAGATCCACCGCAAGTGCAGCGCCGCCGACAGCAAGCAAGCCCAGCAATCCAGCCAACATCAACATCACAATGCTCCACACAGTATCCCGGTAGAGTAGGCCATGCAGACATCGCGCCGGTCAAACCAAAGCTGACGTCACGGTTAACCGAAGGTTACCGGATCCAGGGTTCGGGCTGTTGGCTGTAGGCGATGTAGAGCGGGTGTTTCGGGTGACCTGCCTTGCTGAGGCCAAGGTGAAACAAGGGCCGCCCGGTGCTGCGGAGCAGGGTTGCCACGGCATCCCCGCGCGACAAGTGCGCGCCATGCGTTCCCCAGGCCGCGATCACCTGATCGGCCCAATCGGCCCCGGCAAGGATCGCCGCGTCGTTCTCTGGCCCCACCGGGTCGATGGCGGCGCGCATCGCGCGCGGTTCGGTGTCGCGCCAGGCAAAGATGTTGGTCACCTGGAACGCGCCAAAACCAAGCGCCCGTGCCCGCCGCTCACAGCGTTCGACAGTCGGGTCGTTCTGGACTTCGGTGGCGGTCGAGGGGTTCAGCATGACAAAGAGCGCGCGCCTGCCTTCCGGGTCCCAGACCCGCGTGAGGCTGTAACGATAGCGTTCGCAATCGGAATAGACGGCGGTCGACGGCGCATCGCCCTTGGTATGGGATCGGGTAATCATGCTGTGGGTTTAGCCAATCTGCGCGCTCTGGGAAAGGTCGCCCGGTTGAGGTATAACGAGGGTGAAGTGACCGTTGCAATTTGGATGGGGCCCGCAATGCAGCAGATGAGGGATTTCATCGAATCGTATTGTGCCGCGTGGAGTGCGATAATTTCAGGCGAGCTTGACATCATGGAGCTGACCCGGTTCTTTCATCTGCCCTGTCTGATGGTCGGGCAGGATGGTGAGGTGACCGAATACCAGAGCGCCGGTGACGTCGAGGCGTTCAATCTGACCCGGCTGACTGCTTTTCGCGAGGGTGGCGCATCTCACGCGCGGCTTCGGGGCATCGATGTCGGCAGTGAGGGTCCGCATCTTGCGCTCGTGGTGGTCAACTGGGAATTGCTGCGCAAGGATGGTCGCCTTGAGCGGGCCTGGCGGCACTATTATACGCTGCATATTGGCGCGGAGGGCCCGCGCATACTCGTGTCCGGATTTCAGACCGGGGCCTGAACAGAGCAGGCAGTCAGCATTGATTGAACACCCGCGCCGGGTGCAGTTCTCCGGATTTGTATACGCCGACCGCCACCGCCTTGCCATCATGCGAGGCCCATGCGTCATCGCCATAGTCGACATCCGAGGCCAGAACCATGCCGGGATTGCCGTTGCGCAAACGCGCGGCACCTTCGGGGGTGCAGCGCAGTTCGGGCAACTCGGAGAGACCGATTTCCAGGGGCTGCAAATGCGCATCCAGTTCCGGAGTTCGGGCCATTTCCTCGACCTGTTCAAGTGTCAGCGCATCTACGGCAGTGAAGGGGCCGGACCAGAGTCTCCGCAGCGACACGACATGCCCCAGACAGCCAAGTGATTTGCCGAGATCGCGGGCGATGCTGCGCACGTAGCCCCCTTTGCCGCAGGTCATTTCCAAAGTTGCATGATCAGCATCGGGACGGTCGGTCAGGATCAATTCCTCGACCCACAGGGGCCGGGCCGCAAGGTCCATGTCTTCGCCATCGCGGGCACGCTTGTAGGCGCGTTCCCCGTCGATCTTGACGGCCGAGAACTGTGGCGGAACCTGCTGGATATCGCCGACAAACGGGCTCAGCGCCTCCTTGATCTGCGCGTCCGTGGGGCGCAGGTCGCTTTCACCGATGATCTCGCCCTCGGCGTCATCGGTGTTGGTGGCCTGTCCAAGGCGCACGGTAAAGGCATAGGCCTTGAGCGCGTCGGTGACGTAGGGAACGGTCTTTGTCGCTTCTCCAAGCGCAATCGCCAGCACGCCTGTCGCCGTCGGATCCAGTGTGCCTGCATGGCCCGCCTTTTGCGCGTTCATGGCCCAGCGGACCTTGTTCACGACGGCGGTGGACGTCGGCCCGGCGGGTTTGTCGATGATCAGCCAGCCGGATATGTCGCGGCCTTTGCGCTTGCGTCCCATGATGTCTCCGGTTTGGCCTGTGCTGCGGCGGGGTAGCCGAGGCGGGCAGGGGTGTCAAACCCATGCGTGCGGCGTGGCCGATAAACCCATTCCTTTTCAGGCGTCGGACCCCATTGTTGCCAAAAACAGTTTCCGCGAGAAAAATGCAGTTGATGCAGGACAACGCCGTCATTCACGCTTGTCGCGTCAGGTAATCCTCAACCAGAGATACAAAGTAGGCGCAGCCATACGCGATCGCCGCTGACGATGTGGCACTCCGTGTGACGATTGTCTGAAATACTCTGACGCAATAGCCAGGGATTTCGTCAAGCTACAGGGTCCGCCTCGGGCCTAGTCGGCGTCTACAACCAGCCCGACCATCGGGCCAAGGCGAAAGCCGAGGTCATTGCGGTTGATCGACGGAGCATAGAGGCGCGAAATGTTGCCGTCGAAATAGAGCGCATTGGGCAGGTTCAACGCGTCGCGGAACATGCTGCCGAACTCATGGAAGGTAACGGCGTTGCGGGAAATGGCAAAGACGGCGCGGGTGCCGTCAGCATTCGTGCCGACGCCGTTGCGGATATAGCGCGAGGTGCTGTCGATCAGGAAACGCGGATGCAATTCGCCGTCGATGACCAGCATCGGGCCAGACTGCGTGGCATACGCGCAGGCGGGTTGGTCCTCGACATAAGTCAGTGTTTCGATCACGTCGGCACGGCCTTCGCGGATGCAGAACACGCCATTGGGCAAAAGTCCGAAATTGCCCGGCCCCTCAGTGGTGATCACCCGCATCTGTTCAATGCCGTTTTCAAGGTAATGACCCACCGGCGCGCGATCCTCGTGGTACATGCCGGCATTCATCGCAAAGGCCAGCGTTTTGCCCGTTGGGGCAAGTGCGGCATTGACGGTCGAAAAATGGCCGAGCAGATCGCCGGTATCATCATACAGAAACAGGCGCAGATCGGCCCCTGTCATATGGATTTCGCAGATCGCATAGACGTTGCCGGCATGGGTCAGGTCGCGACAATCCTGAGCCTGTGCGGCGGCAGGAGCCAGCAGCAGGGCCAGCAGACAGGCCGCGAGGCCTCTCACCCGTCGATGTCGCGGCGTACCGCGTCCTGGTTGAGCATGCGGCGGGTGTCATCCATCCGATCAAAGGTATCGTCCAGCTGAAACCGCAGGTCGGGGGCGAATTTCAAGGCCAGTTTCTTGGAGATCGCACGGCGCAGCTCGCCCTTGTTGCGCGCCAGCAACTTCAGTACATCTTCCCGCCCCTGTCCGCCGAGCGGCAGCACATAGGCGGTGGCGACACGCAGATCGGGAGAGGTGCGCACTTCTCCAACCGTGATCGACAGGCGATTGAGGTCGGGATCGTGGACATCGCCGCGGGCCAGCACCTCGGAGAGGGTCCGGCGGATCAGTTCGCCGACGCGAAGCTGCCGTTGGGACGGGCCGGGGCCATCATGAAATTTGTTCTTTGCCATGTCCCTGATCTAAGCCGAACCGAGGGCTTTGCCAAGCGGGCCGCAACCGGATAACAGCATCTGACGCAAGGGAGTGACGCGCGATGACACATAAGCCGGGGATTGTTGTGACGGGGGCATCGGGCCGGATGGGCCAGATGCTGGTGCGGATCATCAGCGAAAGCGACAAGGCACAGCTCGTGGGGGCCGTCGAGCGGACCGGCCATGACTGGGTTGGTCAGGATATTGGCACTGCGATGGGCGCGCGTGCGTCAGGAGTGACCGTGATCGACGATCCGCTGGAAGCATTTGCGCAGGCACAGGCGATCATCGATTTCACGGCACCCGAAGCGACATTGGAGTTCGCCGCACTGGCGGCGCAGGCACGGTTGGTACATGTGATCGGAACCACGGGCATGAGTGATGCACAGATCGAGGCGCTGACCCCGGCGGCGCGTCATGCCGTGATCGTGCGCGCGGGCAATATGAGCCTTGGGGTCAACCTGTTGACCCAATTGACCCGCAAGGTGGCGGCGGCGCTGGACGAGGATTTCGATATCGAGATCATCGAAGCGCATCATCATCACAAGGTTGATGCCCCGTCGGGCACGGCGCTGATGCTTGGCGAGGCGGCGGCAGAGGGGCGTGGCGTGGCCTTGGCCGATGTCGCGGATCGGCGTCGGGATGGTATCACCGGCGCGCGGGAGCGGGGAAACATCGGCTTTGTGGCGATCCGGGGCGGCGACATCGTGGGCGAGCATGATGTGCTCTTTGCTGCGCCGGGCGAGCGGATCACCTTGCGCCATGTGGCGACCGACCGGGGTGTGTTTGCGCGGGGAGCTTTGCGGGCCGCACTGTGGGGGCAGGGCAAGCCCCCCGGCGCATATGACATGGTTGATGTGCTGGGCCTCAACGACTGATCGGCGATTTTTCGCCCATCGGCTCGACCCAAATTTCATGGCCGGAACAGGCATAGTGCGGACCGGGATGCAAAGGTGTCCGCCGGACATCGGGTCGCGGCATCATTGCCTGCTGTCCCGCACCCTTTGATGGGTGATCGCTCATCCTGTGGTTTCTGTCGCTCGCAGATCGGTGTGGTTTCGCGCCGGGGCGCTGGACCAATCGGCCTGCACCTGGTCGGGTCAGCCGCCTTTCAACGCGACGGCTTTCTTGTTGGCCCGGTGCATCACCGGCCCTGACAGACCGAGACTCTCTGGCGTGACCCGAACCGATCTCGCACGGATTCTGCGCCATAGCTACGGCAAAGTTCGCGGCGGTGGCTTCTCTACAGCATCCCGGCGTCGGATCAAAGTCTATGCCTGGCCACCATCCAAGCCGCTATCGGCCTCAACCAACGACAACCCATGGTTGCCTTGGGTTCCGCCGGGTTTCATGTTCCAGGAAATTCAGGCCGAACGCAGGAGTACCTTGCTGGACCCGATCGCCTCGGCGATGCGGCTGTATTGCTGGGTTTTGCTCTCGGACCCGGAGGCGCTGCGCAGCAGGAGTGTCTCGGTGTTGCTGAGAATGGCGCTGGCCTGCTGGTTGACCTGTGGCAGTGATTGCGGAGCGACCGGCGTCAATGGGCGGGACGTTGCAACCTCCGGCGTCGTATCCGTTGCAGGTCGTTTTGCGCGACCGCGCGTCTGCGATGGATCGCGGTTCTGTCGCGCCAGGGTTTCAAGCTGATCGGAGGTATCTTTCAGGATATTTCGCACCTCGTCATAGACGGTGCCCTTCGGGATGTCGTCGGCGACTTTGCCAAGGCGTTCGGCCAGGCAATCGACCTTGTAGGAGTCGTTGCCAAGCTCCGCACAGAACTTCTGGGCCGCAGCGATGCCGCCGGTGACCACATCTGTGTAGTTGGCAGAGCCGAACCCTGCTGCCGGCAGGATAACGGTGTAGATCACGGGCGGAATTGCCTGTGCAAACGCGGGCAGGCCCGTTGCTGTAGCTGCGGTGAGGGTTGCGGCAATCCCCAATCTCCGAAAAGTACTCATGTTGAAACGGACTCCTGCAGTTAAATGACTTGTTTCGTGCGCCTTGCGTTGCCGGAGGCGGCATGGCGCGCTATCGTTGACACTATTCTAACAGGATTCGAGTGTGAGGGCATGGTCAAATTTTCAAGCATAGCAATTGCCGGTGTCATTGCAGCCGGACTCGCTGGGCATGCGCAGGCGCAGGCACAGGTTACTCCGGCGCCGCTGTCGCAGGCGCAGGCCCGTCTGGCCTGCGGAAACGGTATTGTTCTGGGCGCTGTGACGTTGCCGAACGGGTCAATAGAGGTGACGTGCGAAACACAAGCCTCTGCGAACGTTCCTGCCGCGCTCGGCGGGGCGCTGACGCCTGAAGCCGCCGCTGCGCTTGTCCTGACCGTAGTTGTGGTCGGAGCGCTAATCGGTGATGGTGGCGGATCGGATGTGACGACCACGACGGCACCAGCAGCACCACCGACCGAGAGCTCTGGCGAATAGCCTGACAGGATCAAATTCCATTCAGAAATCGATGGCGAGGCCCTTTTTTTCCCAGTCACCATAGCGGACGGGTTCCAACCCGTCGCGTCCGCCAAGCTCCGTTGGCAGCGGTGCGGCCTTGGCGGCCAACTTGCGGCGTTCTTCGGCCTCGGCGAGGGCACGCTGGGCTGCGGGCGGCAGGTCGGGGTTCGAATCGTCAGTCATCGCGGGTTCCTTTATGCCTGATGCGTGATATACGCCCGCGTCCGCGTCTGACAAGGGACGCGGCGGAATTGCGGGGATGAACCTATGGCGGAGAGCGGCCTGAGCGCAAGACGCAGCGCGGTGTATTTGCTGGATCAGGTGCTGGGCGAAGGTCGCCTGATGGCAGAGTGCCTGTCGGCGGGTTCGCTTGACCGGCTGGCCCCCGAAGATCGGGCAAGAGCGCAGCGACTCGCGCTGCAAACCCTGCGTGGTCTTGAGCGTGCGGATCGGCTCTTGCAGAAACATCTGCGCAAGAATCCTCCACTGATGGTGCGCAATGCGCTGCGGCTGGGCACGGTAGAGTTGTGCCAGGGCGAGGCGGCGCATGGCGTGGTCAATGCGATGGTGCAGATCGTCGGTGCGCACAAGCGGCATGGACAGCTCAAGGGCATGGTCAATGCAGTGCTGCGCAAGATTGCCGCAGATGGCCCGGAGGCCTGGACAAGACTGCGGGTGCCCCGTTTGCCGAAATGGCTGCGCGGTTCGCTGGTGTCGGCCTGGGGTGCAAAAGCCGTCGCGGCAATGGAGACGGCGCATTTTGCCGGTGCACCTCTGGACATCACCGGCAAACCGGGTGCCGATCTGACGGCGCTTGGCGGCGAGGTTGTGCCGACCGGATCCTTGCGGTTGGCGACGCCGGGGCAGGTGACCGCCCTGCCGGGGTATGCGGCGGGCGATTGGTGGATTCAGGATGCCGCGGCTGCGTTGCCAGCGTCGCTGCTTGCGGTTCAGCCTGGTGAACGGGTGCTGGATCTGTGTGCGGCTCCGGGGGGCAAGACGCTGCAACTGGCGGCGGCGGGCGCCGAGGTTGTCGCGGTGGACAGCTCCGAGCAACGGTTGAAGCGTCTGCATGAGAATCTGACCCGCACCGGATTGAAGGCTGACGTGCGGGTTGGTGATGCTCTGAAGCAAAGCGGGCGCTATGATGCCCTTCTGCTGGATGCGCCCTGTTCGGCGACGGGCACCATCCGGCGGCATCCGGACTTGCCCCACGCCAAGGATGGATCGGAGTTTGCGGCGCTGATCGGACTACAGGCCGAGATGCTGGCCCATGCCTGGACGCTGCTGCGCCCCGGCGGGCGGATGGTGTTCTGTACCTGCAGCCTGTTGCCAGACGAAGGCGAAGTGCAGGTGGAAGAGGCGCTGGCCGCACATGATGACATGCAGGCGGATCGCGCCGCCCTGTTGCGGCCCGGTATCGACCCGAACTGGATCACCGATGAAGGCGGTTTGCGCCTGAGGCCTGACTATTGGTCCTCACGGGGTGGCATGGACGGGTTTTACATGGCGGTCCTGCGCAAGGTTGGCAGCGCCCAGTCCCCTCGCATCGACAAAAAACTGTCTTAAGGCGCGAATACTGATAAGAGATCATGACAAAACGCTTTAAAACGCCGCAGAGCGTAGAGGCAGAGGCACGATGGCAGCCCCGCAGAGATTTGCAGCCCGGCGGGACCGGGCGCTGAACCGGTTGTACGCGCGGCTGGCGCGCCGGCATGAGCGCGCTCGCGGGTTCGTGTCACAACCAGAACCACGCACCATCGGGGGATTCGTCCGGGGCCGGCAACTGATGGCCGGGAACCTGCTGTTTGCGGGCTATCTGGTTGAGGCAAGAGGCCGTGACCTCTGGGCGTTGCGCGCACCGGATGCCGGTTTTGATGCAGAACGGCACGGGTTTGCCTGGCTTGATGATCTGGCTGCGGTGGGCGATGCCCCGGCCCGTGCACAGGCCCAGCGATGGGTCTGGAACTGGATTGCGCGGTTTGACGACGGGCGCGGGCCGGGATGGGTCCCGGACCTGGCAGGACGGCGCGTGATCCGCTGGATCAACCATGCCATTTTCCTGCTGCGTGGTCAGAACAGCGCCGAAAGCGAAGCGTTTTTTCGGACCCTGGCGCGGCAGAGCTGGTTTCTGTCCAAACGGTGGCACAGCGCGTCGCCGGGATTGCCGAGATTCGAGGCGCTGACCGGGTTGATCTATGCGGGATTGTCGCTGGAGGGCGAGGAGACGCTGGCCGACCCGGCAGTGCGGGCGTTGGCGCAGGAATGCGATACCCAGATCGACGAGCAAGGCGGTGTGCCGACCCGTAACCCGGAAGAGCTGCTGGAGGTGTTCACGCTGCTGACATGGGCTGCGTCTGCGCTTCATCAGGTTGGCCGTGGCGTACCGCCTGCCCATGCGAGGGCGATCGAGCGGATCGCACCAACCTTGCGCGCGTTGCGCCATGCGGACGGGGCGTTGGCGCGGTTTCACGGCGGCGGACGCGGGTTGGAGGGGCGGTTGGACCATGCATTGGCCGCGAGCCATGTAAAGCCTGCGCATGTTAACGGGTTGGCGATGGGCTATGCCCGGCTGTCGGCAGGGCGCACCAGCGTGATTGTCGATGCAGCCGTGCCACCGTCCGGAGATGCGTCGTTCAACGCCCATGCCTCGACGCTGGCGTTCGAACTGACGTCGGGCCGGCGGCCGTTGATCGTGAACAGTGGTTCCGGCGCGACCTTTGGCAGCCAGTGGCGGCGCGCCGGACGGGCCACCCCATCGCATTCGACGCTGGGTTTGACCGGTTACTCCAGCGCGCGATTGGCGCAAAAGGACAGCAAGACCGGGCTGGTGCCCCTGATCGAGGGACCGCAGCACGTGCCGATCGAGATGTCCGAGCGCGCGGATGGTGTTCAGTTTCAGGGCGGCCATGATGGGTATCTGGCGCAGTTCGGCCTGACCCATGCGCGGCGGCTGGATCTGAGCTTTGACGGGCGGCGACTATCCGGCGAAGACATGCTGCTGGCGATCGAAGACGCCCACAAGCGACGGTTTGATCAGGCAATGGACCGGACCAGGCTGACCGGGATCGGGTTTGACATCCGTCTGCATCTGCACCCGGACGTCGAGGCAAGGCTTGATCTGGCCGGGACCGCTGTGTCGCTCACCCTCAGGAGCGGCGAGGTCTGGATTTTTCGCCCCGAGGGCGGTGCGCACGTGTCGGTGGAGCCGGGCGTCT
Organism: Sedimentitalea todarodis; assembly: GCF_032595355.1. NCBI lineage: Bacteria > Pseudomonadati > Pseudomonadota > Alphaproteobacteria > Rhodobacterales > Paracoccaceae > Sedimentitalea > Sedimentitalea todarodis. Next base: position 288,030 of record NZ_JASMWN010000002.1, on the reverse strand, counting down.
ACCTGGAAAGCACCAGGCTGAAGCCACGTGAATCGCGGCAGATCGTAGTGACAGGTCAGGCGATGGAGCCGGCAACGCGGATACGTTGGACCCTGTCCAAGGCGCAGGACACGGCGATAGCGGTTCGGGATCTGCAGCGCGATGAGCCGGTTTTCGACCCATGACCGGCCCCGCGCCGACGGTTTCGTCGGCAGCGAAGTCGCGCGCGCGCAGAAACCTGTAGGCGCGGCAAAACGACGGTTCTATCCCGCCGGAAATTGGATTATGCCGCGCATAACAGCCATTGCATTCAGGATCTGTCATGACCGACCATCGCCCCATCCGCCGCGCCCTGCTCTCTGTTTCCGACAAATCGGGGCTTGTCGATCTGGGCAAGGCGCTGGTTGAGCGGGATGTCGAACTGCTGAGCACCGGTGGCACCGCACAGACGTTGCGGGACGCAGGACTTGAGGTGCTCGATGTTGCCGAGGTCACGGGGTTCCCCGAGATGATGGACGGGCGGGTCAAGACGCTGCACCCGATGGTGCATGGCGGGCTGCTGGCGCTGCGCGACAACCCGGCGCATGTGGCGGCGATGCAAGAGTATGTGATCAACCCGATCGACCTGTTGGTGGTGAACCTCTATCCGTTCGAGGCGACGGTCGCGGCAGGGGCGGATTACGCCACCTGCATCGAGAATATCGATATCGGTGGTCCTGCGATGATCCGCGCCGCGGCCAAGAACCATGCGTTTGTATCGGTGGTGGTCGATACCGACGATTACGATGCGCTGCTGGCGGATATGGATGCCAATGACGGGGCCACGAGCGACGATTTCCGCCGGACTTTGGCCCAGACCGCCTATGCCCGGACCGGGGCCTATGATGCGGCCGTCAGCAACTGGATGGCCGGGGCGATCGGGGTCGAGACTCCCCGCCGCCGCGTGGTCAAGGGCAAGCTGGCGCAATCCCTGCGTTATGGCGAAAACCCGCATCAGAAGGCCGCGTTCTACAAGGATGGATCGGACCGGCCCGGAGTCGCCAGCGCGACGCAGCATCAGGGCAAGGAACTGTCGTACAACAATATCAACGACACGGACGCCGCATTTGAACTGGTCAGCGAGTTCGCCCCGGAAGACGGTCCGGCCTGTGCGATCATCAAGCACGCCAACCCCTGTGGTGTGGCGCGTGGAGCGACGTTGAAAGACGCCTATATGCGCGCCTTTGACTGTGATCGAACAAGCGCGTTTGGCGGGATCATCGCGCTGAACCGGACCTTGGATGCGGCGACAGCGCGGGAAATCACCGGGATTTTCACCGAGGTGGTGATCGCCCCCGATGCCGATGATGCCGCGCGCGAGATATTTGCCGCCAAGAAGAACCTGCGGCTTCTGACCACCGGGTCGCTGGCTGATCCACGGGCGACTGCCCTGGCGTGGCGGCAGGTGTCTGGCGGGCTGCTGGTGCAGGACAAGGACACCGGGTCTATCAACCGGGATAACCTGAAGGTGGTCACCAAGCGGGTGCCGACCGACGCCGAACTGGAGGATCTGCTGTTTGCGTGGACGGTGGCCAAGCATGTGAAATCCAACGCCATCATCTATGTCAAGGACGGCGCGACCGTCGGGGTTGGCGCAGGACAGATGAGCCGGGTGGACAGCACTCGCATCGCCGCGCGCAAGGCTCAGGATATGGCCGACGCGCTGGAGCTGGATGCGCCGCTGACGCAAGGGTCGGTTGTCGCATCTGATGCGTTCTTTCCATTTGCCGACGGGTTGATCACAGCTGCCCAAGCCGGGGCAACGGCCTTGATCCAGCCCGGCGGGTCGATGCGCGATGATGACGTGATTGCTGCCGCGAACGAGGCCGGGCTTGCCATGGTGTTCACCGGCATGCGCCATTTTAGGCACTGACGCATGACGCAGCGATTGTTGATCGGTGCCGCTCTGCTGGCCTTTGCGGCCGACCAGATCAGCAAGTATGCGGTGGTGCATGCCATGGAATTGTCACGGCGGCTGGCGATCGATGTCTTGCCGCCACTGCTGAACTTCCGCTACGGCGAAAACACCGGCATCAATTTTGGCCTGTTCGAAGGCGAGTCCGACCTTGTCCGATGGGGCCTGATCGTGTTTTCCGTGGCCGTCGTGGCGGCCGTCTTGCTTTGGGTGCGGCGCACTCATCCGGGCAGCCGGATCATGCAGCTTTGTGCCGGTCTGCTGATCGGCGGTGCCCTTGGCAACGTTTTCGACCGGCTGGCCTATGGCTATGTGCTTGATTTTCTGAACATGTCATGTTGCGGCATCACCAATCCCTTTGTCTTCAACCTCGCGGATGTGTTCATCTTTGTCGGGGCCGTCGGACTGGTGCTGTTCGAGGGCAAAAGCGGGGACAAAACATCGCGTGACCCCGAGGGATGAATGGGTTAGATACCAGTGAAACAGGCAGGAGATGACCGGTGCGGATTGCGCAGGTTTTGATAATCGGGCTAAGCGTCGGCTTGGTGGGATGCGGCAACAAGCCGCTGCATGACATTCGGAGCAATTCCGACGGTCCCGATGAATTCATGGTGGTGCCGGTCAAACCGTTGACCGCGCCGCAGGATTATGACGTGCTGCCGGCTCCGACGCCGGGTGGCAGCAACCTCGTGGATCAGAACCCCGAAGGTGATGCGATCGCGGCGCTTGGCGGCCGACCTTCGGCGCTCGATGCGACCGGCGGAACGCCTGCTTCTGACGGTGCCCTGGTCGCCAGTGCAAGCCGATACGGCGTTCCGTCCAACACGCGCGAAGCGCTGGCACAGCAGGATGCGGAGTTCCGCAAACGCCAGGCCCGGTGGAGCGGCTTCAAACTGTTCCCTGTTGACCGATATAGCCAGGCGTATCGTCGGGAGGCCATTGATCCTTTCCCGGTCAATGAAGCGTTCCGTCAGTCTGGCCGAGATACGCCGACCGCCCCCCCCGCCGAATGAGCGCGGGTTCAGGTTAAATATTTGTAACTTCAAATATGCGTAGGTCGTCTTGAACCTCGCGGAACTGACCGTAGGTTGAGCCGCGTATCATGGAGGGTTTGCCCAATGGCGCGTGTTCTATCTGCTCTGGCTTCGGTGGCGGCCTTGTCCGCCTGGGGTGCCGGAGCGTCAGCCGCGGAAACGATCGAGGATACCGTCACCAGCTTCGAACTGGACAACGGTATGCAGGTGGTGGTGATCGAAGATCATCGCGCGCCGGTCCTGCAACAAATGGTCTGGTACAAGGCAGGGTCCGCCGACGAACCCGTTGGCGCATCCGGCGTTGCGCATTTTCTGGAGCATTTGCTTTTCAAAGGCACCGAAACGCTGGCGCCGGGCGAGTTTTCGGCGGTGGTTGCGGCCAATGGCGGCCAGGACAATGCCTTTACCAGCTATGACTACACCGCCTATTTCCAGCGTGTCGCGGCGGATCGGCTGGAACTGATGATGCAGATGGAATCCGACCGCATGACCAACCTGCAACTGGCAGAAGCGGACATCCTGACCGAGCGTGACGTGATCCTCGAAGAACGCAACATGCGCACTGAGAACAACCCCGGCGCCCTGTTCAACGAACAGATGAGCGCGGCGCAGTATCTGAACCATCGCTATGGCGTGCCGGTCATTGGGTGGAAGCACGAGATGGAAGAGCTGAGCCTTGAGGACGCGCTGTCCTTTTATCAGACCTATTATGCACCCAATAACGCGATACTGGTGGTCTCGGGCGATGCGGACCCGGACGAAGTAAAGCGTCTTGCCGAAACCTACTACGGGGTAATCCCGGCCAACCCCGACCTGCCCGAGCGTATCCGGTCGCAGGAACCGCCCCAAACCTCGGCGCGGCGGCTGACATTCAAGGACGCGCGGGTGGCTCAGCCCTATGTGTCCCGCTCTTACCTGGCACCCGAGCGCGATAGTGGTGAGCAGGAAAAAGCGGCGGCACTGGTGTTGCTTGCAGAGATACTGGGCAACGGCACGACGTCCTACCTGACTGAAAAGTTGCAGTTCGAACGGAAGCTGGCGGTCTACACCGGCGCGTTCTACAACGCAACGTCTCTGGATGACACCACGTTTGACCTGGTGATCGTGCCCAGCACCGGTGTGTCACTGGCAGACGCCGAAGCGGCGCTGGACGAGACCATCGTGGAATTCATGCGCGCTGGCGTCGATGAAGAACAACTTGACCGGATCAAGATGCAGCTTCGCGCCGCACAGATCTATTCCCGCGACAATGTGGATGGCATTGCCAATCGCTATGGGCGGGGTCTGGCCAGTGGGCTGACCATCGAGGATGTTCAGGCCTGGCCCGATATCCTGCAAGCGGTGAGTTCGGACGAGATCATGGCGGTGGCGCGCGAGCTCTTTCAACCCGAGGCGTCGGTGACCGGCTGGCTGATGAAGGATGACGAGGTGATACAATGACGCGTATGTTAGCAGCCCTGTTGACGCTGGTTCTGGCATTGCCCGCCTGGGCCGAGGTCAAGGTGCAGGACGTCACAAGCCCCGCCGGGATCAACGCCTGGCTCGTCGAGGACCACACCATACCGTTCACCGCGCTGGAAATCCGCTTTCGTGGGGGCACGTCGCTTGATCCAGCCGACAAGCGTGGAGCGGTCTACCTGATGACAGCATTGATCGAGGAAGGCGCTGGCGATCTGGATGCGCGTGCCCATGCGCGCGCGGTAGAGGCGCTTGCGGCTTCGTTCCGGTATGATGCAAGCGATGATGCGGTGTCCGTGTCGGCGCGTTTTCTCACCGAGAACCGCGATGAGGCTCTGACTCTGTTGGGCGATACCATCCATGAACCGCGATTTGACCCCGAGGCCATCGAACGGGTGCGGGCGCAGGTCATCGCAAGCCGTGAATCGGCGACCAAGGACCCTGACGATATCGCGCGTGCCGCGCTCAACAAGTTGATCTTTGGCGATCATCCCTATGGTTCCGACGGCGAGGGCACGGTGGAGTCGGTTGCGGCATTGACCCGCGAGGACATCCTGGCGGCTCATGCCGCTGTCTTTGCGCGCGATCGACTGTACGTGTCGGCAGTGGGCGATATCACGCCCGAGGAACTTGGCGCGATGCTGGACGATCTGCTGGCGGATTTGCCGGAAACCGGCGCGCCGCTTCCCGATCCCGCCGAGGTTACCATTCCCGGCGGTGTCAAAGTGGTCGATTTCGACACACCGCAATCGGTCGCGGTGTTCGGTCAGCGTGGGATAGAGCGCATGGACCCGGATTTCTTTGCCGCCTATGTGCTCAACGAAGTTTTGGGCAGCGGATCGTTCGAAAGCCGCCTGATGAAAGAGGTGCGCGAAAAACGCGGCCTGACCTACGGGGTCTATTCCTATCTGGCACCGCGCGATCTGGCAGCGGTGTATCTGGGCAGTGTTGCATCGGGCAATGATCGGGTTGCAGAAGCAATCAAGGTGATCCGGGAGGAATGGGCCAAGGCCGCAACCGACGGTATCAGCGCCGAGGAAGTCGAAGCCGCCAAGACCTATCTGACCGGCGCTTATCCCCTGCGGTTTGACGGCAATGGCCCCATTGCGCGGATCCTGACCGGTATGCAGATGCAAGGGCTGCCAATTGACTACATCGTCACCCGAAACGACAAGGTCAACGCCGTGACGGTCGAGGATGTAAACCGGGTTGCTGCCGAATTGCTGGACCCGGAGGGCTTGCAATTTGTTGTGGTCGGTCGCCCGGTCGGACTTGTTGAATCGGTGAATTGACGCACCGGACCCAGGCAACCATCCAGCGCAATCGCTGAATGGTTGCCTTGCATGCAATGCCCCGTCAGGCTGCGGCGGTGGCCTCGATTTCGAACATCAAGCCGGGGAGTGCCAGCCGGGTGACACCCAGCAACGTCATCGGCGGGGCGCATTGGTGTGCGCCAAATCGCAGTCCCAGAAGATCGAAGTGCCTGAGCGCCTCGCCCACGTCGGTTGCAAAGATACCAAGCCGAATGATGTTGCCAAGGCCCATGTCCGCGCCATCCAGAACCGCCTCGAGGTTGTCCAACGCCAGGCCGATCTGGCCGCGCATGTCGCCGGGATGCTGGGGATTGCCTGCGCCATCTACGGCCGTTTGTCCGGCACAGATCAACTGGCGCGATGTGCCGGTGACGATCTCGGCCTGATTGTAGCCAAGGTTCAGGGACCAATCCCAGGGGTTTACAGGGGTGCGTTGCATTGTCGGTGTTTCCTTATTGAACTGTTTGAATGGAACTGTCTGGAAATCGGATATGATAAATTGGTGCCAAATATTGTCACCGAATGTGCTAACGTATAGAAATGAATATTCGCCTTCGACATGATGCAATCATACGCAGCCTGCGCCGCAACGGCACGTCGACGATCGATGTGTTGGCCCAGGAGGTCGGCGCATCGCGTCGTACGGTCCTTCGCGATATCTGCGCCCTGCGCGATGAAGGCTTTGTCATCCATGCCGAAAGCGGGCGCGGTGGCGGGGTGCAGCTAGACCCGCAATCGGTGCAAACCAATGCGCGGCTGTCCGTTGCCGAAGTGTTCGCACTTCTTATCAGCGTTGCCGCCATGCGTGCGGCTCAGAGCCTACCGTTTTCCGATCTTGCAGATGCAGGGCTTGCAAAGATCGAGAAGGCCCTGCCTTCGGACAAAGTGCGTGATTTGCGCCGCTTCCTCGATTGCCTGCATATCGGCCATCTGTCACCACAACAGGACACATCGGATCTCAGGCCGATTGATACCGCGCTGCTGCCCGCATTCGAAACAGCGTTTATCCAGCGTTTGCACCTTCGGTTTCAATATCGCGATGCGAAAGGCGTTGACACCCGTCGCGAGGTCGAGCCGCAAGCGATGCTGATCCTGGCACCGGTGTGGTATCTGGTTGCATGGGATCCGGCACGCGATGACTTTCGTCATTTTCGTATGGATCGGATCAGCAAACCGGTCATCATCCAAGGCCCGCCGTTCCGGCGACGTCATGTGCCGTTCGAAGACGATGTTTGCCCTTTCAATGATCCGCCACGCTGACGTCGCGGGCATCGGCCTTCGCGCCTCGTTCTTCTTGGTCACTCGCCGTAAGGCACCCAAACCGTCTTGACCTCGGTCGACTGTGCCAGGAAGCGCCCGGTCTGCGCGCTGAACCAATCAGTTGCGCGACCGTTGTTGACCCATGTGCGTTTGAGGTTTCCAGCACTGGCGCGTTCGATCTCTGCCGACAGATCGCTTGATGAAAAGCTCCACACCGCATCCACATTCAAGTGCCCGGCCATGGTCGGCGCAAGGTCAGCGTGCCGCCCGGTGAGGATGTTGACGACACCGCCGGGTACGTCTGACGTATCGAGCACCTGGTAGAAATCGGTCGCGGCCAGCGGGTAGGGTTCGCTTGCTGCTAGCACCACGCGGTTGCCCATCGCTATGGCCGGAGCCATGACCGAAACCAGCCCCAGGAGCGGCGCTTCGTCGGCACATAGGGCCGCGATCACGCCAACGGGTTCCTTCATCGCAAGTGCCACGCCCCGGATCGGCACGGATTGGGTCTGGCCGTCGAATTTGTCAGCCCAGGCCGCCGCCGAGAACAGACGCTGGATGCTCGCGTCGACCTCTTTTGCGCCCTGTCGCCCACTCGTCATGGCATTGATCCGATGGGCGAATTCATCCGCACGGGCCGATAGATTCTCAGCAATGTAATACAGGATTTGCGCGCGCAAATGGGCCGTGGTTCCGGCCCAACCCGCTGCCGCCTGCGCCGCCTCGACCGCGTTGCGCACATCCTTGCGGCTGCCAAGGCCGACATGGCCAAGCGGCGTGCCGGATTTGCCAAAGATGGGCTGCGAATAGCCACTGTCCGGGCGCGCCTGTTTGCCCCCGACATACATCTTGGCGGTGCGGTTGACAGGGTCGGAAGGGGCACCCTGGCCGGTTGGCGGGTCAAGTCGCACAAGAGCCCTGGTTTTCCTCTTTGGCCTGGTATAGGCGCGCAGCCCCTCCCAGCCGCCTTCCCGGCCAAACCCGCTCTCGCGCACTCCGCCAAAGGGGGCTGCGGCATCGAACAGGTTGGTCGCGTTCACCCAGACCACCCCGGCCGTCAGCTTTGGCGCGATATCCAGCGCCAGATTGACATTTTCGGTCCACACCGTCGCGGCCAGCCCATAACGCGTGTTGTTGGCGATGGCGACGGCCTCATCGGGCGTGCGAAACGTGGTGGCGACCAGCACCGGGCCAAATATCTCTTCCTGCATCAGCGCGTCTGATGGCGTCAGCCCGGTGATCAGCGTCGGAGGATAGAAACACCCCTCTGCCGGCATCTCAATGGCGGCAACATGGCGCGTGCCTGCGGAATTCGCATCGACCATACGGGTGATCGCCGCATGTTGAACAGGGTCCACCACCGCGCCGATATCAATGCACTTGTCCAACGGATCGCCAACCCGCAACGTGTCCATCCGTGCGGTGAGCCGTGTATGAAAGGCCTCTGCAATGCTCTCCTGAACCAACAGACGCGATCCGGCGCAACAGACCTGACCCTGGTTGAACCAGATCGCATCGACCAACCCTTCGACCGCGCTGTCCAGATCGGCATCGTCAAACACGATGTAGGGACTCTTGCCGCCCAGTTCGAGGGTCAGCGCCTTGCCTGACCCGGCTGTTGCCTCGCGGATACGTCGTCCGACCGTGGTGGATCCGGTAAAGGCGATCTTGTCGACATCGGCGGCGACCAGCATTTCGCCGACCGCGCCGTCACCTGTGACGATATTGACGACGCCCGAGGGAACCCCGGCCTGCTGGCAGATCTCGGCAAACAACAGCGCCGTCAGCGAGGTGTATTCGGCCGGTTTCAGAACCACCGTATTGCCCATGGCCAGCGCCGGCGCGATTTTCCAGGCCAGCATCAGGAGCGGGAAATTCCAGGGAATTATCTGCCCGCAGACGCCCAACGGATCGGCATCTGGTAGCGCCTCTTCCATCAGCTGCGCCATGCCGGCGTGGTAATAGAAATGCCGTTGCGCCAGCGGAATGTCGATGTCACGGCTTTCGCGGATCGGTTTGCCGTTGTCGAGCGTTTCCAGCACCGCAAACAGCCGCGCATGTTTCTGCAACAGCCGTGCAATCGCATACAGAACACGCGCGCGCCCCGGCCCGCCCAGCCCAGCCCATTTGCCCTGTGCTTTGCGTGCGGCGGCAACGGCAGCTTCCACATCGGCCTGCGTCGCCTGCGTCAGCCCGGCCAGATGCGCGCCCGTCGCCGGATTGCGACTGTCGAACCCGGAGGCTGGCGACGTAAAGGATCCGTCGATGAAATGCCCGAACCGGCTATCGTGCCCGGCCAGCCACGCCCGCGCTTCGGCGGCGCTTTCCGGGGCCGGCCCGTACTCCATGGTCTCGAATATCTCCTTGACGGTCATCGTTTCACCTTTGTCCAAATACTCAACGGCGCGACACGGGCCAGGGGCGGCTCAGCCGATGGCATGGCGATAACCGGCAGAGTATGCGCCGGTCACATGATGTTCCAACTGGCGCTCGATATCGCCCAGAAGCGAACTGGCCCCGAACCGGAACAGGTCGGGCTGCAACCACCGATCACCCAACTCGTCTTTCATCAGCGACAGGTACACCAGCGCATCCTTTGCCTTGGATATCCCACCTGCCGGCTTGTAGCCCACGCGGTAACCGGTCCGCTGGTAATAGTCGCGGATCGCGCGGATCATCACCAGGGATACCGGCAGGGTGGCATTGACACTTTCCTTGCCGGTCGAGGTCTTGATGAAATCCGCCCCCGCCATCATGCAGACAAGGCTGGCACGGCCGACGTTGCGCAGGGTGCCCAGTTCGCCCGTGGCCAGGATCGCTTTGACATGGGCGTCACCACAGGCCTCGCGAAAGGTCTTCATCTCGTCATAGAGCGCCTGCCAGTTCCCTGACAACACCTGACGCCGCGAGATCACGATGTCGATTTCCTGCGCACCGGCGGCAACGCTCTCGCCGATCTCGGCGATGCGGAGGTGGAACGGCGACAACCCGGCGGGAAATCCGGTACTGACAGCGGCAACCGGAATACCTGTGCCTGCCAGCGCCTGTACGGCCGGCGCGATCATATCGTGATAGACACAGACGGCACCAGTGGTAAGCCCTTGCATCCCAAGCGCATCCAGCAGATCGGCGCGCACCGGTTGGCGCGCCTTGGCACAAAGCCGCTGCACCCGGCCCACGGTATCGTCGCCGGCCAGTGTGGTCAGATCGATGCAGGTAACCGCACGCAAGAGCCAGGCGGCCTGATGGTCCTTTTTCAACGAACGCCGCCCCGGCAGCGAGGAGGCGCGGCGTTCGATCGCCGACGTGTTCGCCTGCACCGCGCGCACCCATTGCATATCCAGATCCATCCCCGGATTGCGCGGTTCGGCCACCAATGGCAGGAGCGAACTGTGCGGCATCGTTTCGGTCTGCATTTGGTCCCCAGTTCAATTCAGATCGCAGGGTGGCATGGGGCCGCGTACTTGGCAAGCTGGCGGGCAACTCTGCCACAGACGCGCGGGCGTTTGGCATCGCCGCCATCGTCCCATACCGGCCGATGTCGCGGCCTGATCTACCCCGGTAACACGAATATCAGGCGCGTGAAGGGCCAAGCAACGTGGCGTTCCCCCCGCTTTTCAACCGGAATCCTACTTTTAGTTGCAAATAATTCGCAATAGCATTGACTTGGTTGCGAACCACTCTCATATTCGTGGGGACTTGTCCTTATGGGAAGACTCCGATGATGCTGCGTCGTTCATTGCTGATTGCCTCTTTGGTTGCCCTCGCGCTGCCGCTGGCCGGGCGTGCCATGGCTGAACCGTCGCTGACGGTGGTTGCGACAACGGGCATGATCGCGGATGCCGCCCGACAGGTGGGTGGTGATCTGGTCGATGTTCGGGCGCTGATGGGGCCGGGCGTTGATCCGCATTCCTACAGGCAGACCCGAACCGATATCGTCGCGATGACCCGCGCCGATCTGGTTCTGTGGCACGGGCTCTATCTCGAGGCGCAGATGGAAGATTTCTTTCAGGATCTGTCGCGCAAGCGCAACGTGGTGGCGGTTGCCGATGGTTTGCCGCACGCGGTCTTGCGCAGCCATGACAGTTATGACGACAAATTTGACCCGCATGTGTGGATGTCACCCGAATTGTGGAAGTTGGTGGTCGAACAGGTAGAGGCCGCTCTGACCGCGACCCGACCCGACGCCGCCGACGTGTTTGCCGCCAATGCCGCCGAGCATCTGGCAGAACTGGATGCCCTGTCGGCCTATGCCGCCGAGAGCATGGCAGCCGTGCCAGAGGACAACCGTGTGCTGCTGACGGCGCATGACGCCTTTGGCTACTTCGGAGACAGCTATGATGTCGAGGTTCTGGGGATTCAGGGCATTTCGACCGAGAGCGAGGCGGGTCTGAACCGGATCAGTGCGCTTGTGGATATGCTGGTCGAGCGCGAGATTACTGCCGTGTTCGTGGAAAGCTCGGTCTCGGATCGCAACATGCGGGCCTTGGTCGAGGGCGCGGCGGCGCGTGGCCACGAGGTGCTGATTGGTGGTGAACTCTATAGTGATGCGATGGGCCCTGACGGCACCTATGAAGGCACCTATGTTGGCATGATCGACCATAACGTGACGGTGATTGCCGCCGCATTGGGTGCGGTCGTGCCGCCGCGCGGCATGTCCGGCCAGCTATCGGCGGGGTTTTGAAATGAGCATTGCGCTGATCGCATCGGAAGGCACGATTGCCAACCGACAGCCGCAGGTCGACAGCCCGCTCGCGATCCGGGGGTTGACCGTGTCCTATGGACAGAAGCCCGCGGTGTTTTCGGTCGACATGACCGTGCAGCCGGGCGCGATGACGGCGGTAATCGGGCCGAACGGGGCGGGCAAATCGACCCTGCTCAAGGCCGCGTTGGGGATCGTCAAGCCGTTGTCCGGGCAGGTTCAGGTGTTTGGTGCGCCGCTGGATCGCCAGCGTGCGCGGATTGCCTATGTACCGCAACGTGCCAGCATCGACTGGGATTTCCCGACCCGCGTGATCGACGTGGTGCTGATGGGGCTCTATCGCCAACTGGGCCTGTTGGGTCGGGTGCGCGCTGTGCACAGGGCACGGGCGCTGGAGTGCCTCGATCGCGTGGGCATGCGCGATTTCGCAGAGCGCCAGATCGGCCAGCTCTCCGGTGGTCAGCAACAGCGGGTGTTCCTTGCCCGTGCGCTGGCCCAGGATGCGGATCTCTATCTGTTGGATGAACCCTTCGCCGGGGTCGACGCGGCAACTGAAAAAGCCATTATCGGCGTGTTGAAATCACTGCGCGCCGAAGGGCGGACAGTTGTCGTCGTGCATCACGACCTTGCCACCGTGCGGGATTATTTCGACAACGTGTTCCTGATCAATACCAGCAAGGTGGCCGAAGGCCCGGTGGCAACGACATTCACAGCCGAGACGCTGCAGGCGACCTATGGCGGGCGTTTGGCGACGGCACAGGTCGATCAACTGGCCGCGGCGGCGTTGGCCTGATCCATGCTCGGCGACGCGCTGCTGCTGCAACTGGGCTATAACGCCACCCTTGTCGCCATTGGCGCGACCCTGCTGGGCATTGCCGCAGGCAGTACCGGAACATTCCTGTTTCTGCGCAAACGCGCGCTGGTCAGCGACGCGATCAGCCATGCCACGCTGCCCGGAGTGTGCCTTGCGTTCATCGTCATGGTGATGCTGGGAGGCGACGGACGCAATCTGGTGGGGTTGCTTCTCGGGTCTGCGATTTCGGCCTGGATCGGGCTTGTGTGTCTCAGCTGGCTGGTGCGACACACGCGGTTGGCCGAAGACGCGGCCATCGGGGCGGTTCTGTCGGTGTTCTTTGGGTTCGGCATTGTGCTCTTGACCGTGATCCAGACGATGGGGTCGGGGCGGCAGGCAGGGCTCGAAGGCTTTCTGCTCGGTTCCACTGCCGGAATGCTCTGGGCCGATGCAATGGTGATTGCCATTGGCGGGGCGGTGACGCTGGCGCTGATCCTCTTGCTGCGACGACCGATGACGCTGGTGGCGTTTGATCCCGAATATGCGCAGGCGCGCGGGCTGCCGGTGGCGCGCATTGATCTGGCGATGATGGGCCTGGTGATGGCAGTGACGGTGGTCGGCCTCAAGATCGTCGGTCTGATCCTGATCGTGGCACTGTTGATTATCCCCCCGGTTACCGCGCGGTTCTGGACCGAACGCAGCGACCAGGTGGTGCTGCTCGCCGGTATCGTCGGCGGGCTGTCGGGCTTCGTCGGGGCGGCGGTCTCGGCGTCGGCGCCGAACCTGCCGACGGGTCCGATCATCGTGTTGGTCAGCTTTGGCTGTTTCACGGTTTCACTGCTTCTGGCACCGGGGCGCGGTGCGCTGGCGGCGTTGCTGCGGCATCTGCGGTTTCAAAAGCGGGTGCACCTGCGCCAGGGTCTGTTGGCGCTGGCGCAGGGTCAACCGATTTACGAAGCTCTGACGTTGCGCCTGCTCCGGCGCGCCGGGCTGGCGCGTGCGGACGGCGTGGCGACCGATATGGGCCGTGCGCGCGCCGCCAAGGCATTGCGCGACGAGCGGCGCTGGCAAGTGGTGCGGTCGGATCAGGCGCATGAAGCCGCAGCGGCGCTCTATGACGGTCTGCGCGATATCGAAACGGTTTTGACCCGCGACCAGATCGCCGAGGTCGACAGGGCCATCGGCAGCCCGGAAGGGGTGCCGGCATGAACGGGGCAGAGTTCGTTCCCTTGTCGTTGCCGCCGTTGCTGATCGGCATTTTTGCGGCGATTGCCTGTGCGCTGCCGGGAAACTTCCTGGTGTTGCGACGCCAGGCGCTGATCGGAGATGCGATCAGCCATGTGGTGCTGCCGGGCATCGTGGTGGCGTTTCTGGCGACCGGGATGATTGCTGCCTGGCCAATGATGCTGGGCGCGGCGGGGGCGGCCGTGATTGCCGTCGTCCTGATCGAGCTGATCCGCCGTCTGGGCCGGATCGAGCCAGGCGCGGCGATGGGCGTGGTGTTCACCAGCATGTTCGCGGCAGGTGTGCTGCTGCTCGAGCAATCAGACACATCGGCGGTGCATCTGGACGTCGAACATGCGCTGTATGGCAACCTGGAGAGCCTGATCTGGCTGGATGCCACCGGGTGGGGATCATTGCTGGATATCGAGGCGCTGCGTGGAATGCCGGCAGAGTTGCCACGGATGGCGATAACGCTTGTGGGTGTGGCGGTGTTCACGCTGCTGTTCTGGCGGTCGCTGAAGCTCTCGACCTTTGACGAGGGCTTTGCCCGGACGCTGGGCATTCGTACCGACCTTTTGAGCTTTGCGCTGGTTATCACGGCGGCTGTCGCAGCGGTTGCGGCGTTTGACGCGGTCGGCTCGATCATCGTGATTGCAATGTTCATCTGCCCGCCTGCAGCCGCGCGGCTGATGACCAATCGGCTCGAACATCAGGTGGCATGGAGCGTGGTCTTCGCCATTGCATCGGCGGTGATCGGCTATGTGGCAGCAGGCTACGGTCCGCTCTGGCTGGGTGCGCAGGATGCGGTCAGCGCGGCCGGGATGATCGCCACGGTTTCTGGTCTGATCCTGGCGCTCACGGCGCGGTTCGGACCCTGCCGCCACCGCAGCGGTGCGCCACAGCAGGGCTAGAGTTCTACGATTTCGGCGCGCGTCGCTTGGGTGGCTTGTCACCGCCGCGTGCCTTGGCCGCAGCCGCGCGGGCCTTGTTCTTCTTGCTGTTTGCCTTGCCGACGGGCGGTGCCTTGCCCGGCTCAGCTGTGCGCGATTTGCGTTTGCCTGCCAGCGGTTTGCCATGAGGCCTGTAGGGTTGCGAGGTGTCCTTGGCCTTTGGGTCACGCGGCGGGCTTGCAGGTTTCGCAGCGCCCTTGGCTTTTGCGGTCGGCTTCGGTTTTTTGACGCGCGGTGTCGGGGCGTCGTTCCAGTCGATCGGCGTCGAATCCGTCTTGGCGGCTGGCTTGGCCGGTGCGGGTGCAGGAGTCGGCGCGGGTGCTGGCGCAGGGGTCGGTGTGGGTGTCGGCTCAACCGGGGCCGCCCCGCGATGCGGTTTGGGCTTGTGGCCCGACGGCTTGCCGCCGTAGGGCTTGCGGTCGCTCGATTTGCCGCCGGGGCGGGACGAGCCGCCCAGATCCGGGGCCTTGTCCAGACGCGTGACTTTGGCATCGCCCTCGACTGTCATGTTCGGGCCAAGTGTCGCGGCAAAGCTGTCTGCGCTGGCCGACCGGATTTCCACGTAGCTCTCGTTGTATTGAATGCGGATCGCCCCGATGTCGTCCTTGGTGATGCCTCCGGCCTTGCACAGGATGGGCAGCAGGCGTCGGGTTTCGACGCCGGCCTTCTTGCCACCCGAAACCGAGAACCAGACGCTGGGCCCAAAGGGCGCGCGCGGTTCGGGTTTGCCGGCCGGGCCGGGTGCGGACAGTTCTTCGGGTGCGGAATGGCGGCTTTCATAGAGCGCGACGTAGGCGGTGGCGATCTGTTCGGCGCTGAAACGGGCCACCAACGCCGTCGCGGCGTCAGAAGGAGCCACGGCGTCCTGCCACACCGGATCGGCCAGCATACGGTCGCCATCGCGCGCGCGCACCTCGTCGGCAGAGGGCGCTTCACCCCATTCGGCGGTCAGCTTGGCAAAGCGCAACAGGCGTTCACATTTCTTGCGCGCGGCGGGGGGCACGATCAGCGCGCTGACGCCTTTGCGCCCGGCACGCCCGGTGCGGCCCGAGCGGTGCAGCAGCGTTTCATGGCTGTTGGGCAGTTCCGCATGAACGACAAGATCAAGGCTGGGCAGGTCGATGCCGCGCGCGGCGACATCGGTGGCGACACAGATGCGTGCACGTCCGTCACGCATGGCTTGCAGCGCGTGGGTGCGTTCGGCTTGCGACAGCTCGCCCGACAGGGCCACGACGGAAAAGCCGCGATTGGAGAGCCGCGTTGTCAGCCGGTTCACCATTGCGCGCGTATTGGCAAAGACCAGTGCGTTGGGCGCTTCGTAGTAGCGCAGCACGTTGATGATCGCGTTCTCGGTATCGCGCGCGGCGACAGAGAGAGCACGGTATTCGATATCCGCGTGTTGTCGGGTTTCCGCTGCCGTGGAGATACGAACCGCATCGGTCTGGTACTTGCCCGCAAGGTTGGCAATGCCGCGCGGCACGGTGGCCGAGAACATCAGGGTGCGGCGGGATTCGGGCGCGCTGGCGAGGATGAATTCGAGATCGTCCTGAAAGCCGAGGTCGAGCATTTCATCCGCCTCGTCCAGCACGATGGCACGCAGGGCGTTCATGTCGATGCTGCCCCGCATGATGTGGTCGCGCAGACGGCCCGGCGTGGCCACGACGATATGTGCCCCGCGCGCAAGCGTGCGGCGTTCGTCGCGCATGTCCATCCCGCCGACGCAAGAGGCCAGTTGCGCCCCGGCCTTGGCATAGAGCCAGCCGAGTTCGCGTTTGACCTGAAGCGCCAGTTCGCGGGTCGGGGCGATGATCAGGGCCAGAGGCGCGGCCGCGTTGTCAAAGCGATCCGCAGCACCAAGAATGGTTTCGGCGATCGCGAGGCCAAAGCCGACCGTCTTGCCCGATCCGGTCTGCGCCGAGACCAGCAGGTCGGAATGTCCGAGTTCGGGGTCGGTCACAGCCTCTTGAACCTGAGTCAGGCTGTCATAGCCCTGTTGGCTCAGCGCATCTGCGATAGTTTGTTTCACGGGGCCGCCTCTAGCATGGACGCGCGGGATCGCGCGCGGGGATCAAGCGCTGCCACCTAGACCTTTGGTGGGGCAATGTATAGCACTATGTGCCCCAGCCGCCGCCTCCGGGCGTGAACATGCCAAACCTCGCATCTACGGGCAGGTCAATCTCGTCGTTGCCCTTGAGATCAACGCGGCTGCCGTCGGGCATTTCGGCCCAGTTGACCCCGACCGCGCCGGGCGCGCCGCCATCGACGCCAAATGGCGGGATTTCGCGGTGCGAACACAGGGTGGTGACGGTGACCGGCGACAGGAACCGTAACAGGCGTGTGGCGCCATTCCCGCCGCTCCAGTGTCCCCTGCCGCCCGAGCCGTGGCGAATACCGAACTCTTCGAGCCGCACTGGGAAACGTTTCTCCAATATTTCCGGATCAGTCATCCGGGTATTGGTCATATGGGTCTGGATCGCGTCGCAGCCATCAAATCCCGGACCGGCCCCGGTGCCACCGGCAATGGTCTCGTAATTCTGAAACGCGTCGTTGCCCCAGACAAAATTGTTCATCGTCGCCTGACTGCCCGCAATCACGTGTAGCGCCCCATAGAGCGCGTTGCACATTGCCTGGCTGACCTCGGTGTTGCCCGCAATCACTGCCGCCGGATAGGCCGGGTTCAGCATCGACCCTTCGGGTGCGATGATCTTAAGCGGATGCAGGCACCCCTCGTTCAGAGGAATGTTCTCTCCGACCAGCGTGCGGAAGACATAGAGCACCACCGCCCGGCAGATCGAGAACGGTGCGTTGTAGTTGCCCGTGTGTTGCGGCGAGGTGCCGGTAAAGTCGATCACGGCCTCGCGAGCGTCGCTGTCCACGGTGACCGCGACTTCGATCTTGGCCCCGTGATCCATCGGATAGCTGAACCGACCACCGGGCAGCTTGCCCAGCACGCGGCGCACGCTTTCTTCGGCATTGTCCTGTACGTGGCCCATATAGGCGGTCACCACATCCAGCCCATAGCGTTCTGCCACCTTGAGCAGCGCCTGCCGCCCGGTTTCATTGGCCGCCACCTGCGCCTGAAGATCGGCCATGTTCTGCGCGATATTGCGGCAGGGGTAGCGGCCAGAGCCGAGCACCTGTTCGGCTGTCTTGCGTTGAAAGGTGCCCCGCGAAACGAGGCGTACATTGTCGATCAGGACGCCTTCTTCGTCGATATGGGTGCTGTCGGGCGGCGCGCTGCCGGGGGTGCGGCCGCCGATATCGGCATGGTGGCCACGACTGCCGAGCCAGAAAACCGCTGTGCCGTTGGAAAAGACCGGGGTGATCACCGTGACATCGGGCAGATGGGTGCCGCCGTTATAGGGCGAATTCAGCATGAAGGCGTCGCCCTCGTGAATATCGCCCGCATTCTCGCGCATCACGGTTTTGACGCTGTCGGACATCGAGCCAAGATGCACCGGCACATGCGGTGCATTGGCCACCAGATCGCCATTCACGTCAAAGATCGCACAGGAGAAATCGAGCCGCTCCTTGATGTTGACCGACCAGGACGTGTTGGCAAGCGTTGCACCCATCTGATCGGCAACCGACATGAAGAGGTTGCCCATGACTTCGAGCAGGACCGGGTCGGCCTCGGTCCCGGCGGCGCGGGAATGGATCTTGGCGCTGGTGCGATCCAGGATCAGGTTGCCCATGTCGTCCAGCCGCGCGGCCCAGCCGGGTTCGACGATGTTGGTGCCCGTTGCCTCTGTAATGACGGCGGGGCCTTTGATATGGACGTCGCGGGGAAGGGTTTCGCGCCCAAAGAGCGGAACGGTCTGCCACGTGCCGTCGCAATGAAACGGAATGTGCGCGCGCGGCGCGGGGTCGTCGCCAAAAGGCACCGGTGCCGGGGCCTGTCCGGTGTCACCGATTGCCTCGGCGGCGACCATTTCAAACAGGATCGCCCGGTCGGGTGAGATAAAACCAAACCGGCTCCTGTGGGCGTCTTCAAACGCGGCCTGCATGGCGTTGGTGTCGCCGAACGGAACCTCAAGAGCCTGATGCGAGCCATCATAGCGCAGATGCGCGCGGCATTCGGTACGGATTTGCGCCGCCCCCTGATCGCTGACTTCGGCAGTGGCGTCGGTTTCGATCGCCGTTAGCGCGGCACGGGCGGCTTCGATATCGGCGAGCGGCGCATCGACCTGTACCTCGCGCAGGGCGCGGATTTCGGCAAGGCCCATGCCATAGGCCGACAAGACACCGGCATAGGGATGGATGAAGACCCGAGACATGCCGAGAGCGTCGGCAACAAGGCAGGCATGCTGACCACCCGCACCGCCGAAACACTGCAGCGCATATCCGGTCACATCATGCCCCCGCTGGACGCTGATCTTCTTGATCGCGTTGGCCATGTTATCGACCGCGATGTGCAGAAAGCCGGTGGCGATGTCTTCGGGCAGGCGGGGCGCTTCGCCGGTTTCATCGGCAACGTCCTGCGCGAGGGCCGCAAATCTGGCGCGGACCGTGTCGGCATCCAGCGGCAGATCGCCGTCAGGGCCAAAGACATGGGGAAAGTGATCGGGATTCAGCTTGCCCAACATGACATTGCAATCGGTCACGGTCAGCGGGCCGCCACGCCGATAGCAGGCCGGGCCGGGATCCGCGCCGGCGCTTTCCGGTCCGACCTGAAACCGCCCCTGGGAGAAGCTGCAGATTGAGCCACCGCCGGCGGCAACGGTATGGATATCCATCATCGGCGCACGCATGCGCACGCCTGCGACCTCGGTTTCAAAGGAGCGCTCGAAGGTGCCGGCATAGTGGCTGACATCGGTCGAGGTGCCGCCCATATCAAAGCCGATCAGGTGGTCATGGCCCGCCGCTTCGCCCGTCTTGACCATGCCGACAATGCCGCCTGCTGGTCCGGAAAGGATCGCATCCTTGCCCTGAAACAGCCGCGCATCGGTAAGGCCGCCGCTGGACTGCATGAACAGCAGCCGGTCACAGGCGCGCCCCATGTCGAGCGCATCGGCGACCTGATCCACATAGCGGCGCAGGATCGGAGACAGATAGGCGTCAACGACCGTCGTATCACCACGCCCGACCAGCTTGGCCAGCTTGCTGACTTCGTGACTGGTCGATATCTGGGTAAAGCCAATCGCGCGGGCCATTTCTGCGACGCGCTGTTCGTGCACGGGGTTCAGATAGGCATGAAGCCCGGCAATGGCGACCGCGCGCAGACCGGCATCATAGGCCGTTTGCAAGGCGGCTCCTGCGGCGTCCTCGTCCAGGCGGCGGATCACATTGCCTTCGGCGTCCAGCCGTTCGTCCATCTCTGCAACCCTGTCATAGAGAAGTTCCGGGCGGACGATATGCAGATCGAACAGTCGTGGCCGGGTCTGGTAACCGATCTGAAGCAGGTCGCGAAACCCCTTGGTGATCAGAAGAAGCACCGCTTCGCCCTTGCGTTCCAATAGCGCGTTGGTTGCAACGGTCGTGCCCATCTTGACCGCGCCGATAGCGCCGTCCGGAAACGCGCCATCGATCTCCATCATGTCCCGAATGCCCTGAACGGCGGCATCGGCATAGCGCTCCGGGTTTTCCGAGAGTAGCTTGTGTGTGACGAGTGTGCCATCAGGCTTGCGTGCCACCACATCGGTAAAGGTGCCGCCCCGGTCGATCCAGAATTCCCACTGCCCGCTCATCTCTGCCCTCGCCCTTGCCTGTGGTGCAGCCTTTGCCGGGTGCTGCGGATTTGTCAACGAACGGACGCAGGATTGCGCATCATTCCGGTGGCAGAATCGTTGCACGTCATGCTAGGTATAGGGGCATGGTGCAAACCAACCCCAATATCGGCGAAAAGCCTCCGGTGATCCGGCAACTTGACGAAGCGGCGATCAATCGCATCGCGGCCGGCGAAGTTGTCGAGCGCCCGGCCTCGGCGGTCAAGGAACTGGTCGAAAACGCGATTGATGCGGGTGCGTTGCGCATCGGGGTCGACATTGCCGATGGCGGCAAGACGCTGATCAGGGTGACGGATGATGGCTGTGGTATCGCGCCGGATGATCTGGAACTGGCGCTGTCGCGCCATGCCACCTCCAAGATCGATGGGTCCGACCTGCTGCATATCCATACCTTCGGGTTTCGCGGCGAGGCGCTGCCGTCTTTGGGGGCAGTGGGGCGGCTGACCATCACCAGCCGGGTGGCAGGCCTGGAGGCGGCCAGCATTCGTGTCGCGGGTGGCGACATGGGTGCGGTGCGGCCGGCAGCGCTGAATACCGGCACGGTCGTCGAGTTGCGTGACCTCTTTTATGCCACGCCCGCGCGGCTGAAATTCATGCGCACCGACCGGGCCGAGGCGCAGGCGATCACCGATGTCGTCAAACGTCTGGCGATGGCCGAGCCGTCTGTCGGGTTCACCCTGCGCGATGTGTCCGGCGGTGGTGACGCACGCACGGTGTTCCGCGCCGACCCGGAAACCGGCGATCTGTTTGACGCATTGCACGGGCGGCTGGCTCGCGTTCTGGGCCGTGAATTTGCCGAGAACGCCTTGCGGATTGATGCCACGCGCGAAGATATCCGCCTGTTTGGATACGCCGCCCTGCCAACCTATTCGCGCGGCGCGGCGGTGGCGCAGTATGTCTTTGTCAATGGCCGTCCGGTGCGCGACAAGATGCTTGGGGGCGCATTGCGCGCCGCCTATTTCGATTTCCTGAGCCGGGACCGGCATCCGGTTGCGGCGCTGTTTCTGGATTGCGATCCGACGCTGGTTGACGTGAACGTCCACCCGGCCAAATCCGAAGTCCGGTTTCGCGATGCAGGCATCCCGCGCGGGTTGATCGTGTCGGCGCTGCGCCATGCACTTGCCGAAGCGGGGCATCGCGCGTCGACCACCGTGGCGCACGCGACGCTGGGCGCCATGACGCCCGAGTCACCCGGCGCGCGCGTCTACCAGATGGACCGCCCGTCGATGGGCGCGCGCCACGCGGCCTATGCCGCGCAGGCACCGGGTTTTGCCGAGATGGCCGACAGTTTCAGCGGTCGTGTCGTCGACACCGTGCCCGAGACCGAACC
The DNA here is from genome assembly GCF_032595355.1 of Sedimentitalea todarodis. NCBI lineage: Bacteria > Pseudomonadati > Pseudomonadota > Alphaproteobacteria > Rhodobacterales > Paracoccaceae > Sedimentitalea > Sedimentitalea todarodis. Next base: position 266,307 of record NZ_JASMWN010000002.1, on the reverse strand, counting down.
AGAGGCCGAGGCCCTGCCACTCGGGGCTGCACGCGGGCAGGTGCACGAGAATTACATCATCGCCCAGACCGCCACGGGCATGGTCATTGTCGATCAACACGCTGCGCATGAGCGTCTGGTTTATGAAAAGCTCAAGGCGCAGATGGCGGAGAACGGCGTGGCGGCACAAGCGCTGCTGATCCCTGAGATTGTCGAACTGTCAGACGCGGACTGCGCCCGGTTGCTCGAGATGGCCGAGGATTTGGCGCGGCTTGGCTTGACCATCGAACCCTTTGGCGGTGGTGCCATCGCGGTTCGCGAAACCCCGGCAATACTGGGCACGGTCGATGCGGCTGCGATGATCCGCGATATTGTCGACGAACTCACCGATCTCGATACCAGCCAGACCGTACAGGCGCGGATCGAGGCAATCCTGTCGCGGGTGGCCTGCCACGGGTCGGTCCGGTCCGGCCGGCGGATGCGGGCCGAAGAGATGAACGCGCTCTTGCGCGAGATGGAGGCGACGCCGCATTCCGGGCAATGCAACCACGGGCGGCCGACCTACGTGGAATTGAAACTGACCGACATTGAGCGGCTGTTCGGCCGCACATGATACAGATCGGCGAATTCACCTACGCGCTGGATGACCCACAGGTTCTGGCCGTTCTTGGCGCGGCGGTGCTGATCCTGCTGGTGCTGATCCTGCTGGTGCTCGCGGTGCGCGCCTCGGCGCGGTCCGCGCGGATGGCAGAACCTCTGGCGCGGCAACTGGGTCTCCTCGGTCAGAGCGTGCAGCAACTGGGGCAGGGGCAAGAGCAGATGCGCGGCGGCTTGCAGCACGTGTCCGAAACCCAGGCCAATGCGCAGGTGCAGATGATCCAGACCGTCGAAAGCCGCCTGTCGGATGTGCAGCAACACATGAACGACCGTTTGGCGGACAACATGATGCGCCAGAATCGCGCGTTGACCGAGATGCAGGAGCGGATGAAGGAAACCCTGCACGGCACGTCCAAGCAGACCGCGACCTCGTTGACGCAGTTGCAGGAGCGGTTGGCAACCATCGACAAGGCGCAGGACAATATCACCAAGCTGTCGGGTGATGTACTGTCCCTGCAGGACATTCTCAGCAACAAGCAGACGCGCGGCGCATTTGGTGAAATCCAGCTCAACGATATCGTGTCCAAGGCGTTGCCCAAGGACAGCTATGACCTGCAAGCGACGCTGAGCAACGGAAAGCGCGCGGATTGCCTGGTCCGGTTGCCCAATCCGCCGGGGCCGATCGTCATCGACAGCAAGTTCCCTCTCGAAGCCTACGAGGCGCTGCGCGCGGCGGATACACCCGCCCAGGTGACAGAGGCAGGGCGGTTCATGCGCACGTCAGTGCGCACTCATATCAAGGCGATATCCGAACGCTACATCCTCGAGGGCGAGACGGCGGATGGCGCGCTGATGTTCCTGCCGTCCGAGGCTGTCTATGCGGAACTCCACGCGAATTTCCCGGAACTGGTGCGCGAGGGGTTTGCGGCGCGGGTGTGGATCGTCTCTCCGACCACCTGTATGGCGACGCTCAATACCATGCGCGCGATCCTCAAGGATGCGCGGATGCGCGAACAGGCGGGTGCCATCCGCAGGGAGTTGGGCCTGTTGCACAAGGATGTCGATCGGCTCGGCGAACGGGTCGGCAATCTCGACCGGCATTTCGGGCAGGCGGCCAAGGATATTTCCGATATCAAGATCAGCGCTGACAAGGCCGGACGCCGGGCGCAGAGGCTGGACAATTTCGATTTCGAAGAGATCGCGGCCGAGCCGGACAACGTTGTAAAGCTGGGTCAGCCCGAGGCCTGATCTGGCTGTGTTTCAAGCCTCTTCATCTTTGGGAAAATACTCCGGGGAGCCTGAGGGGCAGCGCCCCTCAGCCCCCTTGGCCGGACCTGTGCGGCAACAGCAGCGCATAGAGCGCCGCGTTGATCGGAGCGGGCACGTCGGAGTCCTGCGCCAGCCGTCGCACCGCCCCAGAGATCCACTCGATCTCCAGCGGCCGTCCCGCCTCGAGGTCAATCGCGGTCGAGGCGCGCATGTCGCGTGGCAGGTTCTGCACGATGGCCCATGTGTCGTCTTCGATGGTCGTCGGCAACGAGATGCCCCTGGCCCGCCCCAGAGCCGTCGTTTCCGCAACGACAGCGCGGAACAGATTACCCAGTGGCGGATTGTCCAGAATGTCGCCGATGATGCAGCGCGCGGCGGCGGTGATCCCGGACGCGCCCGAGAACATAATGAACTTCATCCAGAGATCGCGATCGACGTCATCGGTTGCAGGCGCCGATGACCCTGCCGCATTGATCGCGCTGCGCAGGGCATCAATGCGCGCCGACGGGCGGTTGTCACGCTCGGCAAAGACAAAGCGGTTGAAGGTGCCGACCTGATCGATGATGCCCGGTTCGGCGATGGTGGTTGAAACATGGGCAACCCCATTGGCAACACAGGCCTCGGGCAGAATGGCAAGCAAGCGGTTGGAGGCTTCGACGCCATTCAGGAACGGCACAACCACCGTATCCGGCCCGATCATCGGCAAACAGGCCTTTGCTGCGCTCTCCAGCGCGTCGCCCTTTACGCCAAAGATGACTGCATCAACCGGCCCGACCTGCTCCGGGATATCCGTCGCGACCCAGGGCGTCACAGTCACAGAATCATCGCCTTCATCCGGTCCATTCAATGTAAGGCCACGTTCGCGAATGGCCTCAAGATGCGCGCCGCGCGCTATTGTCGCGACCTGGTGTCCGGCCTGTGTCAGACGAACAGCCAGAAACCCACCGATCCCGCCGGTTGCCATAGTTGCGATTTTCATTTGGCCTCCGTTCTCACATGTGTTGCCGAGGCTAGGACAGCGGCTGAAAAAAGCCCAGAAAATATGCGTATACACACCACGTTCGGTGTCGATAGGAACGCCCTTGGCTGATCGCCTTATGCGGCGCATTTGTGCACGACCTCGCTGCAGGTGTGGATATTTGGCCACAGCCGCGTGGTGCGTTTGCGAATTACTACCGGTTGTGGAACTGTCACTTGAAATGCGTTAAGGTGATCTTAACTACGCATCAAACAGGTCGTTTCCGGGACGCGGAAATGAGCTGGTGCCTTGCGGCAATACACAATCGTTCCAATGGAGAAGTATGATGATCAAACGTACGACTACTGCTCTTCTTTTCGCTTCGGCCGCGACCGCAGCGCTGGCCACGGCACCGGCACAGGCGGGTGATTTCGCTGGCGGATACCTCGGTGTTCAACTGGGTTACGCCTACGGCGATTTCGACCTCGGCAGTGCTGTCGATACTCTCACCGATTTCGACAGTGACAGCGTCATCGGCGGTATCTCTGGCGGCTATCTCTGGGCCGTGGGCAATGGTTGGTATGTCGGACCGGAATTCCAGTACGACTGGGCCAACATCACGATCAACAACGCAGACACCAACCAATCCGCGACCTTCGACGGGATTGCCCGCCTGAACGTGATCGGTGGCTATGAATTGGGCAACGGCATGCTCTACGGCAGCCTCGGCTACGCCTATACCGACCTGAATGGTGTCGGCGACTTCTTTGACGGAAGCAGCGATGGCTACGCGATCGGTTTCGGGTATGACTGGTGGGTTGATGACAACTGGACAGTCGGTGCCGAGTACCTCTATCAGAGCTTTGACGGTATCGGATCCGGTGGTGGCGATGTCGACCTCAGCACGATCTACCTGAGAACATCCTACCGCTTCTAAGGCGCACTACGCCTGATTTTCCCAAGGTCGGCCCGCAATCATATGATTGCGGGCCGATTTCTGTTTGATAGGGCGTTGGGCGATATCAAGGCGCCGTCGAAGCGGGATTTCCTATTCAGTGATCAAGGTCAACGGCCGTGGCAGCCAGTTCAGATCGATGCGGCTTCCACCATTCCGGACTGTACCTGTTTGTCGGCTGCGGGCGCGAAGCTTGCGGGTTTGGCATGGCGCAGCCGCAGCGCGTTCGTCACCACGAACACCGACGACATCGCCATTGCTCCGGCGGCCAGAACGGGAGACAGCATCAGCCCGAACATGGGATAGAAAACCCCCGCTGCAACCGGGATCAACAGCACGTTGTACCCGAATGCCCAGAACAGGTTCTGGTGAATATTGCGCATGGTTTTCGACGAAATGTCAAAGGCATGGGCCACGCCGGTAAGATCGCCCGAGATCAACACCACATCTGCGGCCTCGATTGCGACATCGGTTCCGCTGCCGACGGCAATGCCCACGTCTGCCGATGCCAGGGCGGGGGCGTCGTTGATCCCGTCACCGACAAACGCCAGCTTGCCGCCTGCTCGCAATTCGGTGAGTGCGGCAACCTTTCCGTCCGGCAGAACTCCGGCGATAACGGTATCAATTCTCAACTCGTCCGCGATGGCCTGGGCAGTCGTCTGGTTGTCGCCCGAGATCATCGCGACCTTCAGCCCCATGTCATGAAAGGCCTTGATCGCCACGGGTGTGGTTGGCTTGATCGGATCCGACACGCCGATAACCGCCGCGGCACGGTCGTCAATGGCGGCATAGAGTGGCGTGCGTCCGCGCTGCGCCAGCGTCGCGCCCGTGTCCGCCAGATCGCCAAGCTCGATCCCGTGGCGGGCCATGAACTGGTCTGATCCGATCAGAACCCGGTGGCCGTCAACGCGCGCTTGCGCCCCCAACCCGGTGATCGATTCAAACTCCGTGGCTTCGCCTAACGACAGACCGGCCTCGGCCGCCGCGCGCGATACCGCATTGGCGATCGGGTGTTCCGAGAGGGCTTCGACGGTGGCAATCAAGCCAAGCACACGGTGCTTGTCGAACCCCTCGGCGGTGACAAGGTCGGTCATCGCGGGACGGCCTTGCGTCAGCGTCCCGGTCTTGTCGAGCGCGACCACGTTCACCTCTTGCAGCAGTTGCAAGGCGTCGCCCTTGCGAAAGAACACACCCAACTCTGCGGCGCGCCCGGTCCCCACCATGATCGAAGTCGGCGTCGCCAGACCCATCGCGCAGGGGCAAGCGATGATCAGCACCGAAACCCCGGCAACCAGCGCGTAAGGCAGCGCAGGGGCAGGACCAAAGGCGAGCCACAACAATATCGTGGCCACGGCGACCACCATCACCGCAGGCACGAACCATGTGGTGATGCGGTCAACCACACCCTGAATGGGCAGCTTCGCGGCCTGTGCCTGTTCGACCATCGCGATGATCCGGGCGAGCATGGTATCCGCCCCAACCCGCGCGGCGCGAAAGCGGAATGCCCCGGTGGAATTGATCGTGCCACCGATCACCGTGTCGTCGACAGCTTTGGGAACCGGGATCGGCTCACCGGTGATCATGCTCTCATTCACAAAGGAGGTGCCGGACAGCACCACACCATCCACTGCAACACGTTCGCCTGGGCGCACCTGAATGATATCCCCGACGGCGATCTCTTCGATTGGCAGGTCGACTGTCTGATCCGTTCTTTCGACACGGGCGACCCCGCTGCGCAGTTTGATCAGCCGGCGGATCGCGTCACCGGTGCGCCCTTTGGCGCGCGCCTCCAGATAGCGGCCCAAGAGGATGAGAACGACAATGACGGCGGCGGCCTCGAAATAGACATTGGCCGTTCCGGCGGGCAACAGGCCCGGCGCAAATGTTGCCACGACCGAGAACCCGTAGGCCGCAAGCGTCCCGATCGCCACAAGTGAATTCATGTCCGGCACGCGCCGCAGCAGGGCCGGAAGTCCTTTGGCAAAGAACTGAAACCCGGGGCCGAAGAGGACCGCCGTCGTGAGCAGGAACTGGAGAATATGGCTGTTCTGGGTGCCAATGGTCTGGGCAATCAGCTGGTGAATGCCCGGCACCAGGTGCGAGCCCATCTCAAGCAGAAAGACCGGCAGAGCCAGCAGCGCCGCAATCACCGTCATGCGCCTGAGCCGCGCGATGTCTTCGGACTTGTCTTGGGGGGCAGCATCAGGCGTCTTTGGCCGGGCCGGATAGCCCGCCTTGGTGACAACATCAGCGATCTGGATTGGCGAACCGATTGTCGTGTCAAAGTCGACTGTCGCGGTTTCCGTCGCCAGATTGACCGTGGCGGTGACCACTCCGGGTGCGGATTGCAATGCACGCTGCGCCCGGCCGACGCAAGACGCGCAAGACAGGCCGGACACCTGAAGCTGTATGGTTTGGTGCTGTGGCATCGGACCTACCCCCGTTTCCTACCAAGAGAATAGGTGGGGAGAGCACCGATTGAAAGATACGGGCCGAAAATGGGCTTGGCCAAGCGGCGGACTTACGGGCAGTCCGACCTGGCGGCCGCCCGCCGCTAGTTGAGCAAAGCCTCGATTTCCCGTTTGATCTTGCGGGAGGTGGGTTTGACGGTGGAACCCCATGTTGCAAGGACGCTTCCGTCTGGCGCGATCAGAACCTTGTTGAAATTCCACGTTGGTTCGAACCCGGACTCTTTCCGAACAGCCTTGTAAAAGGGATGCGCATTGGCGCCCTTAACGTTGCTGATATCGGTCATCGGGAGATCCAGATCGTAGTTCAGTTCGCAAAACTCCTTTACTTCGGAGGCTGTCGCGAGCTCTTGGTTGAAATCGTCTGACGGCACGGCCAGCACGACCAGGCCCTGATCGCGGTACTGATCATAGAGGATTTGAAGGTCTGTGTACTGGCCGGTAAAACCGCATTGTGACGCTGTGTTCACGACAAGGACGGGCTGACCGCGCCAATCCTCGATGCTCAGCGAGCCTCCGTCGATGGATGAAAAAGTTCCGCTCACGCCACGCGCCATCCCGGCCTGGGCAATGACCGCGAACAATATTGCGAGAATCAGGTGTTTCATGTCGTCCTCCAAGCATGTGAAGACTACGTCGCAGGGGGCGTGTCAGATCAACAATAGCACGTCCGCGCGAGCGGGATGAAACAATCCTTTGCATTCCGCCGCGCCAGACCATTTATTGTTTCGAACCACAAGGCGGAGGACCAACATGCCGAATTATTCCAAAGACCCGGACCGTATCGCCGCGCTAAGCCCCGAGGAGTTTCACGTCACCCAGGAGAGCGGAACCGAACGCCCCGGCACCGGCGCGCTGCTACACAACAAGGAACCGGGAATTTATGTCGATATCGTGTCGGGCGAGCCGCTGTTTGCCTCGTCGGACAAGTATGAATCCGGTTGTGGCTGGCCCAGTTTTACCAAGGCGATCGAACCGGCGCTGATCAACGAAATCGAGGATCGCTCGCTGGGCATGATTCGCACCGAAGTACGCAGCAGCCATGGCGACAGCCACCTGGGCCACGTGTTTCCCGACGGGCCGCGTGACCGGGGCGGCATGCGATATTGCATCAATTCGGCCAGCCTTCGCTTCATCCATCGTGACGAGATGGAAGCCCAGGGGTATGGTACCTATCTGGATCAGGTGGAGGACGTGGCATGACCGAACGCGCAGTATTGGCTGGTGGATGTTTCTGGGGAATGCAGGATCTGATCCGCAGGAGACCCGGCGTCGTCGAGACCCGCGTGGGTTACACCGGCGGCGATGTGCCCAATGCGACCTATCGCAATCACGGGACGCATGCGGAAGGGATCGAGATCCACTTTGATCCGGCACAGATCAGCTATCGCGAGTTGCTGGAACTGTTCTTTCAGATCCATGACCCCACCACGCTCAACCAGCAGGGCAACGATCGCGGGTTGAGCTATCGGTCGGCGATCTACTATGTGGACGAGGCGCAGAGGCAGACTGCGATTGATACCATTGCCGATGTCGAAGCGTCCGGTCTCTGGCCGGGCAAGGTCGTGACCGAGGTGGAACCGGCGGGCGCATTCTGGGAGGCGGAGCCCGAGCATCAGGATTATCTGGAGCGCATTCCCAACGGCTATACTTGTCATTTCGTGCGCCCGGATTGGGTGTTGCCCAAGCGCGCCAAGGCGTCCTAGCCCGAGGCGTTTCGAGGCCGCCCGCTCGCTTCAACCGTCAGGGTCGCCTCGATAAAGACTTCCCGCGCCTCGGCGCGGGCGGTCTTGATGTCCCTCTCGACCGCGATCTGAAGCCCTGCGGCCCCGGCGGCAAGCGCGGCCTGTCTGGCAGTCGTGCGCAACACCTGTTCCAGCCGCGCCATCGCGTCGGAGGCGGCCGCGAAATCCTCCGGGCCGGTTTCCAGATGCACCCGAAACCTGCCTTCGCTGGGCGAGGTGACGGTGCCGCTGTGGCGCATCGTGATGCGACCAACGACCGCACCAATGGCATTTGCAACACCTGCATGGTGCGGCAGGATCATCCGGCAGTGCAGGCGGTCGCCGACCGCCGGATAATAGCTGGGCGCAGAGGCACCGAGACCGACAACATCCACATTCAGCGCTGCGTCCAGCGCCAGCAACCCGCGATGTCCTGCAAGTCCCTTTTTCAACAGGATATGCCGGGCCAGCAGGTCCGGCGGCAGGTCGAAATCCGACGTTTCCTCGGCAAAGGCGGTTTCCAGCAAGGTGAACACTGTCTGTTCAGTCAGTTGATCAACAATCATGCGCGCAAGGTCCGTGGCGGTCGCGGCGAGCATGTCACCCGACCCGGTCCTGCGCCGCGCCAAGAGCGTCAGTGCCTTGTCCGCGGCTGCACTGTCCCATGCGTTGAGCGTACCGAGCACATGGCTGGCATCCGATGGCGTGACCCCGGCGATCTGGACAAGACCGCGATCCACCAGCCGGCCCAATGCGCCGTTTTCCATCCGGCTGCGCAAGATCTGCCCCAGAGGTTGCACCCGATCACCGATCCGTTCCAGCAAGTCCGTTTCGCGGCGGGCCATTTCGCCCTTTGGCATCCCGAGCAGGGCACGTACGAACCTGCCGTCATGCTCGCCAGTGGTGACATTGCGCAGTTGCGCATCCAGTGCGGTGTGGACGACCTCCGGAGCCTCTTGCCCGATCAGCGATATGGGAACGACCCGGCGCGGGCCGAGGAAAACACCGCCTGCCAGTCCCTGGGCCTGCACATGGACCTGGCTGTCGCCGCCGAGCCCGGTGGTGCGCATCGCCACCGCTTCGACCATGGTGCGAAAGCTGCCGACGCGGGCACCATGCGGGTCAATCGCGGGTTTGCCATCGCGCAACACCGCGACATCCGTGGTCGTGCCTCCGATATCTGAAACCAATGCCTCGTCCGCACCGGTCAGCCAGCGTGCACCGACAATCGATGCGGCAGGCCCGCTGAGAATGGTCTCTATGGGGCGTTCGCGTGCCTGTTGAGCAGACATCAGCGCCCCGTCGCCCCGCACAACCATCATCGGAGCGTCAATTCCGAGGTCGGCCAGAACATCCTGCGCCTGCCCGATCAGGCGGTCGATCATTCCGATCAAACGCGCGTTCAAGACGGCCGTAACAGCGCGCTTGGGGCCGTTCAGCTTGGCCGACAAGTGATGCGAACAGGTGACCGGTGCGCCTGTGCGCCCGGTGATGATACGCGCCACCTCAAGCTCGTGCGCGGGATTGCGGGTCGCGAACTGCGAGGCAACCGCATAGCCGCTGACGCCGCTTGCGTGCGCATCTAGAAACGCCATAAGGCCGGGGATATCGAGCGGCGCCGCCTCGCCGCCGGCGTGGGTGTGACCGCCAGCCAGCGCCGCGACCGGATCGCCCTTGAGTGCATGACGCAGCCCATGCTGCTCCAGATCAGACGGGCGAAACCCGACAAACACCAAGGCCACGCGCTCGCCTTGCCCTTCAACCAACGCGTTGGTGGCGAGGGTCGTGGATAGCGACGCCAGCGAAATATCCGTTGGCTTCACGCCGGATTGTTCCAGCACGGCCCGAATCGCCGCGCCGATGCCGATCGCCAGATCGCTGCGCGTCGTCAGCGCCTTGGCGCTTGCGATCACGTCGGTCTCGTCCCGCAGCAGCACCGCATCGGTATAGGTGCCACCCGTATCCACCCCCAGCAGCACCGCCATCCGGGCCTCCTTTGAAACTCACGCCACCCGGTCTAGTGATTGTACCTGCCACGTCCAGCAAGAAGTGATCATGGGCCCAATTGCTGCGTTGCCCATCGTGCTGCATCTGCAACCGCGGGATCGGGATCATCGGCAAGCATCTGGGCCACGGCCCGCAAAGCGGGTTCGCCGGAGTTGCCGATCGCATAGAGCACATTTCGCACGAACCGATCCCGCCCGATCCGCTTGATCGGAGAACCCGAGAACATCGCGCGAAACTCCGCATCATCCAATACCGCAAGTTCGGCCAGACGGGGCGCCGTCAACTCGGGACGGGCCGCATAGCGGATGTCGCTCGCGGCAACGGCGAACTTGTTCCACGGGCAGACGGCCAGACAATCGTCGCAGCCATAGATGCGGTTGCCCATCAGGCTGCGAAGTTCTTCATCGACTGGGCCATGATGCTCTATGGTCAGATAGGAAATGCAGCGCCGGGCGTCCAACTGGTAAGGCGCTGGAAAGGCATCGGTCGGGCAGGCGTCAAGGCATGCGCGGCACGATCCGCAATGATCAATGTCCGGTTCGTCCGCAGGCAGATCGAGCGTTGTAAAGACAGACCCCAGAAACGCCCAGTTGCCCCAATCTCGGCTCACCAGGTTGGTGTGCTTGCCTTGCCAGCCCAATCCCGCAGCCTCTCCCAGTGCCTTTTCCGGCACCGGGGCGGTATCTACGAAAACCTTCACCTCGCCGCCGCTCTCTGCGATTAGCCAGCGAGCCAGCCGTTTCAGGCGTTTCTTGACCATGTCGTGATAGTCGCGATTGCGGGCATAGACCGAGATCGCGCCCCGGTCGGGCTGGCCGATCACCGCCATCGGGTCCTCATCCGGCGTATAGCTTTCCGCCAGCATGATCACGGATTGCGCCTCGGGCCACAGCGCCGCCGGATTGCCGCGCCAGTGCATGCGGTCCGCCATCCAGCCCATTTGCCCATGATAGCCCGCCTCGACAAAGCGCGCCAATCGTCCCGGCACCTCCGGCACGTCCCAGGGACGGCAAACCCGGCAGGATACAAAGCCCTCGGCCAGCGCCTGTGCGACCAACTTGTCTTTGAGCGAAGTCATGGCGCATTTCCGGTGACAGGCATTGTTGACCGCCGGTGCGGCGCGCCGGCAGGGGCAAGCGGCCCCCGCTTTCCCGCCGGTTCAGAAATCCAGATCGGCATAATGCGGCGGCGGCCGGAACCCGGAAACCTGATCAACGAGGATTGATCGAAACGCCGGGCGCGACTTGATCTTGGCGTACCAATCCTTGACCACGGAGGACCGGTTCCAGTCGACGTCGGATATGTAGTCCAGTGATGACAGGTGCGCAGCCGCCGCGAAATCCGCGAGCGTCATCACGTCTCCGGCCAGCCAGCGGCGATGATCCAGAAGCCAGGTCATGTAGTCCAGGTGATACTTGATCGCGCGTGCGCCATCTTTAACGTTGCGGCTGTCAGGATACCCCTGACCGGTGACCTTCTTGTTGATCCGCTCATACAGCAGTTTTGCCGTTACTTCGTGGTGAAACTTGTCGTCAAACCACCCAACGAGGCGGCGAACCTCATAGCGGTCCTCCGGCGTCTTCGGCAACAGCGACGGATCGGGGCGGGTTTCCTCGAGGTATTCGCAAATCGCGGCGCTTTCGGCCATCATGCGGCCGTCCAGCTTCAACACCGGCACCTTGGCGGCAGGGTTGCGGCGCAGAAAGTCTGCGTCTCCCTCCCAATAACGTTCTTCGACCAGCTCAACCTCAATTTTCTTTTCGGCCAGCGACAGACGGACTTTGCGGCAGAACGGGGACAGAGGAACGTGAAACAGGCGGGCCATGAGAATCCAAGCGATGAACTGGGGTTTTCACTTCAATGCCCCGCCGCGTCGGGATTTTCAATCCTCGAAACAGCCCGCGCGCCCATCTGCGCGGATGGTGGCCGCACCGTCAACGATCTGAGCCGCGCGTTTGCGCACTCTGGCCGATGGTTTGCCCGCAGAGCGGGTTTTGGGAGAGGGCAAAACCGCCGCCAGACGTGCGGATTGTGTCGCGCTCAGCCTTGCAGAGGACACGCCAAAATAGTGCCCCGCCGCCGCGCCAACCCCAAACACGCCTTCATCCAGCTCGGCCACGTTCAGATAGACTTCAAGAATGCGCTTCTTGGACCAGACCGCTTCCACCACCGGGGTGATTCCCGCTTCCAGCGCCTTGCGCAGCCAGCTGCGCCCTTGCCAGAGGAACACATTCTTGACCACTTGCTGCGAGATGGTCGAGCCGCCGCGCTGATTGCCCTCGGAGATCGCGGCCCGAATCGCGGTCACGTCAAACCCCCAATGCAGACAGAAATTCGCGTCTTCGGCAGCCACGGCGGAACGGGCCATGACAGGGGCGATGTCTTCAATCGACACCCAGTCCTGTTTGACGGGTTTGCCGAGCCTGCGCCCTTCGGACCACATGGTTTGGGTGGTTGGCGGGTTCACAAAGGAAAACAGAAGCACCAGCAGCAAACAAAGACCGACGACAACGAACAAACCACGTACCAACAGGAACCGCAAAAGCGCCATGGGGCGCGTGCGCACCTGTGCCAGCGCAGTCCGCAGACCACCCGCCTTCTTGCTCTTCGCCTTTTTCTTGCTCGCTGCCTTTGCCATGTGCGCAGCTATACCACTCCGGGCTGCGGGCAACAGCGTCCGGGTTGCATTTGCGAAAATTTGAGTGCCCTTGCGCAACAGCACCGGCTTGACATTATCGCCCGTGGGCGGCTGCATCGGGCGGCATGATTGGTGGGGTATCGAACGGACATGTCACTGGATTACAAGACGCTCGCGCAGACAATCGACGCTCTGACAGACGGGGAAACCGATGAGATCGCGCTCATGGCAACCGTCGCCTGCGAGGTGCACCATGCCGACGCCCGATTCGACTGGACCGGGTTTTATCGGGTCGTTGCGCCGGAGTTGCTGAAGATCGGGCCCTATCAGGGCGAGCATGGCTGCCTTGTGATTCCATTTTCCCGAGGCGTTTGCGGTGCAGCGGCGCGCAGCGGGCAGGTTCAGGTGGTGGCGGATGTGGATGCGTTTCCCGGCCATATCGCCTGTGCCGCATCAACCCGGTCGGAACTGGTGATTCCGGTGAAAGGTCGTGATGGCAAGCTGATCGGCGTGTTCGATATCGACAGCGATCAGCCTGATGCGTTTTCGCAGGAGGATGCGCTTGAATTGAACGGGATCCTTGTTTCGGTTTTTGGCCAATTGGCGGTTGATCAACTGAACGCATGAAATTTGTGTTGCGTTTTTCATCGACTCGGCGCAGCGTGAAAAAGTAGATATCTTTTTCACGGCCAGATGATGCTTCAATCCGACACAACACGTCCACAGACATTGGGTGCCGACCTGCGGGCCTTGCGCAAGGTGCGCGGCATCACGCTAGCTGAACTGGCCGAGTCACTGGGCCGATCGGTGGGCTGGCTATCGCAGGTCGAGCGCGATCTGTCGGACCCCTCGGTAACCGATCTGCGCCATATCGCGGCGCGGCTTGGCGTGCCGGTGTCGATGCTGTTTGCTCATGCCCCGGCACCTGCGGATGAATCGGGCTATATCGTTCGCACAGGCGCGCGGCGCCCGATCGGATCCAGCCCGGCAGGTCTGGTCGAGGAATTGCTGTCACCGGATCTGACCGATGATTTCGAAATGGTGCATTCGACATTCGAGCCACATTCGCGCATTGGCGAGGTCGTGACCCGGGCGACGCAGGAGGTTGGGTATCTCGTGTCCGGCAAGCTGGATTTGGTGATCTCGGGGCGGCATTTCACCATCGATCCCGGCGACAGTTTCCGCATCCGGGGCGAGCCGTTTGAGTGGATCAATCCCTATGATGACCCAGCGGTCGCGATCTGGGTGATCGCCCCGCCGGTGTATTGACGCCATGAGTTTCGAAGGCTGGACCATATTTGCGCTGTTCTGGGTGGTTTTTGTGACCACGCCGGGGCCGAACGCAGTGAATTGCATCACCAATGGCATGAACCTGCCGTTTGCGCGCGCGATGATCGGTGTGCTGGCGATCCTGACCCAGGCCAGCCTGTTCCTGATCCTGTCCGCTTTGGGCGTGACGGCTTTGATCGTCGCGTCACCGACGGGCTTTTTTGTCGCCAAATTGGCCGGTGCCGGGTTCCTGATCTGGCTGGGAATTCGCGGCTGGATGCGGGCGACCATTCCGGTGCAGGCCGAAGAGCGTCCGGCGCGGCACATCTACCTGCACGCCTTGGCGATCGCGGTAATCAATCCCAAGAGCGTCGCGGGCTATCTCGCAGCGTTTTCCCAGTTTGTGCAGCCGGATGTACCGATCATGCAGCAAATGTGGGTGATCATGCCGACGGCGTTGATCATCACCGCGCTCAGCTATACCGGGTTCACGACCTTGGGCGCGGTCCTTGGGCGCGCGGCACTGGGTGCTGTGTTCAATGTCTGGGTGCGCCGGGTCATGGCGGTCTGTTTCATCATCTACGGCGCGCTTCTCGGAGCCAGCGCCACACCACAAACACGGGGATAGCCATGCATACCGGATCCTGCAACTGTCGCGGCGTCGCATTCGAGATCGACGGAGATCTTGCGCCACCTTCGGTCTGCCATTGCGGGCAGTGTCGCAAGCAGTCGGGCCATTGCTGGTCATCAACCGGAATAGACAAGACGCAGCTGCGGTTCACTTCAGAGGGTACGCTGCGCTGGTACAATGCCAGCGAAACCGCCCGGCGCGGATTTTGCGGAACCTGCGGGGCCTTCCTGTTCTGGGCGCACAATGGCGAAGACCAGATATCCGTGGCCATGGGTGCAATTGATGCTCCCACAGGCGTGCGCCTCGCGCGGCATATCTTTGTCGCGGACAAGGGCGATTACTACGACATTTCAGATGGCTTGCCCGAGCGGGCTCAGTAGGGAGAGACACAATGGCTGATTTTCCGACGACGGCCCGCGTGGTCATTATCGGCGGTGGCGCGGTGGGGGCCTCGTCGTTGTATCACCTTGCCAAGGCGGGTTGGACAGACTGTGTTCTGCTGGAAAAGAACGAGTTGACAGCGGGCAGCACATGGCACGCGGCCGGGAACGTCCCGACGTTTTCGACCAGCTGGGCAATCATGAACATGCAGCGCTATTCGACCGAGCTATATCGTGGCTTGGGAGAGGCGGTCGATTATCCGATGAACTATCACGTCACCGGCTCGATCCGGCTGGCGCACAGCAAGGAACGGATGCAGGAATTCGAGCGCGCCAAGGGGATGGGTCGCTATCAGGGGATGGACATCGAGATGATGTCGCCCAAAGAGGCGCAGGACGTCTATCCCTTCCTTGAGTTGCATGATTTGCAGGGGGTCCTTTTCGACCCGCATGATGGCGACATCGATCCCAGTCAGTTGACGCAGGCGTTGGCCAAGGGCGCGCGCGATCTGGGTGCGCGGATCGAAAGGTTTTGTCCGGCAACCGGCGTAAGCCGCGAAAACGGCGAATGGATCGTGCACACCGACAAGGGTGACATTCGTTGTGAATATGTGGTCAACGCCGCAGGCTATTACGCGCAGCGGGTCGGGGAATGGTTCAAACCCTATGGCGGGCGCACCGTGCCGATGATGGTGATGAGCCATCAATACATGCTGACCGACGAGATTCCGGAAATCGCGGAACACACGAAACACCATGACAAGCTGCCGCTGCTGCGTGACGTCGACAGCTCCTATTACTTGCGACAGGAGAAGACCGGGTTGAACCTTGGTCCATACGAACGCAACTGCAAGGCGCATTGGGTCACGCCCGACGATCCGATGCCGTCCGATTTCAGCTTTCAGCTCTACCCCGACGATCTGGAGCGGCTGGAATGGTACATCGAAGATGCGATGGCACGGGTGCCGCTGCTCGGGAAGGCGGGGATCAACAAGGTGATCAACGGTCCGATTCCCTATGCGCCGGACGGTTTGCCGCTGGTCGGGCCGATGCCGGGCGTGCCCAACGCGTTCGAGGCCTGCGTCTTTACCTTTGGCATTGCGCAGTCGGGCGGGGCTGGCAAGGTGCTGGCCGAATGGATCACCGAGGGTCAGACCGAATGGGACATGTGGGCGGTCGATCCGCGCCGCTATACCGACCATACCGACACCGATTACTGCGTCGCCAAGGGAATGGAGACCTATGGCCACGAATACGCCATGCATTTCCCTTGGCATTCCTGGCCTGCAGGGCGCGACAGGAAACTGTCGCCGGTGCACGACCGCGTCACGGCACAGGGCGGGGTGATGGGCGCCTATAACGGTTGGGAGCGTGCCAATTGGTTTGCGCAACCGGGAGACGACACCAGCGAAGCAACAACCCAGACATGGAACCGGGCAGGGCCGTGGGAGCCGCGTATCCGCGAGGAATGCGAGGCGGTGCGCGACGCTTGTGGTGTGCTCGACCTGCCGGGCTTCTCGCGGTTCAAGGTGCAGGGTCCGGGTGCCGATGACTGGCTGCGCGGGTTGGTGACCGGGGCGCTGCCCAAGGTCGGACGCGTCGGGTTGCTCTACTTTGCCGATGCGCGGGGCCGCATCGTGACAGAAATGTCAGTGACGCGGTTCGCCGAAGACCAGTTCATCCTTGTGACCGCGGCAACCGCGCAATGGCATGACCGGGAATGGCTTGAACGACATATGTCCAACGCGTGTGCCTTTACGCTGGAGGATTGGACCGACCGGATGTCGACCCTGATCGTCACCGGTCCCAAATCGCGCGAGGTGCTGGGTGCGATCTGCGCGGCGGATCTGTCTTTGCCTTGGCTCAGCTTTCAGGAGAGCGAGATCGCGGGAGACTGGGTCGCGCTGTTGCGGGTGTCCTTTGCCGGCGAACTGGGCTGGGAGATCCACGCCTTGAACGAAGTGATGCCCGCGATCTATGACGCGGTGCTGGCAGCGGGTGCCAGGCCGTTCGGCATGTTCGCGCTGAACAGCCTGCGCATCGAAAAGGGCTATCGCGCGTGGAAAGGCGATTTGTCCACGGATTACTCGATGCTCGAGGCGGGTCTGGACCGGTTTGTAAAGCTGGACAAGCCACAGGATTTTCCCGGCAAGACGGCATTGCAGGCGGAAAAACAGCACGGCAGCGCCAAGCGCTTTGTCACCCTGCGGGTTGATGCGGGCGCGGCCGACGCGCCCTATATGTCGACGCTGTGGCAAGGCGAGCAGGTGGTGGGGGAAACCACATCAGGGGCCTGGGGTTATCGAATCAACGCCTCTGTCGCACTGGGCATGGTGCGGGCGGACCTGGCCGAGCCGGGAACGCGGATCGAGGTCGAGATCTACGGCGAGCGTCATTCGGCGGTGGTGCAACCGGATCAACCCTTGTGGGACCCGCAGAACGAACGGCTGCGCGGATGACGGACATCACCCTTCTGGATGGCTCTATCGGGCAGGAACTCGTCAAGCGCAGCGGCGACCGGGCGACGCCGCTGTGGTCAACGCGCGTGATGATGGACAGACCCGATCTGGTGGCGACGGTGCATCAGAACTATTTCGATGCCGGAGCGACCATCGCCAGCACCAACACCTATGCGGTGCATCGCAGCCGTCTGGTCCGGGTGGGGCTGGAAGACGAGGTTCTGTCGCTGCTTGAGGTGGCCTTGGATCAGGCAGAGCGTGCGCGTGATGCGCATGGAAGCGGGCGTATCGCCGGGGTGCTGGGGCCGCTGCTGGCCTCCTACCGCCCTGATCTGAAGCCCGACCCGAACGATGCAGAACAGAAATTCGGTGAACTTACGCAGGCGATGGTCCCGCGTGTTGACCTGTTCCTGATCGAATCGGTGTCGTCGGTTCTTGAGGCCGAAGGCGTGCTGCGGGCGACGCAGGGTTGCGGCAAGCCGGTCTGGCTCGCCATGACGGTTGACGATGATGACGGCACCCGCCTGCGGTCGGGCGAGCGGTTGGCCGGGATGGTTCCGTTGCTCGACCGGTTCGATCCCGACGCGGTTCTGCTGAATTGTTCCCGCCCTGAGGCGGTGACGAAAGGGCTGGAAAAACTCGCGGGGTTTGGCCGCCCCTTTGGGGGCTATGCCAACGGGTTCGCCCGGATATCGGAGGGCTTTCTAACCGACGCGCCAACGGTTGACGCCCTCGAACAGCGCGTCGATCTGGGGCCTGAGGCCTATGCCGACCATGCGATGCACTGGGTCGCGCAGGGGGCCACCATCGTGGGGGGCTGTTGCGAAGTCGGGCCGGATCACATTGCAGAACTGGCCCGCCGACTGCGTGCGGCCGGACACAGCATCGTCTGAGGCCCGCGCTGTCCGGGGGACGCCTATCACCTGATTGAGGAAACAAGAAATGACCAACCTTCCTGACAAGGCCCGTGTCATCATCATTGGCGGTGGTATCGTGGGCTGTTCGGTGGCCTACCATCTGGCAAAACTGGGCTGGAAAGATGTCGTTTTGCTGGAACGCAAACAACTGACGAGCGGCACCACCTGGCACGCCGCCGGGCTGATCGCCCAATTGCGGGCGACCGCGAACATGACCCGGCTGGCCAAGTATAGTCAGGAACTCTATGGCGATCTCGAGGCCGAAACCGGCGTTGCCACCGGCTTCAAACGGGTCGGATCGATCACCGTTGCGCTCACCGAAGAGCGGCGCGAGGAGCTGTATCGCTCTGCCGCGATGGCGCGGGCCTTTGGTGTGGACATCGAAGAGATCAGCCCAAACGAAATTGGTGTGCGATACCCGCATCTTAATCTGCAAGACGTGGTTGCGGGTGTTTACCTTGACAAGGACGGGCAGGGTGATCCGGGCAATATCGCGCTGGCATTGGCCAAGGGCGCACGGCAGCGTGGCGCGGTTGTGGCGGAACATACCCGCGTGACCGGCGTGCGTCGCGAGGGGCGACGGATCACCGGCGTTGACTATGACGGCGCATCTGGACCCGGCCATATCGCCTGCGATCAGGTGGTGAATTGTGCCGGCATGTGGGGGCATGACGTGGGCAAGATGCTGGGCACCAACGTGCCGCTGCAGGCCTGCGAGCACTTCTATATCGTGTCCGAGCCGGTCGCCGGGCTGACGCAGCTACCGGTGCTGCGGGTGCCGGATGAATGTGCCTATTACAAGGAAGACGCGGGCAAGCTGATGCTGGGCGCGTTTGAGCCGGTGTCAAAGCCCTGGGGGCCGATCCCTGAGAGTTTCGAGTTCGACCAGCTGCCCGAGGATTTTGACCACTTTGAGCCGATCCTGGAAATGGCGGTGAACAGATTGCCGATGCTGGGCACCGTAGGAATACACACGTTTTTTAATGGTCCCGAGAGCTTTACGCCCGATGACGCCTATCATCTGGGACAGGCCCCCGAGATGGATAACGTGTGGGCGGCGGCTGGGTTCAATTCCATCGGGATCCAGTCTGCGGGCGGCGCGGGCATGGCGCTGGCTCAATGGATGCAGGATGGCGAGAAACCCTTTGATCTGGGCGATGTGGACATTTCGCGGATGCAACCGTTTCAGGGCAACAAGCAGTATCTGATGGAACGCTCGACCGAAACGCTTGGGCTTCTCTACGCGGATCACTTCCCCTACCGGCAAAAGGCCACGGGGCGCGGGGTTCGACGCTCGCCGTTTCATGCGCAGCTGGCCGGGCAGGGCGCGGTCTTTGGCGAACTGGCCGGGTGGGAGCGGGCGAACTGGTTCGCGCAGGCGGGCCAGCAGGCCGAGTACCAGTATGGTTGGAAGCGGCAGAACTTCTTTGACAATGTCGCCGCCGAAGTGAATGCAGTGCGCACGAATGTCGGCATGTACGACATGTCATCATTCGGCAAACTGCGCGTTGAAGGGCGCGATGCCGAGGCGTTTCTGAATCATGTCTGCGGGGCCGACATGTCGGTGCCTGCTGGGCGGATCGTCTATACCCAGTTCCTGAACGCGCGGGGCGGGATCGAGGCGGATGTAACCGTGACCCGCCTGTCGGAGACTGCCTATCTGGTGGTGACGCCTGCCGCGACGCGGCTGGCAGACGAGACATGGTTGCGACGGCACCTGGGCGACCGGGCCGTCGTGATCACCGATGTGACGGCGGGAGAAGGCGTTCTGGCCGTGATGGGACCGAATGCTCGCAGGCTGATGCAGGCGGTGTCGCCGAGCGATCTGGGCAATGATGCGCAGCCGTTTGGCACCGCGCGCGAGATCGAGCTGGGCATGGGTTTGGCACGGGCGCACCGGGTGTCCTACGTGGGGGAGTTGGGCTGGGAGCTGTATGTCAGCGCAGACATGGCGGCGCATGCGTTCGAAACGCTCTTTGCGGCGGGTCAGTCAATGGGTTTGAAGCTGTGCGGGCTGCATATGATGGACAGCGCGCGGATCGAAAAGGCATTCCGCCACTTTGGTCATGACATCACCTGCGAAGATCATGTGCTTGAGGCCGGGCTGGGCTTTGCAGTCAAGACCGCCAAGCCCGCATTCATTGGCCGCGATGCAGTTCTGGCGAAAAGGGATGAGGGGCTGAACAGGCGATTGATGCAGTTCCGGCTGCGCGATCCCGAGCCGCTGCTCTATCACAACGAGCCGATTCTGCGGGATGGCGCGATCGTTGGCTACCTGTCTTCTGGCGCCTATGGGCATCATCTGGGCGGCGCGATCGGGCTCGGCTATGTACCCTGTCGCGGTGAGACGGCGGCCGAGGTTTTGGCCTCGTCCTATGACATCGACGTTGCCGGGGTGCGTGTTGCGGCGGAGGCGTCGCTCAAACCGCTTTATGATCCCAAGTCAGAGCGGGTGCGGATTTAGCCGCCTAGATTCTTTTCTGGTCCGGCGTTCAGGGAACGCCGGACGGCCTCCGGCGGGGATATTTTCAGCAAGAAAAAGGGCGCGGTTCAGGACAGGGCCTTGCGGTACTCCAGAAAGCGCGGGTCGGTCATGACGCGGGCGTTCATCGCCTCGCGCAGGGCACCGACGCTCTTGTACGGGCGCATGACAACCTCAAAGGTCTGGATCAACCCCGCATCGTTGAGGGTGATCAGGTCAACGCCAATCGCGTCCAGTTCGCCGATCTTGCACTGAAACTCCAGCGCCCAGTCAGTGCCCGAGCCCATCACACGACGATAGCTGAATTCGCTGAACACCTGGCCCACATGACCAAGGACGGCGGCGACGGGTTCACGACCGGTCCATGTGGCGAAATAGGTCGGCGGCAGGAACCGCACGTCTTCGGCGAGCAGGCCTGCAATCCTGGTATCGTCGCCCTTGGCGATCACGTCCTGCATTCTGGTGATGGTCGGGTGCATTGATCTGCTCCTTGCGCTTGCTTTGGGCAGCCTTGCGCAAGGCGTGATGGGGTTCAAGCCGGACGTTGCGGGAGCTTGTCCTTGCGGCGCGGCGCGTTTAGTCAGGCGCAATGGCCGTTTCCAGTGAATATACTCCGCCTGACACGCCTTTGGATGTGTTGCATGATGATGCCCAACTGTTGGTGGTCAACAAGCCGGCCGGCTTGCTGAGTGTGCCGGGCAAAGGCGGGCATCTTGCCGATTGTCTGCTGTCGCGTCTGCAGGCGGCGTTTCCGGATGCCTTGCTGGTGCATCGGCTGGACCGGGACACGTCAGGCGTGATGGTGTTTGCGTTGACGCCGTATGCGCAGCGGCATCTGGGCTTGCAATTTGAAAGGCGGCAGATCCGCAAGAGCTATGTGGCGCGTCTAAACGGAGAGCTTGAGCCAAAGACCGGGACGGTCGATCTGCCGTTGATCGTGGATTGGGAGAACCGGCCCCGCCAAAAGGTATGCCAAGAGACCGGACGACAGGCCCATACGGATTGGCGCGTTTTGCGTCATGAGGAGGGCACGACCCGCGTGCGCCTGATGCCCAAAACCGGGCGCAGCCACCAGTTGCGGGTGCATATGCTGGCCTTGGGGCATCCGATATTGGGCGATCCGCTCTATGCCGAGGGTGCGGCGGCCGATCATTCGCGCATGTATCTGCATTCCGAGGAACTGCGGCTCAAGCATCCGGATGGTGGTGCGTCAATGAAATTCCGCGCGCCGCCGGAGTTCTGACGGGTGCGTCAGGCGGTGATTTTCAGCCAACGATCGGGCAGGATGTCGGGATTCACCAGTTTTGGATCGCCGAACCAACGTGCCGGCCCTGCCACACGTTTGTCGGCATTGGTGTTCAGCCAGGCACCCCACCATGAGAACGACGAATTGCCAATGATGTTGTGATCACACAGACTCATCAAGCGCATGTCTTCGAAATCGGTGTCCGGCCCGTTGATATCGACAACGACGCGGGTGCATGGCAGAGGTAGATTGTCCTTCACCCAGTCGGGATCGTCAGAAAAGACATAGACAGTCGGGGTGCCCGCGAGCCCGTCAAGAACGCGGGTCAACGCCGCGTCGTAATAGGCCTGATCGCAGAGCGTATGCGCCCCCAGCGACAGGTAGTCGCCCCGCCGCACATGCAGCGCGATCGAGAGGCCGTCGCAGATCCGGGCTGCCATTTCGGCGTTTTCGGGAGAAGCGATGGCCGGGAACGTGAAATCGCGGCGTATCTCCGGGGCGATATGGGCAAAGTATCGCTCCGATTGCCAGTAACCGTGCATATAGCTGCCGTCGGCAAAGTGCTCGATTGCGGGATTGTAGCCCAACCCGTTCTCCCGGCGAAAGCGGGAACTGGCCAACCGCCACGCGGCATAGCGCAGTGGGGCGTCTGCCTTGAGCGGCGGCAGGTCGTCTGCGGATACCACCGGCAGTCTGAACACACGCGTCAACACGCCTTCGCCCCGCGCCCGGGCCAGACGCGCATCCAGCGCAACCTCGGTGCCCAATCGCGCCGCCAGCCCCCGCGCGGCGGCGTATTGGAACATCTGGTTGCCGAGACGGCCATGCAAGCGGATGGTGATCATGAGCAGTGTCTAGGGCGAAATAGCTGACAGTGCCAGTGACTTTGAGGCAGGGAGTAGGCAGAGGGCCCCGGCTGTGTCACGCTTGGGGGACTAGGAGAATCCAACAGGGGAAAATATCATGCGAAGAGTTCTGATGACAGCCGTGGCGACCTGTGTGGCTGTCGCGGCCTATGCTGCCGAACGCTGGATGACGATCCCACCGGCACCTGAAATGCCCGAGGCAGTCGAGAGCGGGACTGCGGATGTTAACGGAATAGGCATGTATTATGCGGTCTATGGGGCAGACGAGGGTGTGCCCATCCTGTTGATCCATGGCGGATTGGCGCATGCCGATGTCTGGGCGGCCGAGGTCGCCGATCTGATTACCGATCACAGGGTGATCGTGGCCGATACACGTGGGCATGGGCGATCAACAAACGACGGCAGCGCCTATTCCTATGACCTGCTGGCACAGGATTATGTTGCCTTGCTGGATCATCTTGGCGTGGACAAGGTGCATCTGGTCGGCTGGTCGGACGGCGCGAACATCGGTTATGGGTTATCGGTCACGGCACCCGACCGGCTGGCCAGCCATTTCGCCCATGCGGGTAACGCCACGTTGGACGGGATCGACCCCGGCGTCGAGAACAACGCGCTATTCGGCGAGTATGTGGGCATGATGGCACAGGACTACGCCAGCATGTCGCCAACGCCTGACGGCTTTGACGCGTTTCTTGGTGGCGTCGTCGAGATGTGGAGTTCGGAAAAACCCGGGGCGGTCGAGGCCCTGAAATCCATCACCGTGCCGACACTGGTGGTGCAGAGCGCCCATGACGAGGCGATCCTGATGGACCACTCTCGGATGATCGCCGACACCATCCCCGGCGCGGAGTTGCTGGTTCTGGATGATGTCAGCCACTTTGCCAGTTTTCAGGCACCCGATGACTATGTGGCCGCGATCCGGGGTTTTATCGACTGATGTGTTCCGGCCCCGCCAGTTAGGCAAGGCCGGAACTCTTTTTTTGGATTATGCCGGGGTCCAGCCGCTGACGGCCTTGACCTCGAGGAAATCCTCGATGCCGAACATGCCGCCTTCGCGGCCGTTGCCGGATTGTTTCATGCCGCCAAAGGGCGACCCGGCGGCGCGGGATGTGCCATTCATCTCGACCATACCGGCGCGAAGGGCACGGGCCATGCGATTGGCGCGGTCGCTGTCCTGCGTCTGGACATAATCAGTCAGCCCATAGGGCGTATCATTGGCGATATCGATGGCTTCATCTTCGGTATCAAACGGGATCATCGACAGGACAGGGCCAAAGATCTCTTCGCGCGCGATGGTCATCTGGTTGTTCACATCGGCAAAGACCGTCGGTTTGACATAATAGCCCTTGTTGAACCCATCCGGCCGCCCGCTGCCCCCGGCAACAAGGCGCGCACCTTCATCGATACCTTTCTGGATCAGATCCTGGATCTTGTTCCATTGCAACTCGTTCACGACCGGACCGATGTGGCGGCCCTCTTCATGGGCGTTGCCGACCGTCACCTTTTGCGCAACTTCTGCGGCGGTTTCGACGGCCTGATCGTAGATGTCACGCTGCACCAGCATCCGGCTGGGCGCGTTGCAGGATTGGCCGGTGTTGTTCATCATGTGCAGAACGCCACGTTTCACCGCCTTGTCATCGGCATCGGCAAAGATCACGTTGGCCCCTTTGCCGCCGAGCTCCAGATGCACCTTCTTGAGCGTATCTGCCGCCGCCTTGGAAATCGCCGTGCCGGCGCGGGTCGATCCGGTAAAGCTGACCATGTCCACATCCGGATGCGTCGACAATTGGCTGCCGACGCCGACGCCATCACCGTTCACGAGGTTGAACACGCCCGCCGGGAAACCAGCCTCATGCATCATCTCGGCAAAAACCATCGCGTTCAGCGGGCTTTGCTCGGAGGGTTTCAAAACCATCGTGCAGCCCGCGATGGCCGCAGCACCCACCTTGAGCGTGATCTGGTTCATCGGCCAGTTCCACGGCGTGATCAACGCAGCGACGCCGACCGCTTCATAGATGATCCGGTCGTTGGGGGCGTGATCACCCAGTGGGCGGTCAAATTCAAACGCCTTGGCGGCGGCAACGAAATTGCTCAGGTGCCAAATGCCTGCGCCGACCTGCTGGCTGCGGGCCATGTCGATGGGCGCGCCCATCTCTGCGCTCATCGCCTGAGCCAGATCCTCGCCCCGGCCCTTGAAGATGCCAATCAGCGTTTCGACCAGTGCGATGCGTTCTGCCACTGGCGTTGCCATCCAACCGGGCAGCGCCGCTTTGGCGGCAGCAACCGCTGCGTCGGTATCGGATTTGTCGCCGAGGGAAATCACCGCACATGGCTCTTCGGTCGACGGGTCAATGACCTCGAAATCGTTTGCCCTGGACGGCGCGACCCACTGTCCGTTGATATAGAAATCTCGCTTCTCGATCATTTTCAGCACTCCCAATTCTGCCAAAAGCCCGACCGGTTGGTCAGGGATTCGCGGCACTCTGTCATTGCTGATGATCCGGGGCAAGGGAGGGGATGCAAGAGGGCTGCGAAGGAACTAGGTTGGGCGCGACGTGAGTCGTCACATGACTTTGGAAAGGGAAAGCGACATGGGTTTGCGCATCAACGATACGGTTCCGAATTTCACCGCAGAGACAGATCAGGGCACCATTCAGTTTCACGACTGGATCGGAGACAGCTGGGCGATCCTGTTTTCGCACCCAAAGGACTTCACTCCGGTCTGCACCACTGAATTCGGGGCCGTGGCGCAGTTGGCCGATGAATGGGCCAAGCGCGGCACCAAGGTGATTGGCGTGTCGGTCGACGGGGTCGAGGATCACAAGAAGTGGAAGGGTGATATCGAAAAGTATGCCGGAGCGACTGCGGGATTTCCGATCATCGCGGATGATGGTCTGGCGGTCAGCAAGGCGTTCGACATGCTGCCGGCCGAGGCCTATCTGCCCGACGGTCGCACCCCTGCCGATAGCGCCACGGTGCGCTCGGTGTTCGTCATCGGCCCGGATAAACAGCTAAAGCTCAGCATGACCTATCCGATGAACGTGGGCCGCAATTTTGCCGAAGTGCTGCGTGCGCTGGACGGGTTGCAGACTGCGGCGAAAGAGAACGTCGCCACTCCGGCCAACTGGACTCCCGGCGGCGACGTGGTGATCCCGGTTGCGGTCACGGATGCGGATGCGACAGCGAAGTACGGTGAATTCACCACCCATTTCCCATATCTGCGGACTGCGAAACTGCCCGGCTAAAACGCTTGTGGGCGCAGGGCAACCTGCATCCGATAAAGTGCCCGCTTGAATTCGCGCGCCAGCTTGCCGCTGGCGCGCGTTTTTGTCTGAATAGTTGAGCCGCCGATCTGGCCTGCGATTTCTGCGTTTCCGGCTCCAAGGATTGTGTGCACGGGCTGATCCGTGACCCAGTGCATCTGGAGCAGCGTATCAACCGGGCGATCAATGCGATCCGTGGCTGCCAGCAGACGCGTCGCGGCGCCGCGCCCGACCACCTGACAGATGCACTGCAATCCGATGACACGTGGCAGCACGAACTGCATGTCGCCATCGCGCGCCAATGTCTCTACCGGCTTTTCGCGCTGTTTCACCGGCAGGCGGATGTACATCTCGGGATTGGCGTGATCGCGGATCAACGCCAGCGCCCGGTCAAGCCGCGCGGAATCGACCCGCAAATCATCCTCTGTGATCAGGGCATAGTCCCAGCCGCTTTCTACGATCCTGCGCCAACAGCGGCGATGGCTCTCAAACACGCCGATTTCGGCAGGACGCAAGGGAAAGGGGTAATGCGGCCGGTGCAGGGTGCCGGTCAGGGGTTCGACGTCCGGCACGCGGGCCGCATCCCGCCCGTCGACCGCCTCGATCAGTTCGGCCCCGGGCAGCAAGTCTCGCAATCGCTCGGCATTGGGTCGCCGGGCGGTGCTGGAGGACATGTGAATGATGAGCGAATGCATATCTGCTGCCTACAGCGGAAGCGGGTCCGTTGAAAGAGCGCGTCGATTGCCGACCCGGCCCTCTCGCCACTGCCACACAAAAAAAGCCCCGAACGCAAGGTTCGGGGCTTTCTGACGTTTCTCTGCCGCGCGTCCTACTCGGCGGTTTCGTCCTTCTTCATCTCTTCGCCGGTCGTCTGATCGATCATTTTCATCGACAGGCGGACCTTGCCACGATCATCAAAGCCCAGCAGCTTGACCTTGACCTCCTGGCCTTCCTTGAGAACGTCCGAAGGATGGTTCAGGCGGCGGTTTTCGATCTGGCTGACATGAACGAGACCGTCCCGCTTGCCAAAGAAGTTCACGAAGGCACCGAAATCGACGATCTTGACAACCTTGCCGGTGTAAATCGCGCCTTCTTCGGGCTCGGCTACGATGGCGTGGATCATTTCGTAGGCCTTCTTGATCGCGTCGCCGTTGGGGGATGCGATCTTGATGATGCCATCGTCGTTGATATCGACCTTGGCACCCGACACTTCGACGATCTCGCGGATCACCTTGCCACCAGAGCCGATGACTTCGCGGATCTTGTCGGTCGGCACCTGCATGGTTTCGATGCGCGGCGCGTGGATGCTGAAATCGGCAGCACCCGACAGCGCCTTGTTCATCTCGCCGAGAATGTGCAGGCGACCGTCCTTGGCCTGTGCCAGCGCTTTCTCCATGATCTCGGGCGTGATGCCGGCGATCTTGATGTCCATCTGCAGGCTAGTGATCCCGTTTTCAGTACCGGCAACCTTGAAGTCCATGTCGCCAAGGTGGTCTTCGTCACCCAGGATGTCGGACAGGATCGCGTAGGAGCCGTCGTCTTCCAGGATCAGACCCATGGCCACACCGGCCACCGGTGCCTTGAGAGGCACACCAGCGTCCATCATCGACAAGGAACCGCCACAGACCGATGCCATCGAGGATGAGCCGTTGGATTCGGTGATCTCGGACACAACGCGGATCGTGTACGGGAAATCCGTGCTGGCCGGCAGAACCGCCTGCAACGCACGCCATGCCAGTTTGCCGTGGCCGATTTCGCGGCGACCGGTAAAGCCAAAGCGGCCGACTTCGCCAACCGAATAAGGAGGGAAGTTGTAGTGCAGCAGGAAGTTGGACTTGAAGTTGCCATGCAGCGCGTCGATGAACTGTTCGTCGTCACCGGTGCCCAGTGTGGTCACAACCAGACCCTGGGTCTCGCCGCGCGTGAACAGCGCCGAGCCGTGGGTTCGCGGCAGCAGGCCGGTTTCGGCAACAATGTCACGGATTTCGTCGGTCTTGCGTCCGTCGATCCGCTTGCCGGTTTTCACAACGTCACCGCGCAGAATGCCGGCTTCCAGCTTTTTCATCGCCGAACCGAGATTGGCGTCTTCCTGCTGTTCTTCGGTCAGGGCGGCGAGGATGGTTTCGCGTGCGGCGGCAACAGCGGCGGTGCGCTCTTGCTTGTCGCCAATCGCAAAGGCAGCGCGCATTTCGGTTTCGCCCGCAGCTTTCACGGCCTCGTAGAGGTCCGAATAGTCAACCGGCTGGAAATCGAACGGTTCTTTTGCCGCCGCTTCGGCCAGTTCGATGATCAGGTCGATCACCGGCTGGATCTGCTCGTGCGCGAATTTGA
Source organism: Sedimentitalea todarodis (assembly GCF_032595355.1). Taxonomy (NCBI): domain Bacteria; kingdom Pseudomonadati; phylum Pseudomonadota; class Alphaproteobacteria; order Rhodobacterales; family Paracoccaceae; genus Sedimentitalea; species Sedimentitalea todarodis. The sequence goes on along the minus strand of NZ_JASMWN010000002.1, from coordinate 237,868 downwards.
CCGCGCCGAGCATTTCTGCTTCGGACAGCTCGTAGGCTTCGGATTCGACCATCATCACGGCATCTTTGGTGCCGGCGACAACCAGATCCAGACGCTGTTCCGGGTTCAGACGAAGGTCCTGCATGTCATCCACGGTCGGGTTCAGAACATAATCGCCGTCCTCAAAACCAACGCGGCAAGCGCCAATCGGACCCATGAACGGGGCACCGGAAATGGTCAGCGCGGCGCTGGCGGCGATCATCGCCACCATGTCCGGGTCATTGACCAGATCGTGCGAGAGCACGGTACAGATCACCAGGACTTCGTTCTTGAAGCCGGGAACGAACAACGGGCGGATCGGACGATCGATCAGACGGCTTGTCAGCGTCTCTTTTTCGGTCGGCCGCGCTTCGCGCTTGAAGAAGCCACCCGGGATTTTGCCGGCGGCATAGTATTTTTCATTGTAGTGGACCGTGAGCGGAAAGAAATCCTGCCCCGGTTTCTGTTTGCGGGCAAAGGTCACATTGGCCATGACCGAGGTTTCACCCAGTGTCGCGATGACCGAGCCATCCGCCTGACGGGCAACCTTGCCTGTTTCCAGAGTGAGGGTTTCTTCGCCCCACTCCATCGATTTCGTCGTAACGTTAAACATATATCGTTTCCTTAAGGGAGCACTCCCGGCCCTCCGGGTCTCCCGTTTGCATAGCGGCCCCATTGCCGCCGACCCCATCAAGTATCGTTCCGAGCGCCGGGGTCCGGGCGCAACGTCTCAGATGGCGTCGCCATACATCAGTTCGGCACAGATGGAAAGGGGCCGCAAGACGGCCCCCGGTGTGCAATCGAGGAGTGGTTCGCGCCCGATCCTGCGATGTCAGATCCCGGCGTCGATGATCGCCTTGGCCAATACAGGAACGGTTTGCGCGTTCAGCCCGGCAATATTCATCCGGCTGTCCCCGATCATGTAGATACCGTAGTCCGCGCGCAGTTTCTCGACCATCTCGGGAGTCGTGCCAAGACGCGAGAACATGCCGCGGTGTTGCGCCAGAAAGGCAAACCGGTCAGACCCGGACAGTCGCTGCAATTCATCCGCCAGTGACTTGCGTAGATCCAGCATGGACAGGCGGACCTCTTCCAGTTCCGCCGCCCATTCGGTGCGCAGCGCATCATCGGACAGGATCATCGTCACCAGCCTTGCTCCGTGGTCGGGCGGAAAGGAAAAGTTCTGTCGGTTCAGAAACGCGAGCGTGCCCTGATTCAACCCGTGTTGCGACCTGTCCTGGCTGACCGCCATCAAAAGGCCAGTGCGTTCGCGGTAGATGCCGAAATTCTTGGAACAGCTTGCGGCGATCAGGCATTCGGGCACTTGCGAGGCGACCATCCGCGTCGCGGTGGCGTCTTCTTCCAGACCGTCGCCAAAGCCCTGATAGGCGATGTCGACCATCGGGATCAGGCCCTTTTCGTTCAAGAGATCAATCACTGCCTGCCATTCGACCGCGTTCAGGTTGGCCCCTGTCGGGTTGTGACAACACCCGTGCAGCAACACCACGTCGCCCGCGCGCGCGGCCCCGAGATCTTCCAACATGCCGCCAAAATCGACGGCCCGGGTTTCGTCGTCAAAATAGCGGTAGGCGATGGTTTCGATGCCGAGATAACTCAGGATCGACAGGTGGTTGGGCCAAGTGGGGTTCGAGACGAAAACCCGTGCGTCGGGGTTTGCCATCTGGATCAGTTCAAACGCCTGCCGACAGGCCCCGGTGCCGCCGGGTGTCGCCGCGGCCGCCACGTTTTCGCGCGCAACCGCATCGCCCAGCACCAGAGAGATCATCGCGTCGGAATAGGCCGGATCGCCGGCCAGACCGGTATAGGCCTTGGTCACCTGTTCTTTCCAGAGACGGTGTTCCGCGGCCTTGACCGCGCGCATCACCGGGGTGATGCCCTCGGCGTTCTTGTAGACACCGACGCCAAGGTCGATCTTGTTGTCACGCGGGTCATCCCGATAGGCCTGCATCAGCGTCAGGATCTTGTCGGCTGGCTGGGCTTTGAGGTTTTGGAACATCATGCGTCTCCGGTTGCGACGGGCAGGGTGGGGAAGGCACCCCATTCGGACCAGGACCCGTCATAAAGCGAATGGTCAGCCTTGCCCATGCGTTCAAGTGCAAGGCTGAGAATGGCGGCGGTCACACCTGACCCACAGGTGGTGATGGCCGGTTTGTTCAGATCAACGCCAGCGGCCTCAAAGACTGCGCGGCAGGCCTCGGGCGACTTCATGGTGCCGTCGTCGTTGAACAGCGTGTTGAACGGAACGTTCCTGGATCCCGGAATATGGCCGCCCCGCAACCCGTCGCGCGGCTCCGGGTCGTCTCCACGAAAGCGACCTGCAGAGCGCGCGTCGATGATCGCGTGATTGCCCAACTTGCTCGCCTGGCTGACCTGGGTCACGTCACGCACGAGGTTGTTCTGCACGCGCACCGTCATGTGCCGGTCGCGGACAACCGGTGGCAGGTCTTCGATCGGGTGGCCTTCGGCTTGCCAATTGGGAAGTCCCCCATCCAATACCGCAACATTGGTCTGGCCCATCAGCCGGAACAACCACCAGACGCGCGCGGCGGAAACCAGCCCGGCGCCATCATAAACCACCACCTGATGCCCGTCGCCGACCCCCATGGCGCGCAGACGCGACATGAATTTCTCCACCGGTGGCACCATGTGGGGCAATTCCGAGCGGTGATCGGAGATCTCGTCGATGTCAAAGAACCGCGCGCCGGGAATGTGCCCCGCGTCATACTCGGCCTTGGCATCTCGGCCCGCAGCGGGAAGGTACCACGACCCATCAAGAACCCGCAGATCGGGGTCCCCGAGATGCGCCGCAAGCCAATCGGTGGAAACCAGTGTTCTCGGATCGTCCTGCATGTCTGCCAGCCCCTTGTTTGTCCGCGTCATTGCTACGCGGCGGATGCCAGCGTTGCAAGACCGTGGGTGCAGTTCATCGCTCGTTCGGTCCGGTGCCTGGCTGCCAAGCCGAATGCAGACAATTGCAGGGAAATATGGTATCCCTCCGGGCATTGGAGTACGCACCATGATTGAAAAATATGGCAAAATCGGCGGAATTCTTGCCGCCATCCTTTTGGTCGTCGGGTGTTCGGATCTGAGGCTTGTTCCAGCCTATGATCCGGAGATCGAAACCGGCCTGAACGCCTATCACGTCGAGGTACTGGATTTCATTTCAACGATGGAGACCAGCCGCGCGTCGCTGAAGGGGTCATACAAGGGCGAAACGGTCAGCGCCTACTATGCCGCGTCCAATGCAGCCCTTGGGAATCTCGTTGTTCAGGCCGAGGCGAGCGAACCGGATGCCACCTGTGGTCAGACCCGACTGTCGCGGCTGGGGCTTGCAGGGCTTGGCCAGCGTACCGAGGAACTGGCCAATGATCTGGGCAATGTTCTGGGCAGCGACCTCGTTCCCGACGGAGACGAGATCGCGCGAGGGAGTTGCACGGTCATCACGCTCCGGGTGCTGCAGGCCAATCACAAGTCGATGCAGGATTTGCACCGGATCGAAGGACGGTTGGTTCCGCCGACATCGACGATCACCCGGGACCTTCTGAATGACTCGGTGCGGATCGCGCTGACGACGGAAAAGGCCAAGAAATAGGTATTTGTGAAAGGAACTGTCATGGTAAATCTGGATGCACTGAGCACCGATATCCTGGTCCCCAGAATGGTGTCGAAGGCCACGGATATCGCCGGCCCGCACTGGGACAACATCAAGACCACCGCAACGCATGAATTCAAGGTTCTGGCCAGCCGCATTCGCGAAATCGGCAGTGCGGTCAAAGAGGGCGAGCTTAGCATGACGTCGGCCCGGATATTGCTGCGCATGGCGCGGCGGAACCTGATTGCCACGGTGGCGATGCTGACGGTCATGGTGGATGCGGCGGTTCAGAAACTGGTGAACGGAGTCATGTCCGAGTTGAAGAGTCACATCAACACGGCGATCGGGTTCACCCTGGTCTGATGTCTGGCGTCTGCCCGGCTCAGCGGTTGTCTTTGAGAAGGCGCTGTTTCTGACGCGACCAGTCGCGCTTGGCCTGAGTTTCGCGCTTGTCGTGGTTCTTCTTGCCCTTGGCGATGCCGATCTTGAGCTTGGCCAACCCGCGATGATTGAAATACATCACGATCGGCACAAGCGTCATCCCCTTGCGCTGTGTCGCTGTCCACAGATTGCTGAGTTCCTTACGCGAGACCAGCAACTTGCGCCGCCGCCGTTCTTCGTGGCGAAATGTCTTGGCCTGTCCGTAAGGCGCGATATAGCTGTTCACCAACCACAATTCGCCTTCCTCGACCGTCGCATAGCTTTCGGCGATATTGCCGCCATTGGCACGCAGGGATTTCACCTCGGAGCCTTCAAGCAATATGCCGCATTCCAGATCATCCTCGATGGCATAGTCAAAGCGTGCCCGCCGGTTCTCGGCAATCACCTTGTAGTTGGGATCTGATTTTGTCTGTGCCATGACGCGCAGATGTAGGCGCTCGGACCTGCGGACGCAAGATGGGCGGCGATGGTCATTTTTTCGCCAAAGACGCAGTGTGCTGTTTGCCTGCGCGCCGTGCTGCGGTATGGCTTGGAAAAACAATCGCAGAGGGCAGGACAGATGCGGATCACGCGACGGACTATGACACTGGGTATGGCGGCGGCGACACTTGCAGGGTGTTCCGGTGCGGGCACCGGGCCCTCGGCGGCCCCGGTTTCGCGGATGCAGACGGTGCCTAATGCGGGCTACAATGCCTGGGTGGCTGGATTCAAACAGCGCGCGGCGGCCAAGGGGATCAGCCAGAGCACCATCGACCGGGCCTTTCGCGGGGCGGGGTATCTGCCTGAAGTGATCAAACTTGACCGCAACCAGCCCGAGTACAAGCGTTCACTTGAAGACTATCTCGCGATTGCCGCATCCGATGAGCGGGTCGCCGATGGCAAGGCTATGGTTCGCAAATACAATTCGACCCTGTCGCAGATCGAGGCGCAATATGGTGTGAGCAAGTACATCGTCACCGCGATCTGGGGGCTGGAGAGCCGCTATGGGACGCGGCGGGGCAATGTGGAAGTGGTCTCGGCCTTGTCGACACTGGCCTATGACGGGCGGCGCGGATCGTTTTTCGAGAGCCAGCTGATTGCGGCCCTGAAGATCTTGCAGAACGGCGATACCACGCCGGACAAGATGACCGGAAGCTGGGCCGGGGCGATGGGGCATACGCAGTTCATTCCCACCTCATACCTAGCTTTCGCGGTTGATTTCACAGGCGACGGGCGGCGCGACATCTGGGATGATGATCCCACGGATGCGTTGGCTTCGGCGGCGGCGTATCTTGCCAAGAACGGCTGGGTCAGGGGGCAGACCTGGGGTGGCGAGGTCGGATCGGCAGCGGCATCCTCGGGCACACCCACCGCAGTGATACAGCCGCAGGTGCCGGGCCCGAAATTTGCCGTCTTCAAGAACTTTTCTGTCCTCAAACGATATAACAATTCCGACAGCTATGCGCTTGGCGTGGGCTATCTTGCCGATCGGATCGCGGGTGGTGCGGCGCTCAAGGCGCAGTTTGGCCCCGATGCGAACGGCTTGACGCTCGCAGATCGCAAGGAAATGCAGCGGCGGCTGACCTTGGCCGGGTTTGATACCGGTGGCGCCGATGGCGTGATCGGGTCGAAATCCGAGGCCGCAATCAGCGGTTATCAGCGCAGCATTGGGGTTCCGGTTACAGGCGATCCCTCACTTGACCTGCTGAGACGATTGGGTGGCTAGGTCCAATTGACGGGGAGCGCCATGCCAATAGGCCAGGCGTTCAGTCGCCCAACTTGGCATGCACCTCGTCGAGATCGATCTCGCTCACCGGCATCTTGTTGCCGGGGTTTTCGAAGTCGTATTTGAACAGGTTGAAATCGCGCTTGTAGATTTCATAGACCAGATGCATGGACAGATCGTCGAAATAGTCGGCAACCGGATGGGTGCGTTTCGGGCCGTGGTTTTCGCTCTCGTTAAAGCGCGGGATTGCCGTCAGATCGATGCTGTGCTGTGTCTCGGTGGCGTCCAGCACACGCTGCATCCCCTCGTCGAACTGTTCGGTCCAGAAGATATTGTCATAGGTGCCGCCATTCACGATGAAGGTCGAAATGTGACCTGACATGGCCGACCAGTGAATGTCCGGGTCCATCGGGCGCCGCCAGCGGATGGTGTCGCGGGCGAACAGGAGGAACCGGCGAAAGGATCTGATCTGATCGAACTCTTCCTTGCCGTCCTCGCCGCCGAACTCGATGCCATAGCGGGCCGCCAGCATCGGAACGAGGTTGCCGCGATAGCGTTTACCATTGCGCTGGATGCCACAGATCTTGTCAAAGAACGAACTCAGGATGCGCGTATAGGGGTTGCGCACGCTGGTGAAGGCATATGATTGATGTGACTGGACATTGCGCGAGATCGCATCCTGGCTGTTGTCCAGCGCCCACTTGTGAATGCCGGATTTGGCATCGTGGATATCGCCGTCAAAATACTCGCCGTGATCCGAGTAATACATGATCTGACCGATGGTCGAGCAGGCGCATTTGGGCACGACACGATAAACCATGCTCTCGGTTTCGGTCATCCATGTTCCGGGAAAACCCATAGACTGCCTCCTCTGGTCCGTTTGGCCTGATCGGAGTACGGACATTTTCGCGCCAAGAAAGCAAAAAATACAGGTTTATTCAATCCGTCTTCACCTTTAACAGTCTAGAGACGGAACGAGTACACGGACCCTGTGCAAGCTTGATGGCAAAAATCGCGTATATCCTGTTGTGCCACAAGGATCCTGACGCGATCATTGATCAGGCCCGGCGCCTGACGGCCGCCGGTGATTGCATCTCGGTCCACTTTGACGCCCGCGCCGGCGCCGAAGAATTCAACCGGATCAAATCCGCTCTTGCGGATGATGAAAACGTCACCTTTGCCGCCAAGCGGATCAAATGCGGTTGGGGCGAATGGTCGCTGGTGCAGGCGACGCTCCATGCCCTTCAGGCGGCCGAACAGGCGTTCCCGCGGGCCACGCATTTCTACATGCTGTCCGGGGATTGCATGGCGATCAAGACGGCACAGTACATCCACCAGTTTCTGGACGTCCGGGATGCCGACTACATCGAGAGCTTTGATTTTTTCCAAAGCAACTGGATCAAGACCGGGATGAAGGACGACCGGCTGATCTACCGGCATTTCTTTAACGAACGCAAGAACAAGGCCCTGTTCTATGCCTCGGTCGGCCTGCAGCGACGGTTGGGTCTGCAACGCGGCATTCCCGATGACATACAGGTCCAGATCGGCAGCCAATGGTGGTGTCTCAGGCGGCGCACGATCGAGGCTATCCTGGCGTTCATTCAGGACAGGCCCGACGTGATGCGGTTTTTCCGGACCACGTGGATACCGGACGAGACCTTTTTTCAGTCCCTTGTCCGCCACCATGTGCCGGAAACAGAAATCGAGACGCGGACTCTGACGTTTCTGATGTTTTCCGACTACGGGATGCCGGTGACGTTCTACAATGATCAGTATGATCTGCTGCTGGGTCAGGATTTCCTGTTTGCGCGCAAGATCAGCCCGGAGGCACGTGATCTGAAAGCCCGTCTGGGAGACTTGTATGCAACCCGCGACGTGGACTTCAGGATCAGTAACGAAGGGCGCAATCTCTTTGAGTTCCTGACCCAAAAAGGGCGCGTCGGGCGGCGGTTCGGGCGACGAGCCTGGGAGACCGGGAGCACCCTTGGGCGCGAGCGGGAACTGATGATCGTCGTTTGCAAGAAATGGCATGTGGCCAAGCGTCTGCTCGACTGTATCCGGAAGGTCACGAACCTGCCGGCGATTGAGTACCTTTTCAACGAAGAGGATACGCCGTTGCCCGATCTGGGCGGGATCGAGGGCAGTCTTGAGAAACGAACCCGGCACCGCCGGACGCTGACACGGCTGCTGTTTGAGCAATTCGAGACCGACAGGTTGATCGTGTGCATGGACCCGTCAAGTTTCGAATTGATGCAGGACTTTTACGAGGATCGGTCACAGACCCGCTTGCTGGAGGTTTCCTGTCAGTTCTCGGATGCTTATCTGATCGGGCATGCGCGACGCGTTGGCCTTTTGGGGCATCTGACGAACGAGGCCTCGCTTGAGCACCTGCTGCCGACGATCCGCAACGATATCGACTTTGAAAGCGACCGTATCCGTGATGCCGGGTTCTCGACCTATGCGCAGATGTCGGAGCGTTTCTCGCAAGAAGAGAATGCAACGGCGTTACAGGGCTTTCTGTCGATTTCGCGCGAAAAGGCCGTGCAGATTGTGGAGATGGACCATCTGTTTTCCGATTGAGGCGTTCCGCGCCAAGGCTGAATCACCGAACGCTGCCTGACTCTATGGATTTCAACGCGTTAAGTGCCATCTGATCACGCAGGCAGGACGTGAAACGCGCTCGGGGCGACCGGAGGATGGTTATGGCGCGAATGGGGGCGCGGCCCCCGCCGCCCTGCGGGCGCCTCCCCCGGAGTATTGGGACAAAGATGAAAGGGCCGCTCAGGGCGACCGCTTGCCGTAGTATAGTCCGACCACGTGTTCGGCCTCGGCGAAGAACAACCAACGGGATACCGCCGCACCGATCAGATGCGACACGACCGCCAGAGCCGCGAACATGTGATTGAACGGCAGCACGAGCAGGACAATCGGCAGCACGATCATCAGGAGCAGCGAGATCACACGGAGTTGCAGGCTGTGTTTGCGCCCGACGAGGTGAACGAACTCCTTCAGCAGATAGTTGGTGCCGGTGTGAGGTGGCTCAAACGCACGGAGCGTTCCGGCGTCCCCCAGGCCTGTCGCGGTTGCAAGGGTGCTGCCGGATCGTGACAAGGCCTTGTCGCCGACGATCCAGGCCGCAATCTGAACCGCGCCTGCCAGCGCCAGGAGGCCAATGGCGGCATCGGACTGTCCGGCCAGCAGGGCACCGCCGGCAATCGACAGTGACAGCAGCAAGGCGGGTGTCAGAGGCGTGTGCCAGCGCGGAACCGTGCGAAGCTGGGCATAGATCATCGAGGTGGTGAAGACGGCCAGAACGCTGGCGAGCGCGCCGACCAGGCCAAGGGCGCTCCATCGTGTGTCAAGAAACACAAGCCCGGCCCCGTAGATCGCCATCACCAGCAAGGCCAGAACCGCGCAGCACCCTTCGCGGCTGAGCCAGCTTGTACGCCACTGGCTGAACGCCTTGATGGCGCGTTCCGGATGGCCGAGGTGGAAGGTCGATGCCATCAGCCCGCCGACGGCGAGGACATAGGCAATGGCAAAGAAGGCGAACGCGATCCAGCCGGTCACATCGGGCATGCCAAGGCCAAGGAACGCGAGCATGCCAAAGCCGGCGCCGGACATGACGGTGAAGAGAATGACAGAGGGGGCGGGATGCATCAGTTTGTCTCGTCTTTGGTTGGCGCTCCGGGCAGGCGATCCAACGCCTTGTCCAGCCAGCCGAGAAAGCCGCTGGCGTCTTCGGCAACCGGTGCCAGAAGCGGTGCGAGGATATCGATCTGCTCTTCCAGTTGATCCTTGGGCCGGGGCGGAAGATATGTGTTGACCGGCTTGGTGCCTTGCTCGGGCATCAGGTCGATCCCGCCACGCTCTGCCGACAGGCGCGATACATTGCTGTCGGGATCGGCAAAATCGCCGAAATGGCGCGCGCCGGCGGGGCAGGTGCGCACGCAGGCGGGGACTCTGTCGACTTCGGGCAGGTTCTCATTGTAGATCCGGTCAACGCACAGCGTGCATTTTTTCATGACCCCCTCGGCCGCGTCGAGTTCGCGCGCGCCGTAGGGGCAGGCCCAGGCGCAAAGGCCGCAGCCGATGCAATCGCTCTCGTTGACCAGAACGATGCCGTCCTCGACCCGCTTGTAGCTCGCCCCGGTGGGGCAGACCGTGACGCAGGGCGCATCGGTGCAGTGCAGACAGGACTTGGGGAAATGGATCAACTGGGGCGCGCCTGTTTCTGGCTGCACCTCGTAGCTGTGCACACGATTGAGAAAGGTGCCGGCGGGATCGGCGCCATAGGGCTCCTGGTCCGAAAGTGGCGCACCGTAGTTCTCGGTGTTCCAGCCCTTGCAGCTGATCACGCAGGCGTGGCAGCCGACACAGGTGTCCAGGTCAATGACAAGGCCAAGTTTCTTTTCGGTGCTGGTGGGGAGATCAGTCATTTACCCACCTTCCATGCGAGGTCTTCGGGGCCCCGCCCGACCGGGGACTGAATCGGTGGGAAGGCCGGATCACTTTCGGTTGGGGCGGTGACCTTTTCGATGTTCACCCGCAAATCGAACCACGCGGCTTGTCCGGTGATCGGATCAGAGTTCGACCATCGCAGCCCGTCGCCCTTGGGCGGTTGCAGTTCATGGATCAAATGGTTGAGCAGGAAGCCCTTGGTCGCCTCGGGCGCATCGTTCGACAATGCCCAGGCGCCTTTGCGCTTGCCGATGGCGTTCCAGGTCCAGATCGTGTTCTCGTTCAGCCCGCCTTGATGAGCCACCGGGACCACGATTGACCCGTGTGCAGATGTGACACGAGCCCAGTCTCCCTCCTGAAATCCGTGCTGGTTCCAGAGTTTCGTCGGCACATAAAGCGGGTTGCGGCCGTGCAGTTGCCGCAGCCACGCATTCTGGCTGCCCCAGCTATGGTACATCGCCATCGGCCGCTGCGTCAGTGCGTGAATGGGAAAGTCGTCGGTATTCACGTTGTCGTCTTCAAACGGAGGATACCAGATCGGAAAGGGATCCATGGTCTGCCTGATCCGTTCGCGCAGGTGATCCGGCGGCTGGCGCTCTCCATGCCCTTCGGCGGCGCGCTGAAACTTGCGCATAGGTTCCACATAAAGCTGAAACAGATAGGGTTGGGGACTGTCAAACAGACCCATGCCGACGGCCCAGTTCTGATAATCCATGTTCCACGGTTTGTAGTAATCGGCCCCGTTCGGAATATGGCTGACGAAAAAACCGCCGTTTTCGATATACCGGTCAAGCTGTTCCGGGTTCACCGCGCCCCGCCCGGTCTGGGTGCCATCGCCGCGAAACCCGGCGAGTGGACCGATGCCCGGACGGCGTTCATGATTGACGATATAGTCGGCGTAATCCTTCCACTTGGGGCTGCGGTCGTCATTGGTAAAACCTGGCAGTTTCATCCGGTTGGCCAATTGTATCAGCGCCGTCTGAAACCCGCGCACATCGCGGTCGGGCTCGACCACGGGCCAGCGGATCGCATCCGCTGCCGCATCCGCTTCGCAAATCGGACGGTCCAGCAAGCTGATGCAATCATGCCGTTCCAGATAGGTCGTGTCCGGCAGGATCAGGTCGGCATAGGCGACCATTTCGCTGGAGTAGGCATCGGAATAGATGATGTGCGGGATCAGATAATCGCCGTTCTCGTCCTTGTCGGTCAGCATCTCCATGACGCCGCCGGTGTTCATCGAGGAGTTCCACGACATGTTCGCCATATACAGAAACAGAGTGTCGATCTTGTAGGGGTCGCCCGCATGGGCGTTCGAGATCACCATATGCATGAGACCATGGGCGCTCATCGGGTTTTCCCAGGTAAACGCCTTGTCGATGCGCGCGGCACTTCCATCAGGTTTGAGCGCCAGGTCTTCCGGTCCTCTGACAAAGCCAAGGTGCGGCCCGTCCAGTGGCGCATCCGGTCTGGCGGCACTATGGGGGGCCGGGTGGGCCTCGGCCGGTTTCGGATAGGGCGGTTTGAACCGGAAACCACCGGGCACTTCGACCGTGCCCAGCAGGATTTGCAGCACATGCAGAGCGCGACAGGTCTGAAACCCGTTGGAATGGGCGGATACGCCGCGCATCGCGTGCATCGATACGGGCCTGCCCGTCATCGTATGGTGTTTTTCGCCCCGAAAATCGGTCCATTCGCGTTCGATTTCAAACGCTTCGTCAAAGGCGACGCGGGCCAGTTCGGCGGCAATGGCGCGGATGCGCGTCGCCGGGATACCGCAGCGTTCCGCGACCGCTTCGGGCGCGTGCTCGGGTGACAGGTACCGGTCGGCCATGTGCTGAAACACTGTGCGGTGGCCGTCATGCTCGGCGCTCAGGTCGGGGTAGATACCAGCCGTGTCAAAGGCGGTGACCGCACCGCCTTTGCGATCCCGGACCAAAGGCTTTCCATCATCGTCGCGCAGGAACAACCCGGTGTCATTGTCCAGCAGCACGGGCGCGTTGGTGTAGCGCGACAGGTAGTCGAGATCGATCTTGCCCGCCGTCATCAGGCAATGGATCAGCGCCAGCACAAACAGCCCGTCCGTGCCCGGCGTAATGCCGACCCATTCATCGGCAATGGCGTTGTACCCGGTGCGGATCGGATTGACGCCGATCACCTTGGCGCCGCGTTCCTTCAGCTTGCCCAGACCGATCTTGATCGGATTGCTGTCATGGTCCTCGGCCACGCCAAACAGCATGAACAGCCTTGTACGATCCCAATCGGGCTGGCCAAATTCCCAGAACGCGCCGCCCATCGTATAGATGCCGCCCGCCGCCATGTTGACGGAACAGAATCCGCCATGCGCCGCGTAGTTGGGGGTGCCGTAATTCTGCGCCCAGAAGCTTGTGAAACTCTGGCTCTGATCACGGCCGGTGAAAAACGCGAGCTTCTCGGGGGCGTCGTGGCGAATGTTTTCCAGCCAGCCGCTGGCGATCGACAAGGCGTCGTCCCAGCTGATTTCCTGAAACTCGCCGGATCCGCGCGGTCCGACCCGGCGCAGGGGTTTGCGCAGGCGTGAAGGCGCGTTGTGCTGCATGATGCCCGCCGAGCCCTTGGCACAGAGAACACCCTTGTTGACGGGGTGATCCCGGTTGCCCTCGATATAGGCGACCTTGCCGTCCTTGAGATGCACATTGATCCCGCACCGGCAGGCGCACATGTAGCAGGTCGTCTTGCGGATCTCGTCGGAGACCTTGGGCGAAAGATCAAGCGTCGGCTGGATATGGGGCATTCGGTCTCTTCCTGATTTCGCTCACACTAGGGAGCGGTGTTGGTCCGGTAAAGATGTTCTGTTCCTTGCGGAGACTAAGAAATCTGTCCCGTTGTCCGGGGGCTGCACGGAATACTTCGATGTCACCCCCGCGCGGTGATCGGCACATAGTCGCGGGCCTCGGGACCATTGTAGAGCGTCAGAGGCCGGATCAGGATATTGCTGTGCTGCTGTTCCATACACTGGATCACCCAGCCCGGCATCCGCCCGATTGCAAAGATCGGCACATAGAGGTCCATCGGGATGCCGTGAAGCTGATAGATGACGCCGGAGTAGAAATCGACATTCACGTTCAATCCATGGCGCGCATAGGGCTTCATTGCCTCAACGACCGCCTGAAGAATTTCATACCATTCCGGGGCGCCCATTTCCTCGCCCAGCCTGCGCACCCCGTCGCGCATGTGCCGGGCGCGCGGGTCTTCCTTGCGATAGACGCGGTGACCAAACCCGGTGACGGCCTCGCGCGCGGATCGCTTGGCCTTGACGTAGGCGGCGGCATTTTCGGGTGTGCCGATGTCACGCACCATCTTCATCACGTCCTCGGCCGCCCCGCCATGTGCGGGTCCGGCCAGCGTCGACAAGGCCGTCACGATTCCACCATGCAGGTTCGCCTCGGTTCCGATGGTGACGCGGGCGGCAAAGCTGCTGGCGTTGCTGCCGTGCTCGGCGTGCAGGATGAAATCCACATCGGCCAGGTGCGCGGCCGCTGCGCTCGGCTTTTCACCCTTGAGCATCCAGAGCCAGTTGGCGGCATGTCCAAGATCTGCATCCGGCGCCACCGGATCACGCCCGTTGCGAATGGCCTCATGCGCCGCGATGATCATCGGGATCTGGCTGGTCAGCCGGATGCCGTTGGCGACAAACGCGTCTTCGCCCACGGTCTGGCTGGCAGGTTCCAGCGCTGCCAGCGCCGAGACCGCCGTACGCAGCACATCCATCGGGTGCCCGTGTTTGCAGGCGGCGATGATGTCGAACACTTCGGTCGGCAGGGTTCGGGCGGCCTTCAGCTCTGCGTCGAACGCGGCCAGGTCGTCGGCACTCGGCAACGCGCCGTGGATCAGCAGGAAACACACCTCTTCAAAGCTCGACTGGGTGGCAAGATCGTGAATCGAATAGCCACGATATCTCAACTCCCCCGCCGCGCCGTCGATATCGCTGACCGCGGATCGTTCGAAATAGACGCCTTTTAGGCCACGGTTGATCTTGACGTTTTCGGTCATCACTGTCTCCTTCTGAGCAAGGCAGGGGATGAGATGTCGGCATTGGAACGCGCCCTTGAGCGGGCAAAGGCAGAGACTGGGCGGGTGGTCTTTCCGGAAATGGAGGACCCGCGCATCGCCGAGGCGGCGGCGCGGATGCAGGCCGAGGGTCTGTGTGCGCCGGTTGCCCTTGCCGAAGCCAACGGGGAACTGGTCGCGGCGCTGGTTAGAGCCCGCGGGATGAAAGAGGCGCTGGCGCGGCGGATGCTATCGCGGCCATTGTACCGCGCCGCGGCGATGGTTGCGGCGGGACAGGCCGACGCGATGGTGGCCGGAGCGATTGCCTCGACAAAGAAGGTGATTGAGGCGGCGAGCCTGGCCATCGGCCTGGCCGATGGCGTGGCATTGCCGTCGTCATTTTTTCTGATGCGGTTCCCGGACGGGCGCGAGTTGATCTTTGCCGATTGCGGTTTGAATATCTCGCCGGATGCCGGGGGACTGGCCGCGATTGCGCGTGCATCGGAAACCACCGCCAAAGCACTGCTGGGGCAGGCGCGCGTCGCGTTGCTGTCCTTCTCTACTGGCAGTTCCGGGGCAGGCGACAGTGTGGACAAGGTGCGCGCTGCCGCAGTGGCCACGGGTTTTGCCGGCCCGGTGCAGGGGGATGCCGCGCTGAACCCAGCAGTTGCGGCCCTCAAGGGATTGGGGCGGGGAAATGCCAATGTATTGGTCTTCCCCGATCTCGATGCGGGCAACATCGCGTACAAACTGGCGCAGGAACTCGCGGGTGCACAGGCGATCGGGCCCGTCCTGCAAGGGTTTCGCAAGCCGGTATGCGATCTGAGCCGGGGCGCGACGGTGGACGACATCATCGCCGCCACCGCCGTGACACTGGCTCTGGCATAGGGCGCGACCGGTGCAGAATGTCGATGCGATGACCACATCATGCCACCACATTGCCCCGGATTCCCAAGGGGAAAACCGGGGCTGTTCTGACGGCACGAGGTATGATCATACCTGTTGTGGCCGCATGTCCTGTGCACTGATCCCCGCCACTTCCACCGGGTTCTTCATCGCATCGCGGCGGAACGGGTCACCCAGTTCCTGATTGATCATCGCTTCGATCAGGGTGGTTGTCCCGGCCTTCTGGTCGCGGATCGCCTGATCAAGCGCCTCGGTCAACTCTTCCATGGTGCGGGCCACGACGCCCTTGAGGCCACAGGCATTGGCGATACCGGCATAGGACACGTCGGTGTCAAGTTCGGTGCCGACAAAGTTGTCGTCAAACCACAGGGTCGAGTTGCGCTTTTCCGCGCCCCATTGATAGTTGCGGAACACGATCTGGGTGACGGCGGGCCATTCGTCGCGACCGATGGCGGTCAACTCGTTGACCGCGATGCCAAAGGCTCCGTCGCCTGAAAACCCGACAACCGGTACATCCGGGCAACCGATCTTGGCACCGATCACCGCCGGCAGACCATATCCACAGGGCCCGAACAGACCCGGCGCCAGATATTTGCGGCCGTCCTCGAACGACGGATAGGCGTTGCCGATGGCACAGTTGTTGCCGATATCGGAACTGATGATTGCGTCTGCGGGCAGCGCGGACTGGATCGCGCGCCATGCCATGCGTGGGCTCATCCAATCGGGTTTGTCGGCGCGGGCGCGTTCGTTCCAGTCAGTGCCGGGATCGTCGTCCTCGTGGTCCATCGACGACAGTTGCTGCGCCCAGCGGGATTTGGTTTCGGCGATGCGCGCCTTGCGGTCGGCGCGTCCTGCGTCGCCTGCATCATCGGACAATTGTGCCAGGATACCGTTGGCAACCTTGGCGGCGTCACCGACGATGCCCACGGTGACCTTCTTGGTCAGTCCGATGCGATCGGGGTTGATATCGACCTGAACGATCTTGGCGTTGGCGGGCCAGTATTCCATGCCATAACCGGGCAGGGTGGAAAACGGATTCAGCCTTGTGCCGAGGCACAGAACCAGATCCGCGGATTTGATCAGCTCCATACCCGCCTTGGAGCCGTTATATCCCAGCGGGCCGGCAAACAGCGGGTGATTGCCGGGGAATGCATCATTGTGTTGGTAGCCAACGCAGACGGGGGCATCCAGACGCTCGGCCAGCGCCTTTGACGCCGCGATCCCGCCTTTGGACAGGACAACACCGGCGCCGTTCAGGATCACGGGGTTCTGCGCCTCGCTCATCAGTCTGGCGGCCATCGCAACCGAATTCTCGCCACCGGGCGAGCGCTCGAACTCAATCGGTTCCGGGATTTCGATATCGACGATCTGGGTCCAGTAATCGCGCGGGATGTTGATCTGTGCCGGACCGGACAGCCGCTTGGCCTGCGCGATCACGCGGGACAGGACTTCGGCGACGCGCGAGGGATCGCGGACCTCTTCCTGATAGGCCACCATGTCTTCGAACAGTTTCATCTGCTCGACTTCCTGGAACCCACCCTGGCCAATGGTCTTGTTTGCCGCCTGTGGCGTCACCAGCAACAGCGGCGTGTGGTTCCAGTAGGCGGTTTTCACGGCAGTGACAAAATTGGTGATGCCGGGACCGTTCTGGGCGATCATCATGCTCATCTTGCCGGTGGCGCGGGTGTAGCCGTCGGCCATCATTCCGGCGCTGCCTTCGTGGGCGCAGTCCCAAAACGTGATTCCAGCCTTGGGAAACAGGTCGGAGATTGGCATCATCGCCGATCCGATAATCCCGAACGCATGTTCGATGCCGTGCATTTGCAGTGTTTTCACAAAGGCTTCTTCGGTGGTCATTTTCATTTCTGGACTCCATCCATGCAAGAAGGTCCGGTGAAAACGCCGGCCTGATCAATCGGTTCTACCTGCCGAAGCCGGTCTGCGCTTAGGGCCAGTTCGACTGCTCCCCTATATCCAGAAGCGCGCGATAAATCATGGTAGGATGCGCGCGCCCGAAGGTAGCCGGGCGAACGCATTCACAAGGAGCGCATGCCATGACTGATCCCTCTATCATCACGCAAGATCGCGAGAAGGCTGGAGATTCGGCTGAAGGGCACGCCAAACCGGCCTCGAACGAGCACAGGCTGGGGATGCTGATGGACTATACCAAGCTTCATATCGGGCTCTACGCCGTGGTCATCACGACCCTGATGGCGTTGAGAAAAATCGATGCCCAGATTGTACCTGAGTACTACCGGCTACCGATCATCATTTCTTTGGTATTGGTTCTCTTCGCCGGGCTGTGCGGCGGCATCATTGCCAGCAATTTGCCGGAGCAAAAGGACTTTGACCAGTTCTGGGATAACGGCGTTGGGATTTGGGGAAAAAACGACCTATTCAAAACACGTTATGTTGCGCGGTTTGAGCACATATTCTTCTGGCTGGGAGTGCTGAACGCGGTTTTTGCCGTCCTGTGCGGTGAAACGTATTTCCTGGCAATCAAATCCTGAGCCGTTGATTTGCGAAATGCCTGGATATCTTCCCGATTCCCTCTCCGATGCGCGCGGATGAAATTGAGGAGTAACCCAGTCGGTAGAAATGGGTCGGTCTGTCTGGACCTGCGAAGAACGGGGCCCCGGCTTCGATCAAGACACCCTCCTTGGCCAGAACGCGCATGCAATCCGAGGTGTCGGTCTCTTCAGGCGCTTGCATCCACAATGATGATCCGCCGTAGACCCCGCGCCCGGCTATTGTCAGGCCATGATCGCTCACGGCCTTTTCGATGACCTGCCGGCGTTCATGCAACGCTTTGGACATCCGCCGGATCTGAGCATCAAAGTGACCAAGGCTGAGGAAATAGGCGGCGGTGCGCTGCAAGTGGCCCGGGGGGTGGCGCAGCACGCTGGCGCGCAACGCGCGGGCCTGCCGGATGAACGGTTCGGACCCGACAATGTACCCGAGCCGCAGCCCCGGGCATAGCGATTTCGAGAAACTGCCCACGTAGATCACCCGCCCGTCGCTGTCCAGGGATTTGAGCGAAGGGGACGGGGCGGCAAGGAACGCCAGTTCGAACTCGTAATCATCCTCGACTATCAGCGCATCCAGTTCGCGCGCCCGGTCCAGCAACGCGCGTCGCCGTGCCAGCGGCATGGTTGCCGTGGTCGGCGACTGGTGGCTGGGGGTGGTGAAGATCACATCCGTGTCAGATGGCAGTTCCTGCGGTGGCAGGCCATCGGCGTCCACCCGCAACGGGGCCAACTGGCATCCTGACTGCCTCAGAATGTCGCGCAATGCGTGGTAACAGGGGTCTTCGACCGCTGCCTTGCGCGTGGAGTCGAGCAAGACCTGAGCCGTCAGCCACAGGGCATTCTGCGCGCCCATGGTGATCAGGATTTCCTCTGGTCTGGCCGCGATTCCGCGCCGGGGAAGTGTGTGCCGCGCGATGAATTCCACCAGCAGAGGATCGTCCTGATCGTAGTAGTCCCCGGTCAGGGAGGTGAAGTCCTTTTGCCCCAAAGCGCGCAACGCACAGAGCCGCCAGTTGGCATGATCAAACAGCGTTGGATCGGCCTGACCATAAATGAACGGAAACCGGTAACTGTGCCAGTCACCCGGTTTGTGGGGGGTGTCTCCGCCAGTGAAGGTGCGGCAAAAGGCACGGGGCCAATCGACCCGATCCGGTGTCCTGTGCGATGGGGCATAGACTGGGGGTACGGGCGCATTGTCGGACACGAAATAGCCTGACCGGCCACGCGATGTCAGGTAGTCGTTCGCCAGCAATTCGGTATAGGCCAGCGTCACGGTGATCCGGCTGACTCCGAGATGGTTGGCCAGTTTGCGCGAAGAGGGGAGTTTTTCGCCCCGATGAAACCGGCCGGACAGGATGCCCTCGGCGACAACCTGCTGGATCTGCGCCTGCAGCGTGCCCTGTGCGTCGGGATTCAGAAAAAACGTCTCAACCGATATTGCCATGCTGCAGGATAGGCTGGACTTAACGGGATTTGCAATCTGGACTTAACGCCGCGGTGCCGTTCAACCGGTCTTCTTCCAGATGCCACGCGAGCCGGATACACAGCTGAGTTCGGGAAACCGCACCAGGTCTTCGGGCAGCACCGCAATCAGATAGGCCGAAGTCTGCATCGAGGCGACAAGATGGGATTCGTATTGTTGCATCATGTCCGGATCGTGAAAGGGGCGGAAGGAATAGATCACATCGTGGCCGCCATAGTCAAAGGTCATGGCATCCGCGACGCTCAATTCCGTATCGAGATCAAACGCGGCCTTGCCCTCTGCGATCCGTCCCGCGTCGATATCGAACCCGGCCAGCGCTTCGGTCTTGAGCACATTGCCCGATCTTACCAGCGCCAGGTTGCGCCCGGTGCCGCAACCGACATCAAGAAATCGAACGGGGCGGTGGCGCAGTACCGGATCATCAAAATCCGCGTCCAGCGCCAGAACCCGTTCAAGCACGATCAGCAGGTCAAAGAACCGCGCCGGATTGATCGGGAGATACCCGAAGGAGCCTTCATGCCCCTTCAGGGTCTGTGCGCTCTGGGTCCCGCCTCCGAGATCCCTGGGGTCGAGCCATGACGAGATACTGCGCGACAAGGCACCCTTGCAGCGCTCGGCATCTGCCAGCTCCATGCGCGCAGCGGCGAGCGCATCGGTGTGCTGTTCGTGTTTGCTGGCATAGGCCCGCGAGGCTTGGTGATAGCCCTTTCGGGCACTCGCAAAATTGCGCCGCGCCCGGTCGAGCGCCTTGCGCAGCACTTCGCTGCGGGCATTCAGCGAGCGCAGGTTCGCCCCCAGATTGGCAGTTGGCGACTTTGCCGTGTTGATCAGCAGGGAATCGATCCGGCCACTGACGGAGTCGAATTTCTTTTGCACCTCGTCCAATTCGATCATGGCGCTGTCCAGTGCGCCAAGGGCTGCGTGCAGCCGGGCAGATGCGTGCTCTTGCGAAGTATCGGGGGCTTGCATGGCTGCGTCCTTTGCGGGCAGGGGCGGTTAGGCCATTCTGCACAGCTTGGACAATGGACAAAGACCTTTCGGTCAAATCTTGAACGGACAGAAACCAGCCAACGACGGGCTGCCCTGGTTCAGAGCGGTTTTCCTGGTCAGGGTTCGGCCTGGTTGCTTTGACAACTGCTGGCGCACGCAGGGGCCTCAGCCACCCGCGCGCGCCATTGTCATTCAGCCGAAGACGCGCCCCAATGCGCCATCCACCGCGTCGGTGATGCGGTCTATGTCATCAGCCGTTGCGATCAACGCCGGCGAGAAGCACAGCGTGTTGTTGTAGCCCGGAATCGAGCGGTTGGTCATACCGATGATGACGCCCTGGGCCATGCAGTCGGCAACCACTGCCGTCACCTGCTTTTCTGCCGTTGGCACCCGGCTGTCGCGATCCTGAACCAGCTCCGCGCCGACAAACAGACCCTTGCCGCGGACGTCACCGATGACCGCGTGTTTCTCCATCAGCGCGTTCAGGTTGTCCATCATCCGGGCACCCATCTGGTTGGTGTTCTCCAGCAGGTTTTCGTCTTCGATGATGCGAATGTTCTCCAGCGCCGCAGCGGGCCCGGCGGTGCAACCGCCAAAGGTCGAGATATCGCGGAAATAGTCGAGCGGGTCGTCGGCATTTGTCTTGAAACTGTCAAACACACCTTCGTTGGTCACAAGGCAGGCAATGGCCGCATAGCCCGAGGCGACACCCTTGGCCATCGTCACCATGTCCGGTTTCACCCCGTAATCCTGATAGCCAAACCAGCTTCCGGTGCGCCCGACGCCACAGACAACTTCATCGATATGCAGCAGCAATCCGTATTTTTCGCAGATCTCCTGCACCCGTTCCCAGTAGCCGCTTGGCGGGGTGATCACGCCGCCGCCAGCTGTCACTGGCTCAAGACACAGGGAGCCGACGGTGTCGGGACCTTCGCGCAGGATCGCCGCTTCGATCTGGTCGGCGGCCCACAGGCCATAGTTTTCGACCGGCGCGCCGTCCTGTTCAAAGGCGCGGTATTCCAGGCAATGGGGCACGCGCACGAAACCGGGTGTGAACGGGCCGTATTGCGCGCCGCGCTCGTCCTGACCGCCTGCGGACAGACAGGCGATGGTGGTGCCGTGATAATCCCGGTCGCGGTACAGGATCTTGTGTTTCTTGCCGCCGAACTTCTTGTGCGCGATCTGGCGCACCATCTTGAACGCCTTCTCGTTCGCCTCGGAGCCGGAGTTGGTATAATAGACGCGGCTCATCCCCGGCATTTTTTCGATCAGCTTTTCGGCAAACAGTGCGCCGGGAATCGATCCTGCGGAACCGGCGAAATAGTTCAGTTTGATCAACTGGTCACGGACGGCGTTGGCAATGGATTCACGACCATAGCCGACATTTACCGTCCAGACACCGCCGGAGACCGCGTCCAGATGCTCTTTGCCCTTCTGGTCCCAGACACGCATGCCCTTGCCCTCGACGATGATCCTGGGATCGGTCGTCTCGTAGGGCTTGTGTTGGCTCAGGTGATGCCAGATATGCGCCTTGTCGGCCTCGACCACGTGAGAAATATCATTTTCGCTGAACGTACCGTCCATGGCATGTCCTTTCCGGGAACAAGGGATACGCGCGACAAGTCTGGCCTGAAAAGCCAGAGTCGCTACTTCTGCAGCATGAGGGCAAAAGCCGTGTACATCGTAGGGCCAGTTGCGCTCTCAACTTGAGTCCAAATTCGGATCATCACACCGAACGGTCAGCGCCGATAGCTGCATAGCATTCTGAAATACATGATAAAGTGTTGAATTGTCAAGAATTTGTCCATGCAGTTCTGAACTGCCGGCCGGTGGTTCCATACAGGCGCTTGGGGAGGTGTTGCTAACCTTGAATCAGGGCGAACTCCTGTCGGTTTTTCGCCCATCCGGTTGCGGTAAGACAACGTTGCTCAACATTGTGGCCGGCGTGCTGGCACCGACCGAAGGGAAGATCGTTCTGAACGGGCATACCGTGAGCGGCCCCGACGCAGAGCGCGGCATGGTACTTTAACAAGGTGCGCTTTGGATCATGGCCATCGCGGCGCGTTCGGGGGTGTCGGGCGTCAATATCTCGAAGGTGCACGCGGCCTGTCCCCTGGGCGCCCGCAAGAGCCAGATCATGCGCTTTGTGATCGTGCCCAAAGGCCTGCCAGAGCCGGGATGTGGTCGGTTTTTCCGGGTATTCTGAACCAGATCTGCGAACGTCGAACAATGCGCCCTGCGTTTTTGCGCTTTTGGCCTTCCAATTTGCGCCCAAAGCTGCATCTTGCCTTCATGACGCATTCGGTGAGTTAATGCTGTTCAATGCACGTTCCGGCTGTATCGGGGCGTTGATAGACGGTTCTGACAACCGCTGAATATGCGTCCAGGCCCGAATGAAATCACATGGAGTTTTCAATGACATTTACGCGAATGGTTGCGGCCGCTGGCGCCGTTCTTTCCCTGTCGGTTGGTGCAGCGTTGGCATCAGACGGGGTTTTGCCGTCAAGCGACAGCGTCTTTACCAAATGGGGCGAGGCCGAAGGTTGGACGATCTATCAGGATGAGACCCGGCAGTCCTGTCTTGCCGAGCGCGTGGACGATGCCGGCAACGTCCTGCAAATGGGGCTGACCGCCGATCACACGCTTGGCTATCTCGGCGTGTTCACCCAGGCCGATATCGGTCTGTCCGGCGGCAAGGAGAAGCTCCTGATTGCGATTGACGGTGATCTTTACGAGGGTGAAGCCCAGCAAAAGAGCAAGCATCTGGCCGACGGCTACACCGGTGGCTATGTGCTTTCAAATGATCCGAAATTCATCTCGGACGTGATGAAGAAATACGACATGGTTGTCATGCCGGAACATGAAGGTGCGTTTGTGATCAACCTGGAAGGGACGTTCAAAGCCATCGAGGAGAGCCGCAAATGCAACGAGGAAATCGGCGCCTGAGCCAACCTGGGGCACTATGATACCGCCCGCGCGCGTTGCGCAGGGCCTGCTCCTTCATGAACGCCCCCATCGCGGTTTCGCGGTGGGGGATTTCTTACAGACAGTCGAGCAACAGCGACCTGGTGTTCTCGGGCGTCATTTTCACCGGATTTCCGCCGGTGCTGGGGTCCTTCAACGCCGAGGTGACCAGCGCGTCGATATCGGGATCACCCACTCCGAGATCGGTCAGCGTCTTGGGAATGCCCAGCCGGCTGGTCAGACTTCCGACGAAATCGTAGAACCCGTCAAAACCGTCCTTGATGCCCAGATAGGCGGCGGCCATGATCAGCCGGTCTTCTATCGCGGGGCGATTGAAACGCAGCACCGGTTGCATCACCACGGCGTTGGTGGTGCCGTGATGCGTGTTGAAGACAGCGCCGATGGGATGGGACAGGGCGTGGATCGCGCCCAGTCCTTTCTGAAACGCCGTCGCGCCCATCATCGCCGCGCTCATCATTTCCGCCCGCGCCTTCAGATCGGTTTTGTCGGCATAGGCGGCGGGCAGGTTTTCCTTGACCAGCCGCATCCCTTCCAGCGCGATGCCCTGACTCATCGGGTGGTAATGCGGTGAACAGAACGCCTCCAGGCAATGGGCAAAGGCGTCCATTCCGGTGCCCGCCGTGATCGCGCGCGGCATATCGACCGTCAGTTTCGGATCGGCAATCACCACCGAGGGCAGGAGTTTCGGGTGAAAGATGATCTTTTTCTCGTGGGTGAGCGAATTGGTCAGAACCGATGCACGCCCCACCTCGGACCCGGTGCCGGCCGTCGTTGGCACGGCGATGATCGGCGCAATGGCGTCGGCATCGGCGCGGCTCCACCAGTCGCCGACATCTTCGAAATCCCAGACCGGCCGGTTCTGGCCAGCCATGAAGGCGACCAGCTTGCCCAGATCAAGGCCCGACCCACCGCCAAAGGCCACCACCCCGTCATGGCCGCCGTCCTGATAGGCGACGACGCCAGCGGCAAGGTTGATTTCGTTCGGGTTTGGATCGACGTCATGAAACATCGCCCGGCCCAACCCGGCGGAATCCAGAACATCCAACGCGTGCTGGGTGATCGGCAGGTTCGACAACCCCCTGTCGGTCACCAGCAACGGGCGCTTGATCCCATTCGCCTTGCAGGCCTCGGCCAGCTCGGAGATACGGCCCGCGCCAAAACGGATCGCGGTGGGATATGACCAGTTCACGGTCGCAGTCATGGCAATTTCCTCAGATGATAGGATTTCGTGCGTGTCAGGTGATGGTAGCCGAGCACCGATAGCCCGCTATCGCGTCCGGTGTCCTTGCATCCTGTCCGAAAGAGCACCGGGTCAGGATAACCGGCGCAGGTCGTGAAATCGGTGCCGGTCTCACGCCGCGCACCAATGGTCTCGGCGCGTGCGGTGTCGGTGATCCAGACAGATGCGTTCATGTTGATGGGCTCCAGAAAATCCGGGGGCAGGCGAAGTCAGGCGGTGTCAGGCCCGCTCAAAACCACGGGCGATTTCGTAGTCGGTCACAGCCTTGTCAAATTCCTCGATCTCCCAGCTTGCCGCCCGACAGTAATGGTCGATCACATCTTCGCCCATGGCGGTACGCAGCATCGCGGAACCGTTCAGTGTCGCCAGCGCGTCGCGCAGGGTGCGGGGGATTTCGCCCGCCCGTTCGGCCTCGTAAATGTCGCCGGTCGTGGGCTTTTGCAACTCCAGTTCCTCTTCGATCCCTGCCAACCCGGCGGCCAGTTGTGCGGCCTGTGCCAGATAGGGATTCATGTCCGATCCCGGTATCCGGCATTCCACCCGCACGCCTTTGCTGTCAGCACCGCAAAGGCGGAACCCTGCGGTGCGGTTGTCGACCGACCAGACCGTTTTGGTCGGGGCAAAGGTGCCTTTGGAGAAGCGCTTGTAGCTGTTGATGTAGGGGGCCATGAACACCATCATGTCGGGAGCGTATTTGATCAACCCCGCCACATAGTGCCGCATCAGGTCGGACATGCCGTGATCACCCGCCGGGTCATGAAAGGCGTTTTCCCTGCCCTGCCACAGCGATTGATGGACATGCGCGGAACTGCCGACGCGATCCGGATGCCATTTGGGCAGAAAACTGGCGGCGTGGCCTTGCTGATCCGCGATTTCCTTTGTTGCGTGTTTGGCGATGGTGTGGAAATCTGCGGTGTCCAGCGCCGGGCCGTATCTGATGTTCAGCTCTTCCTGCCCGGCTTCGGCCTCGCCCTTGGAGTTTTCGATCGGGATGCCGGCGGCATAGAGGTGATTGCGCAAGGGGCGCATCACAGGTTCTTCGCGGCTGGTTTGCAGGATGTTGTAATCCTCGTTGTAGCCGCTGATCGGGGTCAGGTCGCGGTAGCCGCCCTTGGCAATCTCGGCAAAGGATTTCTCGAACAGGAAGAATTCCAGTTCGGTGGCCATGACCGGCGTCAGCCCCATCGCCTCGCAACGGGCGATCTGGCGTTTCAGCACCGCGCGGGGCGAATGGCTGATCGGCTTGTGGTTGTGGTGGTCCAGTACATCGCAGAGCACCATGACGGTGCCCTCCAGCCACGGCATCGGGCGGATGGTGGTCAGGTCGGGTTTCATGACGTAGTCGCCATAACCGGACTGCCAGCTTGTGCTGGCATAGCCATCGGGCGTGGCCATCTCCAGATCGGTGGCCAGCAGGTAGTTGCAGCAATGGGTCTCTTCCCAGGCGCTGTCGACGAAATGCTGCGCGAGAAAGCGTTTGCCCATCAGTCGGCCCTGCATGTCGACGATGCAGGCGAGAACGGTATCGACCGTGCCGTCCGTAACAGCCGATTTCAGTGCCTCAAATGTCATCAATCCCGGCATGATCTGTCCCTTGTTGGTATTGCTGGTCTTTGCGCCACTGCCCCGGCGCGTGACCGGGACAGCGGCAATTCGTGACGCCGATGGCCACTAGCCGTAGCGATAGGGGCGCCCGGCCTTCTGCATGTCGGCGTTGTACTTCTTGAAGATCTCGACAACCCTGGCCTTGGTTTCGGATTCCGCCGCGATCTCGTCCCAGAAGACCAGCGCGGCCTCTTCGACGGTCGCCCATTCCGCGTCCGGGATCGTGGTCAGCTCCATCTTGGTTCCATCGACCCGCAACGCGGCTTCGCCGCCCCAATACCACCACTGGCGGTAATAATGCGACTGGTCACAGCAGACCCGGAACAGGGTTTGCAAGTCTTCCGGCAACTCGTTCCAGCGGTCCATATTGGCAAAGAACGATCCCGCCCATGCGCCGGAAATGTTGTTGGTCAGGAAGTAGTTCGTCACATCCGCCCAGCCTACGGTGTAGTCCTCGGTGATGCCCGACCACGCGATGCCGTCCAGTTCGCCTGTTTGCACGGCGACCTCGATGTCTTCCCAGGGCAGCGTCACCGGCACCACGCCGAACTGAGCCAGGAAACGACCGGCTGTGGGGAAGGTGAACACACGCTTGCCCTTGAGATCCTCAAGGCTGCGGATCGGATCCTTGGTGGCGAAGTGGCAGGGGTCCCAGGAACCTGCACTGATATGCTTGACGCCGACTTTGGAATATTCGGCGTCCCAGATCTCGTTCAGACCGTACTGGTTGAACAGGACCGGTACATCTAGGCTATAGCGCGAGCCGAACGGAAAGTAGCCGCCAAAGACCGTCACTTCGGTAGGCGAGGCCATGCTGTCATCATCGGATTGCACCGCGTCGATGGTGCCGCGCTGCATCGCCTGAAACAACTCGCCTGTCGGCACCAGTTGATCGGCATAGAAAAGCTCGATCTGCATCCGGTCCCCCGCGATCTTGTTGAACATCTCGATTGCCGGGTCGATCACATGCGCCGCCAGTGCCGGTCCGGCATAGGTCTGCATGCGCCACTTGATCGTGGATTGCGCCAGCGCAGGGGTGGCCAGGGCGGCAGGTGCGGCCACCGCGGCTGTGCTCAGGAACTTGCGTCTTGTTGTCATCGGGTTTTCTCCTAGTTGGTTGTTGTCGTTGTTTCCCCTCTCTTGGCCGGAGGGTTATTTTCCGTAGATCCAGTTGGGCAGCCACAGGGCAATCTGTGGAAAACACAGGATCAGCGTCAGCGCCAGGATCATCACCAGCACAAAGGGCAGGATCGATCCATAGATATCGCGCAGGGTAATCTCGGGTGGCGCCATCGCGCGCATCAGGAACAGGTTGTAGCCAAAGGGCGGTGTCATATAGGCAATCTGTGTTGTGATCGTATAGAGCACACCATACCAGATCAGATCAAATCCAAGCGCCCCGACCAGCGGTACGTAGAGCGGCGCAACGATGACCAGCATTGCGGTGTCATCCAGGAATGTGCCCATCAGGATAAAGCTGAGCTGCATCAGGATCAGGATCACCCAGGGGTTCAGCCCCAGCTTCTCGGTAAACAGGCTTTCGATTGCCTTGACGGCTCCCAAACCGTCAAAGACCGCGCCAAAGGCAAGTGCCGCAAGGATGATCCACATGAACATGCAGGAAATGCCAAGGGTGTTGCGGACCGAATTCTCGAACACCTCGCGGGTCATGCGACCTTTGAGTACAGCCGCCCCGAATGCCGTCATCGCGCCGATGGCCGAGCTTTCGACCAGCGAGGTCCATCCGTTCACAAACGGGATCATCATCGCAAAGAAAATGCCGAACGGCAGCAACCCGGCGCGTAGCAGGCGCAGCTTTTCCGGCAGCGGAATGTTGCGCTCTTCCGGCGGCAGGACAGGTCCCAGAGAGGGATTGATCTTGCAGCGGATCACAATATAGAGAACGAACATCGCCGCCATCATCAGCCCCGGCACGACACCGGCCAGCCAAAGCTGTCCCACCGGCTGGCGCGCGATCATCGCATAGAGCACCAGCACCACAGATGGCGGCACCAGAATGCCCAGGGACGAGCCGGCCTGGATCACGCCGGTGACCATCCGCTTGTCATAATTGCGCCTGAGCAGTTCCGGCAGTGCGATTGTCGCCCCGATCGCCATGCCCGCAACCGACAGCCCGTTCATCGCTGAGATCAGCACCATCAACCCGATGGTGCCCACCGCCAGCCCGCCCGACAACCCGCCCATCCAGACGTGGAACATCTTGTAGAGATCATCCGCGATGCGCGACTCGCTGAGGACATAGCCCATGAAGATGAACATCGGCAGGGTCAGCAGCGGATACCATTTCATCAGCTTCATGGCCGCAGAAAACCCGAGGTCATAGCCGCCCCGGTCCCCCCAGAGCAGCAGCGCCGCCACAACCGCCACAAACCCGATCGCCCCGAATACGCGTTGCCCCGTCAACAGCATCAGCATCATCGTCGAAAACATCAGCGTGGCGATCAGCTCATGGGACATCAGGTCTTTTCCCCGACGTCCTGCCCAGCCAGGCGCAGAATGTCCTTGAACAATTCGCTGATCGCCTGAAGCAGCATCAGCGCGATGCCGGTGATCATGATCACCTTGATCGGCCACAGATAGGGGCGCCAGGCCGTGGGGCTGCGCTCTCCCCCGTATTTGAAGGAATAGATCGTACTTTCAATGCCGCCCCAGAGCAGGATGGCCAGGTAAGAGATCAGGAACAGCACGGTGATCGCATCGGTCCAGGCCTTGCGGCGCGTGCTCCATTCGCCGTACAGAAGATCCATCCGTACGTTCGAGCCGAGCTGAAGCGAATAGGGACCACCGAGGATGTAGTAGGCGACCATCGCGAACTGGGCCATTTCAAGCGTCCAGAGCGACGGCACACTGAAGGTTTTGGAGATCGAGGACCAGAGCAGGATCGCCACCATAACGAAGATGCCGTACATCACGATACGGCCCACACGGTAGTTGATCGCATCAATCACGCGGACATAGGCTTTGAGCACACCGATCATGTGGATACTTTCAACGGCGGCGCCACGCCCAGATCGGCGCAGGCCGCCACGATCCAGCGGGTCAACATGGCCACCATCGCGGTCTGCGCGGCGGCATCGCGGATCAGGTCATTGCGGATTTCCAGCATCACGTTGATCGCCCCGATGGGCAGCGCATGGGTGCGCAGGGTATGGGTGACGCCATCTTGCGGCCCATAGGGATCGTTCAGCCGCACGATCCGGGCGGTATGATCCGCCGCATTGGACATCATGGCACGGGCCAGCCTCTCGTCGCTGTCGCAGATCAACCCGATTTCGACATCCCGCGTCTGACCCCGATAGACTGGCGTAAAGCTGTGTACCGTGATCATGACCGGGGGCGAGGCAAACCGGTTCATCACGCCCTGCAACCCATCGCGGAACGGGTCATGAATGGTGGTGACGCGATTGGCGCGCTCGGCGGCGTTCAGGTTCTGATTGCCGGGAATATCGTGGATTTCGCTGTGGTCCGGAATTGCGTCCGGCGCTTCGGGCGGGCGGTTGCAATCAAACAACAGGCGCGACAGGTCGCTGGCGACAAGCGGCGCATCCAGTGCGCTGCTCAACCCCTGTGCAACCGGCAGCGCCCCCGAATCCCAGGCGATATGGCTGTCCAGCAACTCGGGGCGCAAACCGAGATCGCCATACCGCGCAGGAATCACGCGGGAGGCATGTTCGCACACCACCATAACAGGTCCGCGCCCGTCGCGATTGTGCACGGTCACCGCGGTTTCTCTCTGATCGCTGTCTGGTCCCGGCATGATCAAATCTGGTTCACTTATCCCTGTTGTGAAAAGTTTTCTTCACAGAATGCGGTTCTGTCAATCAAACTCTGAAATTATTCCTTCACGATGTGCCGGGCTGTTGGTATTGTAAGCAAAACGGAGGGCGCGCCGGGTGTCGGATGCATCGGAAACCATTGCTGAACGGTTGCAGGAGGCGTTTGATACGCTGACGCGGGCGGAAAAGCAGTTGGCTGATTCTCTGCTGCAGAACTATCCGGTGTCCGGGCTGTCTTCGATCACGCAAGTGGCGCAGAATGCCGAGGTGTCCACGCCAACCGTGGTTCGAATGGTGCAGAAACTGGGCTATTCCGGCTTTCCCGCGTTTCAGGCGACGCTTCGGGACGAGTTGGAAGCGCAGATCTCCGACCCGATCAGCAGGCGCAACATCTGGGCAGACAAGGTGCCCGAAGCGCATATCCTGAACCGCTTTACCGACGCCGTGATAGGCAACATCCGCCAGACCCTGACCCAGATCGATCTCGAGATGTTCGAACGCTGCTGTGCGATGCTCGCCGATGCCGACCGGTCGGTCTATGTGGTCGGCGGGCGTATCACCCGGTCCTTGGCGGAACATTTCTTTCTGCACATGCAGGTCCTGCGTGCGGATGTGACCCATATCCAGTCTGTCTCGAACGCATGGCCGCATTACCTGCTTGATGTCAGCGCCGGCGATGTTGTGGTGATCTTTGATGTGCGCCGCTACGAAAACTCGACTCTCAAGCTCGCCGAGATGGCGCGCGAGCGGGGCGCGGTTATCGTGCTGTTTACCGATCAATGGCGCTCGCCTGTGCATGATCTGGCCGATTGTTCGTTTTGCGGGCGGATCGTGGTGCCGTCTGCTTGGGATTCTTCGGTGACGTTGCTTCTGATGCTGGAAACGGTGATCGCGGACGTGCAGGAACGCACGTGGGATAAGACACGCGACCGGATGGAAGCGCTCGAGGACATGTTTGACCGCACCCGCTTCTTTCGGAAGTTTACATAACGGAAGGGAGAAAGGTGATTGTTGACAGGGCCCGCGATATGCGTCCTTCTCTGACAAAAGGAACAAAAAGGAAAACAGAGGCGACGCGACTGTCGCAAATCTGTTTCGCGGCACTGGCAGGTGTCGGGCCGTGGTTCACAAAATCAACAACAGGGGAATGACATGAAACACAAATTTATGATCGGCGCGGCGGTTGCAGTGTCGCTGGCTGGCATGACGGGCGGCGCATCTGCAGACAATCTGCGCCTGCTGACATGGGGCGGATACGCGCCCGACGACGTGATCGAGATGTTCGAGGCGGAGACCGGCCATACCGTCGAGGTCACGCTGTCAAACAACGAAGAAATGATCGCCAAGCTGCGCGCCACGGGGGGCGGCGGGTTCGATCTGGCCCAGCCGAGCCAGGACCGGATCGCCGGGCCGCAGGCCGAGTTTGGCATCTACAAACCGATCGACCTGAGCCGTATCGATGCGTCGCAATTCATCAGCTCGATGCTGGCCGCGACCAAAGCCAACACCACCGTGGACGACGCCGTTTATGGTGTGCCCCATGTCTGGGGAACCAGCGGTCTGGTCGTCGACACCGCCAAGGCCGGGATGGTCAGGGATTACACTGATCTGTGCATTGACGAGGTCGCCGGCAAGGTATCTTACCGCCTGAAACGCCCGACGCTGATCGGGTTTGCCTATGCGATGGGCATGGATCCGTTCGCCGCCTATGGCGACCCGGTGGAATATGAAAACATCATGAACCAGGTCGAGTCCGAATTGATCGAATGCAAGCCCAACGTCAAAACCTATTGGGGCGGTGGTGACGAGTTGATGGGGCTGGTCCGGTCCGGCGAAGTCGTGGCGGCGATGGCCTGGGACACCGGCGGTTGGAAACTGAACGCCGACAATCCCGACGTGACCTTCGTCGCCCCAGCATCCGGTGCCCTGGGCTGGATCGATACATTCGTGTTGCCCGCCAAGGGCAAGGCGGATGATGCGGCCTATGACTGGATCAACTTCGTGATGCGGCCCGAAGTATCGGCAATGATCACCGAAGCAGCAGGCAATTTCACCGCGTCGCAGGGCGCGGACCAGTTCGCGTCTGACGAACTCAAGGCACGGTTCCAGGAGAGTTTTCCGCCCGCGGCAATCGACAACATCAAGTGGTATCCGC
Organism: Sedimentitalea todarodis; assembly: GCF_032595355.1. Classification (NCBI taxonomy): domain Bacteria; kingdom Pseudomonadati; phylum Pseudomonadota; class Alphaproteobacteria; order Rhodobacterales; family Paracoccaceae; genus Sedimentitalea; species Sedimentitalea todarodis. Next base: position 205,915 of record NZ_JASMWN010000002.1, on the reverse strand, counting down.
CGGTGCCAGCCGGTCTTGAAGCCATCGAAGGCGGCATTCTGGATCGCGTCAAAGCCGCCAACTGAGACCTGAAACATCCTTGCGGCATCCGCAGCCTTGCGGGTGCCGCTGTCATTTGAGACGAGCAAGACCAATATGATACCCGATCTGGAATGCCAGAGCCTGACCAAGAGCTTTACCGAAACGACTGCCGTAAAGGGCGTGTCCTTTTCGGTCGCGCCGGGGTCCTTCTTTTCGATCCTTGGCCCGTCGGGCTGTGGCAAAACAACGATCATGCGGATGATCGCCGGGTTTCTCGAGCCAACGGGTGGAGACATCCGGATCAAGGGAAAATCGATGCTGAACGTGCCGCCAAACAAGCGGCCTGTGAACATGGTGTTTCAGCATCTGGCCCTGTTTCCGATGATGAATATCGCGGAGAATATCGGATACGGGCTGCGCCGTGTGGGTTTGCCCAAGGCCGAGATCACCCGCAAGGTGGGAGAGGTGCTGGATCGGGTCGGCCTGCCGGGCATCGAAAACCGCAAGATCGACGAACTGTCGGGCGGCCAGAAACAGCGTGTGGCCATCGCCCGCTGCATGGTGCTGGAGCCCGATGTGCTGTTGCTGGACGAACCGCTTGGCGCGCTGGATCTCAAGCTGCGCGAACGGATGAAGATCGAGTTGAAATCCTTGCAGGCGGCCTTTGATACCACGTTCGTTTACATCACCCACGACCAGTCCGAAGCATTGGTGATGTCCGACCAGATCGCGGTGATGAACGAGGGTCAGTTCGAACAGGTCGGCACCGCACGCGATCTCTATTACCGTCCTCAATCCGCCTTTGTCGCGGGGTTTGTCGGAGACAGTAATCGCTGGACCGGGACGGTCGAACAGGCCGAAGGCAACCGCATCGCTCTGCGCACACAGGACGGCATGCTGATCACCAGCGCCACGCAGGGTGGATCCCTGCCCACCGGCAGCATGGCCGAGATTTTCCTGCGCCCCGAAGCGGTGCGAGTCGCCCATGATGCCGCCGATCTCGCCCGCTTTGACAATCGTCTGAGCGGGGAAGTCAGCAGCCTGTTGTTCAACGGAGCCGCCAGCCGCATTCTGGTGCGTGGTGACACCGGACAGCAGATCGAGGTGACGCTGCCGCAATCCGGTGAATTCGCCAGTCTGGCCAAGGGCGCCCCGGTGCATATCGGCTGGGCCGGCGAACAGACCGCCTGTTTCAGCGCAGAGCCCTGAGTGATGGCACAGGGCACAAAACTGGGTTTCTACCTGCTGCTGACGCCGCTCCTGCTGTGGCTGAGCCTGCTCATCATCATCCCGCATATCGATATGGCGTTGTTGTCGCTGCGCGAGCGGGTCGGGGTCAGGCAATACGCTACCAGCCTTGCCAACTATGGTACGTTCTTTGGCGAACCGCTCTATATGTGGACGTTCCTGCGCACTGCGATGATGTCGATACTCGCGACGATCGCGACCCTGATCATCGCCTTCCCAGTGTCCTACTACATCGCCAAGATCGCCAGGGGCCGGGTGCAATCGGTGCTGTTCCTGTTGTGCCTCGTACCGTTCTGGGTCTCCGAACTCGTGCGCACCTTTGGCTGGATGATCCTGCTCAGGGAAACCGGGCTGTTTTCGTCGCTCTTGCAGTGGATCGGTTTGACCGATGGCCCGGTCGAGATGCTCTACAACGACGTCGCGATGATGGTCGGGCTGGTCTATACCTCGATGCTGTTCATGGTGGTGCCCCTCGTCACTACGCTCGAAAGCCTGGATGACGCGGTGATCGAGGCGGGCTATGATCTTGGCGGATCCGGGGTCAGCGTCTTGCGCGAAATCGTCATTCCCCATGCCACGCCCGGCATCGTATCGGGCAGCATCGTGGTGTTCATGCTGTCGCTGGGCAATTACCTGACGCCCACGATGCTGGGCGGCAAGGACAGCCTGTGGTTTACCGAGTTGATCTATTCCCAGTTCATCGTGCGATTTAACTGGGAACTTGGTGCGGCCTTTGGCTTCATGCTGCTGATCCTGTCCTCGCTGATCGTCTGGGGCACGTTGCGCCTGACCGGTCAGACGCTTGAAAAGACGATGGGATAGGCTGATGATACCGTCGATCCCGCAACCCCGCGCTGTGCGCCTGATCTATAACGCCTATGTCGCGTTGTTCTTTGTCTACCTTGCCTTGCCGCTGTTGGTGGTCGCCGTCTTTGCCTTCAACGACAGCCAGTTTCCGTCGCTACCTTGGCAGGGGTTCACCTGGAACTGGTTCTTTGGCGACGAACGTCCGATGATCGGCGTGTTTCACGACCGCAGCATTCTGCGATCCATAGGCACGTCGGCCTTTGTCGGGGTCTGCGTCGCGGCATTGTCCGTCGCTGTCGGCACCGCCAACGCCTTCCTGTTCAATCGCTACCAGTTCCGGGGCAGAGGGGTGCTCTACGTGCTGATGCTGCTGCCTCTGGTCATTCCGGGGATCGTGCTGGGAATCTCGATCCTGGTGTTTTCCTCGACGGTGTCAAACGGGCTGTGGGATCGGGTGGGCTACGACGCCGAGATCCTGCGCCCCGGTCTGGTTCTGGTCGTGTTGGGGCAGTTTTCCTTTGTCACTACGATTTCAACGCTGGTGATCTCTGCGCGATTGCAGAAATTCGACCAGACGCTGGAAGAGGCGGCACTGAACCTTGGTGCGAACCGGCTGACCGCGGTGCGTACGATCACGCTGCCCTATCTGATGCCTGCGCTGATCGGGGCCGGGGTGGTCGCATTCCTGATGAGTTTCGAGAACTTCAACACGACTCTGATGCTGGTCGGGTCCGATGCGCCGCTGACGATCACCATGTTCGACCGGCTCAAGGAAGGGTCGACGCCGCTGCTCAATGCGGTATCGCTGTTGTTGATGGTCGGCTCGTCCCTGCTGGCACTGGCGATGATCGCGTTCCAGAAACGCTAGCCAAGCACCTCGGCCACGGCCTCGACCGTGGTGGCCACCACGATATCCGCCTCTTCGCGCGTCAGACAGAAGGGCGGGGCATAACCGATGATGTCGCCTTGGGGCATGGCGCGGGCAATCACGTTGCGTGCGGCCATGGCGGCGGAAATCGCCGGGCCGACCTTGCGCGCCGGATCAAAGAACGTGCGGCTGTCGCGATCCTCAACCAGTTCGACGGCGCAGAGCAGGCCTTCGCCCCGGATGTCGCCTACATGCGGATGATCGGCCAGTGCGCCGCGCATCTGCTCGTTCAGATAGGCCCCGATGTCCTTGGCATTGGCGATCAGGTCCAGATCATCCAGCAGTTTCAGGTTGGCCACGCCGGCGGCGGCCCCGATGGGATGTGCGGAATAGGTCCAGCCATGCCCGATGGGGCCGTTTTCATCCGTGCCCTGCTCGAGCACGGTCCACATCCTGTCGCCGACGATGGACCCGGACAACGGCGCATAGGCCGATGTCAGACCCTTGGCGATGGTGATCAGATCAGGCTGGATATCGTAGTGGTCCGATCCGAACATGCTGCCCAGTCGGCCAAAGCCGGTAACGACCTCGTCCGCGATCAGCAGGATGTCGTGCCTGTTCAGCACCTCGCGTATCGCAGGCCAATAGCCGTCCGGCGGCGGCACGATGCCACCGGTGCCCAGAACCGGTTCGCCGATAAAGGCGGCGATGGTGTCGGCCCCTTCCGCTTCGATCAGCGCCTCGAGCTCGGAAACCAGATGCGCGGTAAACGCCGCCTCGTTCATCTCCGCATCGGGCCGACGATAATAATAGGGTGCATCGGTGTGGATCACCTGCGCCAGCGGCAGATCGAACTTCTTGTGAAACAGCTCCAACCCGGTCAGCGAGCCGGTCATCAGCCCAGAGCCGTGATACCCGCGCCAGCGGCTGATGATTTTCTTCTTCTCGGGCCGTCCGAGGATGTTGTAATAGTACCAGATCAGCTTGACGTTGGTCTCGTTCGCATCGGACCCGGAGAGGCCGAAGTAAACCTTGCTCATCCCTTTTGGTGCGCGGTCGAGGATCATCTTGGCCAGGGTGATCGACGACTCGGTGCCGTGCCCGACATAGGCGTGGTAATAGGCCAATTCGCGCGCCTGCTCGGCAATGGCCTCTGCAATCTCGGGGCGACCGTAGCCGACGTTCACGCAATAGAGCCCGGCAAAGGCATCCAGCAACCGGTTGCCCTCGCGGTCGGTGATGTGACAGCCCTTGCCACCGGTCACGACCCGCGTCGGTGTCTCACCGCGCGCATGTTGGGAAAGATGGGTCGAGGGATGAAAGAAACTCTCGCGGTCCCATTGTTCCAGCAGGTCGTTCTTGAGCATGATCTTTCCTCTTGGGCAATTGCGTCGGTCCGAATGCCATATGGCAAGTGTTAGGCGCTGCGGGCTGATGGTGCAATCGACTCGGCAAGGGGCGTTGGCCAAGGCTCACCATTCCGAAAAATGTGAGTGGGGCATGCTTGACGAGGCGGACAAACGGGCGGAGGGTTGTTGGCATACCAACAACCAGTTTTAGGAAACTGAGCATGACGACCTTCGAAGCAAATTTCACCACTGGGGAGTATCTGAACCGAATCGACAAGACCCGATCCAAGATTACAGTGCTGGGGCTGGATGCGATTGTGGTCAGCGATCCATCCAACATGTCGTGGCTGTCCGGCTATGATGGCTGGTCGTTCTATGTCCATCAGGGCGTGATCCTCAGACAAGAGGGCGAGCCGGTCTGGTGGGGACGCGGCATGGATACAATGGGCGCGCGCCGCACCGTGTTCATGCAGGATGACTGTATTCGCGGGTATGACGATACCTACGTGCAGAACCCCGAGAAACACCCGATGGAAGACCTGTCGCGACTGCTCTCGGAGCTTGGCCTGACCAAGGCGCGGATCGGCGTCGAGATGGACAACTACTACTATTCGGCCGCCGCCCATCGCACACTGGAACAGTGTCTGCCCGAGGCAACATTTCAGGATGCCACCGGGTTGGTCAACTGGCAACGCGCTGTGAAATCGGAACGCGAGATCGAGTACATGCGGCGTGCGGCCCGGATTGTGGAGGCGATACATGATCGTATCCTGAATGTTGCCGAACCGGGCATGCGCAAGAACGATCTGGTGGCCGAGATCTATGCGGCGGGCATTCGCGGTGCGGACGGCTATTGGGGAGACTACCCGGCAATTGTTCCGATGGCGCCATCGGGCATGGATGCCACGGCACCTCATCTGACGTGGGATGATCGACCGATGATCTCGGGAGAGGCCACCTTTTTCGAGGTTGCCGGCGCGCATCGCCGGTATCAATGCCCGCAATCGCGGACGCTGTTCTTTGGCACGGTGCCGCAAAAATACCGTGATGCCGAGGCGGCGGTTCTGGACGGAATCGAGGCGGGGCTGGAGCAGGCCCGTCCTGGCAACCATGCAGAGGACATCGCCAACGCCTTCAATGCGACTCTGAACAAGGCCGGGTTTGTCAAGGACAGCCGCTGTGGCTATGCCATCGGGATCAGCTATCCGCCAGACTGGGGCGAACGGACGATCTCATTCCGGCGTGGCGACATGACGGTGCTGGAACCGGGCATGTCGTTCCATTTCATGCCGGCGCTTTGGCTGGAGGATGGCGGTCTGGAAATCACCGAGCCGATCCTGATCACCGAGGATGGCTGTGACTGTTTCTGCGATACACCGCGGGCCCTGTTCGTGAAATAGAACGCGTCATTCGGGCGGCTGCGCAACCGAGAGACCCAGGGCGTTTTCCAATGCGCTGAGCGCGGTACCGAGCGCTGCACGGTCCTCGGGGCTGAGCCGGTCGAGTATGCCGGCCTCCTGGGCGCGCATCGGGCCAACAAGATCGCAATAGGCGCGGTGGCCCGCCGCCGTCAGTGTCAGCATTTCGGAGCGGCGGTCCTTGGGGTCGGATTCCCGCGTCAGCCAACGGCGCTGCTCAAGAGCGCGCACGGCGCGGCTGATTCGCGTCTTGTGTTGCGCACTGTGCGCGCCGACGTCTTTTGCCGTGGCTGTGCCAAGATCGGCCAGCGCCACCAGGACCCGCCATTCCGGGCGGTTGAGGCCAAAATGGTCGCGGTAGATCGGCTTGATTTCCTGACTCATCGCTTCGGACAGGCAGTTCAGACGGTAAGGCAGAAATTCGCTGAGTGTCAGCCCCATTGTTTGGCCTCTTGTTGCGATTGAAACTGTTGCGAACATACCCGCACAAACCCTGACTGCAAGGGAGGCAGGAAACGCCTGAATCAGCGGCGTCACGCCGCGTGAAAGGCGGATTATGGCTGTATTACAGGCTATCGGGCCCTATTACCGGTTCACCCTGCCGGATGCAGGCGCTAGAAGGCGGCATGTTCAGAACGTCGGAGCGAAACCATGTCTGCCCCCAAGCCCGTTGTGTTGTGTATCCTTGATGGTTGGGGGCTCTCGGATCAGATCGACGCCAACGCGCCGTATCTGGCCAAAACCCCGACATTCGACGCGATCATGCAGGCCGGGCCGCATGCCACGCTCACCACACACGGGCCTGATGTGGGCCTGCCCAACGGGCAAATGGGCAACTCCGAGGTTGGCCACACCAATATCGGCGCGGGGCGTGTGGTCGCGATGGATTTGGGTCAGATCGATCTGGCGATCGAAGACGGCAGCTTTTTCAGGAACGAGGCGCTGCTTGCGTTTATCGCGGCGCTGAAGGACAGCGGCGGCACCGCGCATCTTATGGGGCTTGTGTCGGATGGTGGCGTGCATGGCCATCTGAACCATATCATCGCAGCGGCCACGGTGATTTCCGAGGCTGGCGTGCCGGTTGCGCTGCATGCGGTTACCGATGGGCGCGACGTGGCACCCGAATCCGCCGAAGGGTACCTGCGCATGCTATCCGAGAAATTGCCCGAGGCTGTGCGGACAGTCACCGTTTCGGGGCGCTATTATGCCATGGATCGCGACAATCGCTGGAAGCGGGTCAGCCAGGCCTATGACGCGATTGTCCGGGGCAAGGGCGCGGTTGCCGAAACGCCAGCTGCGGTGGTCGCCGAGGCTTACGGGCGCGGAGAAACCGATGAATTCGTCACCCCGGCCGTGATCGGTGGGTACGCGGGAATACAGGATGGCGACGGATTTTTCTGCCTGAACTTCCGCGCCGACCGCGCGCGCGAGATCCTGGCCGCGATCGGACAACCCGATTTCGACGGGTTCGACACCGGCGTGCGCCCCGATCTGGCGGCGTTTCTGGGAATGGTCGGCTATTCCGACGCGCATTCAACCTATATGACAACCGCCTACCCCAAAGCCGAGATCGTGAACACGCTGGGTGCGTGGGTTGCGGCGCAGGGCAAGCGGCAGTTCCGACTGGCGGAGACCGAGAAATACCCGCATGTCACCTTCTTTCTGAACGGCGGCAAGGAGCAGCCCGAAGACGGTGAGGATCGGTTCATGCCGAAATCACCAAAGGTCGCGACCTATGATCTGCAGCCGGAAATGTCGGCGGGCGAGGTGACCGACAAATTCGTCGAGGCGATCCATTCGGGGTACGACCTGATTGTCACCAACTATGCCAACCCGGACATGGTTGGGCACACCGGCGATCTGGAGGCGGCGATCAAGGCGTGTGAAGCCGTTGATTCGGGGCTGTCCCGCGTTGTCGATGCTCTACGTCAGGTCGGCGGGGCGATGATCGTGACGGCGGATCACGGCAACTGCGAGGTGATGGTCGATCCGGAGACCGGCGGAGCGCACACGGCGCATACGCTCAACCCGGTGCCCGTGGTGCTGGTCAACGGGCCGGAGGGGGCAGACCTGCGCGCGGGGGGGCGATTGTCTGATCTTGCGCCGACGCTTCTGGATCTCATGGCGTTGTCACAACCGCCGGAGATGACCGGCAAGAGCCTGCTCAAATGATCCTGCGTCTGGCCCTTTGCGCGGGGGTGATCTGTGGCGCGGTCGGGGCTGCGCAGACCGATCCGGCGACAGCGGCGATCGAGCAATTGGAGACGGCGCACCAGTCGTTGCGTGCGGCAGAGGCATCGCCGGACCCGGTACAGGCATTGACCCGAACGATCCACGCCTATGAGGCAGGGTTGGATGCAATGGGCGATGGGCTGCGCATTGCGGCAGCGCGCGAAGCGCAGCTCAACCAGGCGCTCGCACTGCGCGAAACGGAAATCGCGCGGTTTCTCATGGTGCTTCAAGCGGCCGAGGCGGCTCCGCCAGCAGTCGCGTTGATGCATCCGGCCGGACCGGACGGTGCTGCGCGGGCACAGATAATGATGGCCGAGATGAAGCCCGCCTTGCAGCAACAGGCAGAAGAACTGCGCATCGCGCTGGATGAAGTGCGAATCCTGCAAGCGGCGCAGGCGCAGGCGGCGACGGTGTTGCAGAAAGCCCTGCCCGGGGCCGAGCAGGCGCGTTCGGCGCTGAGCGACGCCATAGCCGCGCGCACGGAGCTACCAACGCGTTTTCGCGAGGACCCGGTCAGAACCGCGATCCTGATCTCGTCTGTCGAAACGCTGGACGAGTTTACAAGCGGATTGTCCCAGATTTCGGCACAACCGATTGCACTGTCGACAGGCGATGTCAGCGACCGGAAAGGGGCGCTGGACCTGCCGGTGCAAGGCAACGTGCAAGGGCCATCAGGCGCAGGCATCACCGTGACGACCCGCCCGAGAGCGTTGGTGACATCCCCCACTGCGGCGACGATCCGTTATCGGGGCCCGCTGCTGGACATGGGAAACGTGGTGATACTGGAGCCTCAGCCGGACCTGTTGCTGCTATTTGCGGGACTGGAAGATGCGTTCGGTCGCATCGGAGATGTGATTCCCGCTGGCACACCTGTGGGGTTTATGGGGGGGAACACCCCTGAAATCGGCACAATTCTGTCACTAAGCGGTGATGGTACTGGTGCGCATCAGTCAGAAGCGCTCTATATGGAAGTCAGAGAGGGCGGGCGGCCGGTTGATCCGGCAACGTGGTTCCGAACCGATAAGGATGGATAAACGAACATGAAGAAATTCGTGATGGCTGCCTTGGGCGGCACGCTTGCAGGCGTCGTGGCGACAACGCAGATCGCTGGCCCGCTGGTGGCAGAGGAAAACGAGCGCAGTTCAAACGTATATGAACAGCTTGATCTGTTCGGCGACATCTTCGAGCGTATTCGCGCGCAATATGTCGAGGACGTCGACGAGGCGGAGCTGATCGAAGCCGCGATTGACGGGATGCTGACATCGCTGGACCCGCATTCCAGTTATCTTTCACCGGACGACGCGACGCAGATGCGGGTGCAGACCCGTGGCGAGTTTGGCGGGCTGGGTATCGAAGTGACGCAGGAAGAAGGCTTTGTCAAAGTCGTGTCGCCAATCGATGACACGCCTGCGGCAGAGGCCGGAATGGAAGCGGGCGACTTCATCACCCACGTGGATGGCGAAAGCCTGTTGGGTCTGACGCTGGACAAGGCCGTCGACATGATGCGCGGCCCCGTAGGGTCGGAGATCGTGATCACCGTGGTGCGGGAAGGCGAGACCGAACCCTTTGACGTATCGATCATCCGCGATACGATCAAGCTGACCGCCGTCCGCACGCGGACCGAAGGCGAGAGCGTGGTTCTGCGAGTCACCACGTTCAACGACCAGACCACGCCCAACCTCGAGGCCGGACTGAAAGAACAGATCGAGGCCGCAGGGGGTCTGGACAATATCAACGGTCTGGTTCTGGATCTGCGCAACAATCCGGGTGGGTTGCTGACTCAGGCGATCTCGGTGTCCGACGCCTTTCTCGATGAAGGCGAGATCGTCAGCACCCGTGGACGTAACGTCGCCGATGGTGAGCGGTTCAACGCGACGGCGGGCGATCTGATCGAGGGTAAACCGATGGTGGTTCTGATCAACAGCGGGTCCGCTTCGGCCTCCGAAATCGTTGCCGGTGCCTTGCAGGATCATCGCCGGGCGATCGTTGTCGGCACCAAGAGCTTTGGCAAGGGATCGGTGCAGACGGTGATGCCGCTGCGTGGCGATGGCGCGATGCGTTTGACTACGGCGCGGTATTACACCCCGTCGGGGCGGTCGATTCAGGCCCTTGGGGTGTCGCCCGATATCGTCGTGGCACAGCCGCGCCGCAAGCCCGAGACCGAGGAAGAAGACGAGACCGGTGTCGCAGCGCGCATCCGTTCGGAGGCTGATCTGCGTGGGCGTCTGAACAATGACAGCCTGTCAGAGGATGAAATCCGCCAGATCGAGGCAGATCGCGAAAAAGCAGAGAAATCCGCCGAACTACGCGAAGAGGATTACCAGCTGGCCTATGCCATCGACATTCTCAAGGGGTTGTCTGCCCTGGGTCCGCAGGACTAAAGCGTTTCGCGTCAAACCTGTACCACCTAACGCGGCCTGAAATCATAGATTTCAACGCGCTGGGTGATACAACATGTACCAAGACATTTCAGGTCTTTCGGTCGCAGAAAAGACAAGGCCGCGCAGGGATTGCGCGGCCTTGCTTGTTGATGGTGCTGGCATCGTCAGGACCTGTCGAGCACCAGATGCGGTTGACCGTCCGACGTCTTTTCAGCGGTGACACCCTTGCGGTCGACGATCGCCGTGATCTGCGAGCGCAGGTTGGTCATGCTTTCAAAGCGGATCACATCGACAGGGGCGTCAAAGCGCAGGGTCACGTGATAGCGCGCGCCGTCGGCCATTTCGCGCAAGCCAACGATCTCGCCGGTAAAGCGCTGACCCAGATAGGCACCCCTGACCTTTTGACCCAGCTGATAGGGGCTGGGCTGCGTATTGCCGACATTTGCGTGCAGGGTGTTCCAGTCGCGATGACCAAGTTGCCGGGCCAAAAGCTCCAGCGATTGGCTGTGGGACACCGCGTGACCGGAAGCGGTCAGCGCCTGGCGCAGGGACCGCGCTTGTGATTTCAGATCATCCAGTGACATGATGGGCATGGACATAACACACCTCGTTCCTTTCCTGATGCGGAAAAACCGGTTGGGCGCTCGCATTGCCAACGTACCGCAAAGACAAGAGCGGAGTGTCGATATCAGGATGAGCTTCACCATGGCATAGCCTGCGAGCGGCAGGGGCTCATCACCCTGAGCGGCAGATAGGGACGCGTTGGCGCGACGTCAACCCCTGCGTGGCTCGCTGGTTTCGCGGCAGTGCCGACGAAACGCCCGCTTCAGCATGTCGAGCTCCGCACGGAGCAGATCGACTTCGGCCCGCAGGTTGTCTGCCGCCGCATCTCCGGCGATCAGGCCGAATTCTCCGAGCTTTGTGCCATCCACCCCGTCCAGAATGACAAAGGTCTGGATGCCGTCACCGATCGCCCAGGTGGGGACCGGGATCACAAGCTCCCATTGCCCCGGTTTTAAACCTTCGGAGAGTTCGGTGCCGGGGACAATCTGATCCAGATGCCGGACCTGTATGTCGGGTCTGGCACCGGTGGCCGGACCCGACACGCGGCCTTCCCATCGGCCATGTGCCAGGCGGGTCTTGGTCAGGGTCAGATTACTCATCACAGGAGCTTCTTTCTACAGGGCCGCGCGGCGGTGGCGGGCAAAGGTCAGGTCGCGCAGGATCACCTGGTTCATGGTGGGGGTCCCGAAAATCAGATCGAGCCAGATCTTCTCGATGCGTTTCTCGTTGATCCTGGTATCGGCCATATCAAAATCGACGCGTACCGTCTCATCCAGGAGAGGCAATTTCCGGATGATCTGTTCCGTGTTCGGCCCGTTCTGAATGTTCAGGCGTGCATAGATTTCCAGAGGCGTTTCGATTTCAAGGATGGTTTCGGCGCGCAGGATATGATCCCGGCACAGGCCCTCGGCGGAGTCGGGTGGCAGGTCGATCGCCAATGACAGGAACGAGCCGTCAAATCTGAACACGTCCAATCGCAGCGCGAACGGCGCAAGGTCCTGCGGCCGCGTATTGCGCAACTGGCGCAGGGTCAGTTCCCAGGCTGTGCAGTCGTGGAACACCTGCACCTCATCCCCAAGCATGGCCTCGCTGGGAGCAGAGCTCAAACCGGGACGGGGAAGCGGGCCACACCAAAGCTGCGGTCGCCAGGCCCAATCGGTGCCATGCGGTCGGGGAAAAGAGGACGACCCGAGTTTTGGCAGAGCCAACCGGCCATCCGCCACATGGATCAGGCGGTCCAGCTCTGCACAGAGTTTGCGAGCCTGATTGCGCTGTTGCCTCAGGTCCGACAGATCGGCCAGTTCAGCGGCATCCGCCAACCGGCGCCAGCGGCGACGGGTCTTTGCATGTACCAGCCGGTCCACATATCTGCTCATTCGTCGGTCTGCCACCATGCTTGTGTGATCGGTGACTATCTAACGAAATCCTTGCAATGGGATAAACCGGCAAATGAGGATGCGCCTAAAATTCTGGCCTGCAGTCAATGGATTGTGATGCAATGGTTCAGAAGATCAGCCGCTGGAGGCGCGAACCTCGCGCCGCATTTCGCCGGTCATCTTCGTGGTGAGCTCGGTTGGACCCTCTCCGATTTCAAGGATCGGGGTTGAAGTGGCTCCCAAAGCCCTGCTCATATGGCACATATTTGTCCTGAACAATGTGCCAGATAGCGTCGGTGTTCTGTGCATCGTCCTCCGATTTCCAGGTCGAAATGGTGGCAAAGGCCATGAAACATCCGCAAATAGGATACCTGAGTGTACCACACAAAGGTGTTTCATAGGGGAACGCTCGCACCGTCGCAGGTGCGCCTGGGCCGGTGTTCCCGCCCGGGCAGGTTGATCAGAGGTCCATATAGATGTGCTTTTCGGCATCCCCACCGGGATGGGTCACAGCACCTTTGTAGGTCGCGCCAACCAGCTGGGCGTATTTCCACAGCGCGCCTGACGCATAGATCGTGTCGCGCGCGCCTTTCCAGTCGGCTTTGCGCGCCTCAAACTCTTCATCGGTCAGATCGACGCTGATTTCTCCGTTTGGCGCATCGATTGTGATGATGTCGCCGGTCTTGATCAACGCGATTGGGCCGCCCTGTGCCGCCTCTGGGCCGACATGACCCACGCAGAAGCCACGGGTTGCGCCCGAGAAACGTCCATCCGTGATCAGCGCCACCTTCTTGCCCATGCCCTGACCCGAGAGGGCGGCAGTGGTGGACAGCATTTCGCGCATGCCGGGGCCGCCTGCGGGGCCCTCGTTGCGGATGACGATGACTTCGCCTTCCTCATAGCCGCGCGCCTTGACCGCTTCAAACGCGTCTTCTTCGCACTCGAATACGCGGGCGGGACCGACAAAGCGCTGGTGGTTCGTCGGGATGCCCGCGACCTTGACGATCGCGCCTTCGGGAGCAAGATTGCCCTTCAGACCCACAACGCCGCCGGTCTTGGTCAGCGGGTTGTCGATGGGATAGATTACCTTGCCGTCCGCCTCGCGGTCGATCAGGTCAAGCTCTTCACCGATCGAACGCCCCGTTGCGGTCATGCAATCTTGGTGGATCAGCCCGGCCTTGCGCAGTTCTTTCATCACGACAGGGATGCCGCCTGCGTCGTAGAGGTCTTTGGCGACATAGGCGCCGCCCGGTTTCAGGTCGACGAAATAGGGGGTGTCACGGAAGATGTCACAGACATCCTGAAGAAAGAAATCGATCCCGGCTTCATGTGCGATGGCCGGCAGGTGCAGACCGGCATTGGTCGAACCGCCGGTGCAGGCAACAACGCGCGCGGCGTTTTCCAGCGATTGCCGGGTCACGACGTCACGCGCGCGGATGTTCCTTTCCAGCAGGTTCATCACCGCCTGACCGGACGCCTCGGCAAATTGATCGCGGCTTTCATAGGGCGCGGGCATGCCCGAACTGTTCATCAGCGCCAGACCAATCGCCTCAGAGACGCAGGCCATCGTGTTGGCCGTGAATTGTCCACCGCAGGCGCCCGCAGAGGGGCAGGCCACCCGCTCCAGCATATCAAGTGCCGCATCCGACATGGTGCCGTTCTGGTGGCGGCCAACCGCCTCGAACATATCCTGCACGGTCAGGTCTCGGGTGCGGAAGTCCTCGGGGATTTCATCGACCTGAGGGGCCTTGCCCGGCAGGATCGAGCCGCCATAAATGAACACGGACGGCGTGTTCAGCCGCACCATGGCCATCATCATGCCGGGCAGGGATTTGTCACAGCCAGCGAGTCCGACCAGCGCGTCATAGCAATGTCCGCGCATGGTAAGTTCCACGGTATCGGCAATGGCTTCGCGGCTGGCCAGCGAACTGCGCATGCCTTCGTGGCCCATGGCGATGCCGTCGGTCACGGTGATGGTGGTGAATTCACGCGGCGTGCCTGCGGCGGCCTTGACGCCCAATTTCACCGCCTGTGCCTGACGGCTGAGCGAGATGTTACAGGGAGCGGCCTCGTTCCAGCAGGTTGCGACGCCGACCAGCGGCTGATGAATTTCTTCATCGCTGATGCCCATCGCATACAGATAGGAGCGGTGCGGCGCGCGTTCCGGTCCTTCGGTCACGTGACGGCTGGGCAGATTGGTCTTGTCGAACTTACGCTTGAGCATGGCGGGTCTCCGAAAAACTTGCTGAGATCGGGAATAGCCGCGCGCCCGGTGAGGCACAAGGGAGAAGCTAGGCCGGGGCCAGCGTGATCGGGCGTTCGCGTATCGGCAAGTGGACGATCGCGCTGAAGGCACCGACGGCAATGCCGATCCACCAGACTATCGTGTAGTCGCCATAGATGTCGTACATGCGCCCGCCGAGCCAGACACCGAGAAAGCTGCCAAGCTGGTGACTGAAGAAGATGATGCCGTAAAGCGTCCCCATGTAGCGCAAGCCATAGATTTGTGCGACCAGCCCCGAGGTCAGTGGCACGGTTGCAAGCCAGAGCGCGCCCATGCCGACCGAAAACAGGATGACCGTCAGCGGCGTGATCGGGAGCAGGATGAAGAGTGCCGAAATCACTGTCCGGCCGGCATAGATCCCGGCCAACAGATATTTCTTGGAGTATCGGCTGCCGGCCCAACCCACAAAAAGCGTCCCCGCGATATTGGCGGCTCCGATCAGGGAAATGGCGATGGCGCCAAGTGCCGAGGTGCTGCTGATGCCCATCCCATGCAGCACGCCTCCGGGCTGGATCGGGCCACAGAGTTCGGTCACGAAGGCGGGGAAGTGGGCGGTGATAAAGCCTATCTGATAGCCGCAGCTGAAAAAACCCATGAAGATCATGAGAAAGGTCGGATCGCGCAACGCCTGTCCGAGCACCCGACCCATGCCCTGGTCGGTTTCCACGCCACCTGGTCGGGCCGGTGCGCGCATGAAGGGCAGCGTAAAGATCATCGCGAGGATGGCGGCGGCAAAGACCATGAAAATCTGTTGCCATGCCATGAAGCCAAGCATCCACTCGACGAGCGGCGGGCCGACGATCTGCCCACCGCTGCCCGCCGCGGTTACGATCGCGAGCGACATGGAGCGGTTTTCATCGCTCGCCGCGCGTGCCACGACCGCGAGGATCACGCCAAATCCGGTTCCCGCGATGCCAAACCCGACCAGCCACGAATAGGCCTGGTGTTCGAACGGCGTGACTGATTGCGCCGAAAGCAACAGGCCCAAGGCATAGAATAGGGCCCCGACGATGATCGACTTGCGATCGCCGATCTTTTCCGCCAACGCCCCGAAAATCGGCTGCCCGACCCCCCAGGCGAGGTTCTGGATCGCGATGGCCAGCGAAAATTCGGTCCTGAGCCAGCCGAACTCCTCGGCAATCGGAATCTGGAATACGCCGTAAGAGCCCCGGATCGCAAAACTGACCAGAATAACGGCACACCCGACGAGAAGCACGGAGGTAAACAAGGGCGATTTCTGACTCATACGATGCTCCTGCGGCGCAGACCGAAAACCTAACGGAAAATGTTGCAACTGCAATTCAGGATATTTTGGCTGTCATATCACAGTCGCTGATATGTCTCCCCCACCATCCCGCTTTTCAACCCCGCATCGGCGCGGTATGCGTGGCGCATGAGCCGTGTTTCCGACATCTACGCCGCGCGCATTGCGGATGGCAGCCTGCGGGCGGACCCGGTGCAGCAAGCCGTGATGCCCGAGTTCGAACGCATCGCGACCGCGCTCTCCAAACCGGTCAAACGCGGATTGTTTCGCAAGGCCGCAGAGCCGATCCAGGGGCTGTACCTTTGGGGCGGAGTCGGGCGCGGTAAATCGATGCTGATGGACCTGTTCGTTGTGTCGCTGGACGATGTTCCCGCGCGCCGGGTGCATTTTCATGCATTCATGCAGGAAATTCACACGGCGATGCACAAGGCGCGCAAGGCCGGCGCGCGCGACGCATTGGAACCTGCTGCTGCAGAAGTGATCAAATCGGTTCGGGTGCTGGCCTTTGACGAAATGCAGATCACCGACATCACCGATGCGATGATTGTCGGGAGGCTGTTCGAAAAGCTGTTCGACGCCGGGATCGTGATCGTGACCACGTCCAACCGCGTGCCCGATGATCTTTACAAGGACGGGCTGAACAGACAGCTCTTCCTGCCCTTCATCGATCTGATCAAGGCACGGCTGGTCGTGCATGAGCTGGCCAGCCCGACGGACTATCGGCAAGACCGGCTGGAAGGCACCCAGGTGTATTTCACCCCGATCGGCCCCGAAGCGCGGGCTGATATCCAATCGGTCTGGGAAGACCTGGCGGGGGGGGCCGCCGACCCG
This sequence comes from Sedimentitalea todarodis, assembly GCF_032595355.1. Taxonomy (NCBI): domain Bacteria; kingdom Pseudomonadati; phylum Pseudomonadota; class Alphaproteobacteria; order Rhodobacterales; family Paracoccaceae; genus Sedimentitalea; species Sedimentitalea todarodis. The sequence goes on along the minus strand of NZ_JASMWN010000002.1, from coordinate 189,272 downwards.
TTGACCCTGGTCGTGAACAAGCGAGAGGTCTTGATCCCGGCTTTCCGAAACGGTGTCGCCCGTGCAAGCTTTTACGATATGTGCGGCGCGGCGCTCGGTCCTGCGGACTACCTTGCCCTGGCCGAGGCCACCCGGGTTCTGATCCTAGAGGACATCCCACGTCTTTCTCGGCAGAACTTCAACGAAGCGAAACGCTTCGTGACCCTGATCGATGCGCTATACGAAGCGCGTGTGCGGCTGATCGCCTCAGCAGCGGACCAACCCGAAATGCTCTATGTGGAAGGCGAGGGCACATTTGAATTTGAACGTACCGCCAGCCGCTTGCGCGAAATGCAGGCGGCGGATTGGGGAACTTGACCGATCGTACATTGGGGGCGCTGCCCCCGCCGCCCTGCGGGCGTCTCCCCCGGAGTATTTTGACAAAGATGAAATGATGAAACCAGTGCTTCATCTTTGTCCAAATACTCAAGATACCCGGGTCGCCAAGCGCGGATTGGTCAGCTGTTTTCACGCAGAACGGCGCCGGCAAGGTACAGTGATCCGCAAATCAGGACGCGGGCGCGGGGTGTATGGGTCGTGATCGCTCGCACCGCGTCACGCACTGTGCTCGCCGTAGTTGCCGTCAACCCGACGGAGCTTGCTGCTTTTGCTGTCTGATCGGCGCTGAGCGTGTTGGCCTCGCCAGGAATTGATACAGCAGTCAGCGATTCCGCGTGATCTGCCAGGGGCCGCATGTATCCGGTGACATCCTTGGTGTTCAACATTCCGCAAATGAGATGTGTTGGCCGTTTCGGCAGGCGGTCAAGCACATCCGCAAGCGCCTGACCCGCAGCGGCATTATGTCCACCGTCAAGGAACAATTCGGTGTCGGGAGCCGCGTCAAAGAGCGGTCCGGAGGTCAACCGCTGCATCCTTGCGGGCCATTCGGCGTGTGTGACCGCCGCTTCGCAGGCACCTTCGCCCGGATCCAGATGGCGCAATGTGGCAAGAGCGGTGCCTGCGTTCACGATCTGGTGCGCACCCATCAGGTTAGGCAGTGGCAGATCGCGCAGCCCGGTTTCATCCTGATACACCAGCCGCCCGCGTTCTTCGGTGATGTGCCAGTGCTGGCCATGGACCAGGAGCGGCGCGCCAAGCCGGGCGGCGACGTCTTCGATGACGGACATCGCCGCGTCCGCTTGCGGTGCAACGACGCAGGGGACACCGCGCTTGATGATGCCGGCCTTTTCCAATGAGATTTCTTCCAGCGTATCGCCAAGGTATTGCTGGTGGTCGATGGAAATCGGGGTGATCACCGTCACCTTGGGCGCGGCAGCGACATTGGTGGCATCCAATCGCCCGCCGAGACCGACCTCGAGCAAGGTGTAATCCGCCGCTGCGCGGGAAAACGCGAGCAGGGCTGCGCAGGTCGTGATTTCGAAATAGGTGATCTCGGCATCGCCGTTGGCAGCATAGCATTCGTCGAGAACGGCGATCAGGTCGGGTTCACTGATCAGGTCGCCTGATACGCGGATACGCTCGTGAAACCGTGCCAGATGCGGGCTGGTATAGGCGTGCGCCGTGCGCCCGGCCCCTTCGAGCCCGGCCCGTATCATGGCAAGTGTCGAGCCTTTGCCGTTGGTGCCCGCAATATGGATCACCGGCGGCAACTCACGCTCCGGATGATCCAACGCGGCGAGCAGGCGCCACATTCGATCCAGCGTCAGGTCAATGATCTTGGGGTGCAGGGCCATCATCCGTTCAAGGATGATATCGGATGAGGCTGCGGTCATTTCTTGTCTGGTTTTGCGGCAGGAGCCTTGGGTTCTGCCTTGTCGGGTTCCGCTTTCGGACTGGTCGGTTCGGGCGCTGGAAGTTCGCCGCGAACGGCGGGTGGCAGGCCGAGCAGCATGCGCGTGAGCGTAATCAGTTCGTCGCGCATATGGGTGCGTGCAATGACTCGGTCCAGCATGCCGTGATCCAGCAGGTACTCGGCGCGCTGGAAGCCGTCGGGCAGGCGTTCGCCCAGCGTTTGTTCGATCACGCGCGGGCCGGCAAAGCAGATCAGCGCATTGGGTTCCGCGATCTGGATATCGCCCAGCATGGCATAGGATGCGGTGACGCCACCCGTCGTAGGATGTGCCAGCACCACGATATAGGGCAGGCCGGCTTCTTTGAGCATCTGCACAGCCACCGTTGTTCGGGGCATCTGCATGAGGCTGAGAATACCTTCCTGCATCCGGGCGCCGCCAGCGGACGAAAACAGAATCAAGGGCCGTTCGAGTTTCACGGCCTCCTGCGCGGCAGCGATGATCGCATTGCCCACGTACATGCCCATGGACCCGCCCATGAAGCCGAAGTCCTGTGCCACGGCCACGATCGGAGTCCGGCCGATTTCGCCTGTCGCGGCCAGCATTGCCTCGGCTTCGCCGGTGTCCCGCTGCGCAGCCTTCAGCCGGTCGGGGTATTTCTTCTGGTCGCGGAAATGCAGCGGGTCGGCAATCGGAGTGGGGACCGCGATTTCGGCAAAGACGCCGCCATCGAAAAGGGCCTTGAAGCGTTCGCGCGGGCTGATCACCATGTGGTGGCCGCAACTGGTGCAGACGTTCAGATGTTCACGCAACTCGCGGTGAAACAGCATGGTCCCGCATTCATCGCATTTCTGCCAGAGGTTCTCGGGCGTTTCGCGGCGCGAAAAGATCGAGTTGATCCTGGGTCGGACGTAGTTGGTAATCCAGTTCATTGCGATGCCTCTGTTGGCCGGTCTGGCGCCCAGATAAGCGCCCTTTCAGTGAAATGCAATTGGTACCCGACCATTACGCTCCGCGATCACATCGGCAAATGGGGGGTGTTCACTGACTCGCTTGCCAGCGATCGAGGATATGGCGGCTTGTCATCAGGTCCAGATGCGCACCACCGCCGTTCTTGAACAGTGTGATTTCATCATCAGACTGACGCACAAAGGCGGCCAGATCGTAATAGTCGGCGATCAGGTCGTTTCGCGTGATCACGCCCTCGTCCAGAGGTATCTGGATTTCGCCGATGTGGCCGATGGTGGTGTCAAAACTATCCACGAACAGCCGCGCGCGCCTGAATGCGGCGTCGTCGGCTTCGCGCATGTCGGGACGGTAGGCCCCGATCAGGTTGAGGTGCTGACCCGGTTGCAGCCAGTCTCCATTGATGATCGGCGACGAGGACATGGTTGCGGTGATGATGATGTCAGAGGCGCGGACCGCCTGTTCCAGATCATCGGCGACGGTGACGCCGGGATGTTGTTCCGCCAGCGCATCGGCCTTGGCACGGGTGCGGTTCCAGAGCGTGATTTCTGCGTCCGGAAACCCGGCGGCAAAGGCGTCGCAAAGCCCACCGCCGACTGTGCCGGTGCCTACGATCAGAATGGATTTGCTGTCGACACGCGCAAGCCGTTTTGCCGCGAGCAGGCTGTCGCCCACGGTTTTCCATTTGGTCACGAGGTGAAAGTCGATCAAGGCCGAGATGGTTCCATCGCGGTCAGAATACAGACAGACTGCGCCATTGACCATCGGTGTGCCGCGCTCGGGGTTTTGCGGAAAGATCGTCGCAGTCTTGACCGCCAGCCCCATGCCGTCGATCCAGGCGGAACGAGACAGCAGCGTGTCAGGATCGCGATAGAGGAACGTATCTCCGATTTCGGCCTTGGGCAGATCGTGACCCCGCGCAAGCGCCTCGGTCAGGCCGAGCCAGTCAAGCTGTGCCTCGCCCTCGGCAAAGGAGATGAATGGAATGGTCATGCGGCCTCCGTTGTTGTGAGCAACCCGGCCCCGACCAGCCGGTCGGCCCAGCCTTGCGGGCCCTCAAACAGATGGGTCTGCCAGCCGCGGCTATTTGCGATGTCGATATTGTCAACGATGTCATCGGTAAAAAGCAGCGCGGTCGGGGCGACGCCACTGTCGGTTTCGACGATGTCATAGATTTTCGGATCGGGTTTGATCACCTGCAGGTGGCCCGAGATATAGTGCCGGTCAAATTCGTGCAGAAACGGATAATGCGAGGCGGCGTAGTCAAAGCTCTGAATGCCGAAGTTGGACAGGGCAAAGACCGGCACACCCTTGCTGCGCAAGGCGCGCAGCAGGCGGATGGAATGCGGGATCTCCGGCTGTGCCAGTTCGATCCAGCGATCGTGCCACATGCGGATTTCATTGCGCCAGTCCGGGAATTCCTCGGCGGTGGCATAGATGGTCTCGGTGAAATGCGCGCCGCGATCGACGCACTCGTTCATGGCGTACAGATCGACGGACTGAAACATGGCGCGACGGCGGGCCGGGCCGATCACGCGATCATAAAACCGCTTCGGTTGCCATTCGATCAGCACATTGCCGATGTCGAAAACCACGGCTTCTGGTTGCATTGCGGGCCTCCCTGTATCGAAGAGCGTCTTGCGGTCAGCTGCGACGAGAGGCCGCTCTGATCTCCCGCTCCAGAGCGTCCAGAAAACGGGAGCGGTCGGCCTTTGTAAAGCCCTTGCCGCCGCCGCCCGCGCCAAGCGGGTTGGCAGCGCGCAGATCGGCCATCAGGTCGCGCATTGCCAGTTGCTGTCCGATATTGGCCTCGGTGAATGCCTCGCCGTTGTGGCGGAGCACGCGAGCGCCGGTTGCCACGCATTTGGCGGCCAGCGGGATATCACCGGTCACGACCACATCGCCGACCCCGCACCGCTCGGCGATCCACATGTCGGCGGCATCCGGGCCTTCTGCCACGATCACCGTTTCCACCAGCGGGTTGACCGAGGGGCGCAACCCGCCGTTCGAGACAACGAGCAATCGCAGGCCGTGGCGGGTGGCGACGCGCTCTGCCTCGGCCTTGACCGGGCAGGCATCGGCATCGATGTAGACTGCACCCAACGGACTCAGGACCAGAGCGCCTGGGCGTGAAAGGCGACGTGGTCCTCGATAAAGGACGACACGAAAAAGTAGCTGTGATCATAGCCGGGTTGAAGTCGCAGGGTCGCGGGCTGCCGACGCGTGGCGATCGCCTCGGCGAGCGTTTCGGGGCGCAGCAGTTCGATGAACTGGTCGCTGCTTCCGGTGTCGATCAGAACGGGACCGTCAAAGCCGGTCTTGCGCATCATGATGCTGGCATCATGCCGTTCCCACAGGCTTTCATCCTCGCCCAGATAGGCCGCCAGTTGCTTGCGGCCCCAGTCGGCACCCGTCGGGTTGCAGATGGGCGAAAAGGCCGACACCGAGCGAAAACGCCCCGGCAGGTTCATCGCCAGCGTCAACGCGCCATGCCCGCCCATGGAATGCCCGGTGATCGCCTGACGGTCGCCGTCGATGGCAAACTTCTCGGTGAGCAAGGCAGGGAGTTCATCGGCGATGTAATCCCACATCCGGAAATGCGGTACCCACGGTTTTTGCGTGGCGTTGACGTAGAAACCGGCGCCCTGGCCAAGATCATAGTCCTCGTGATCGGCGACCCCTTCGCCGCGTGGCGAAGTGTCGGGAAAGACCAGCGCAATGCTATGGTCTGCGGCCCAGGCCTGTGCACCCGCCTTGGTCATCGCGTTTTCGTGGGTGCAGGTCAGCCCCGAGAGATACCAGAGCAGCGGCACCGGGCCGTCCTTGGCCTCTTCGGGCAGGAACAGACCGAATGTCATGTCGCAGCTGCAAGCGGTTGATTTGTGACTGTAAACACCTTGCGTGCCGCCAAAGCAGGCGTTTTCCGATACGGTTTGCATAGTGGCTCCCTTTACACTTGTCGATCATCAGCTAGCGGGCGCACCGCGCGCCGTCCAGTGCCCGAGCCCGAACGCGTGATAAATTGTCAGGAGTTCTCCGACTAGCCGCCGGACATCCACGACATGATGACGGGCAGGGTCAGAATGCTGATCGCGGTAGAAAACAGAATGGCGGCAGAGACGCGGTGCGGGGCGATGCCATAGTGTTGCGCGAGCATGTAGACATTTCCGGCAACCGGCATGGCCGCCGCAGATACCACGATGATTGCAGAGTAGGTATCAAGCGGGAACAGGATCAGCACGCCGATGCCGACAAAGATCGGATGCAGGATCAGCTTGCAGAATGTCAGCCACAGGGCGACCTCGACCCGCTCGGCGGATTTGCTCGCCAGCGAGGCACCGATCGCGAACAAGGCGCCCGGCGTAGCAGCTCCGCCGAGGATCGACAGAAAGTCATTCATCGGTTCGGGAATGGGCAGCGCCAGACCCGACCATGTCAGCCCCAGAACAATTGAAACGATCATCGGGTTGCGCACGAGACCAAGGGCAATCGTCCGCAGGATGGACAACGAAAGCCGACCATCGCGCCCGCCATTGATCAGGATCACGATCAGGCTGGAAAATACGATCAGATCGGTTGCCAGGATCAGCATCATCGGGCCGATGGAGGCTTCGCCAAACAGCATCACGAACATCGGCAAACCGAGGAACCCGACATTGCCGATCACAGCGCATTGCGCCTCGATCGCGGCGGTCGGGACGTCCAGTTTCCGGGCAAAACCGACGATCGTGGCGATGCAGTAGACCACGACTGTGCCGCAGAGATAACCCAGCACGAGGCGGCCATTGAAGATCTCGGCAAGCTGCAGGTTTGCCGCGAAACGAAAGATCATCGCGGACAGAGCGAAATAGAACACGAACTTGGTCAGGTAGGCGGTGGCTTCTTCGCTGAAAAAACGAATGCGGCCAGCCCAGTAGCCCAGGCCGATGATCGCAAAGAAGGGCAGGGTTCTCAGAAAGATCTCGACCATATCTCAGGCGTAGCGCCAAGCCCGCCGGGCTGCAAGGCCCACTAGCCCGAGCCGATCAGAATGCCTGCTGCGAGCACCAGGGCCCCGCCCAGAACGACCTGAAATGCTGCGCGAAAGAACGGCGTCTGCATGTATTTGTTCTGGATCCATGCAATCGCCCAGAGCTCGATAAAGACGATGACGAACGCGATGATCGTTGCCGTCCAGAAGTCGGCGATCAGGTAGGGAAGGGCATGGCCCAGCCCGCCGATCGTGGTCATGACACCCGAAGCCAATCCGCGTTTCATGGGAGAGCCGCGCCCCGAGATTTCGCCGTCATCCGAGGCGGCCTCGGTAAAGCCCATTGAAATGCCGGCCCCTACCGACGCGGCAACGCCGACCAAAAAGGTGGTCCACGTATCCTGCGTGGCGAACGCCGTGGCAAAGATCGGTGCGAGGGTCGAAACGGAGCCGTCCATCAAACCTGCCAACCCCGGTTGCACCCAGGTCAGCACGAATTGGCGGTGCGCGGTCGCGTCTTCGCGCTGGCGGGTATCCCCGTCTAGATTCTCGTCTGCCAATTCCGATGCTGTGGCCTGGTGTCCGGCCTCTGCCGCGGCAAGGTCGCCGAGCAGCTTGCGGGTATCGGCGTCCGTCGCCCGCGCTGCAGCGGCCAGATAGAAACGCTCGGCATCGCGTTCCATCAATTCGGCCTCTTCGCGAATGCGATCAAGCCCGAGATTTTCCATCAGCCAGATCGGGCGTCGCGCATAATATCCGGCGACATGTTCCCGGCGGATCAGCGGAATGGTATCGCCAAAGCGGTGCCTGTGCAGGTCGATCAGACGGGCGCGATGCTGGTCTTCTTCCACGGCCATGCCTTCGAACATCCGTGCGCTTGCCGGGTAATCCGCGCGCAGGGTTTCCGCATATCCGCGATAGATGCGGGCGTCGTCCTCTTCGGAGGATATGGCAAGTGCAAGGACCTCTTGTTCGGAGAGATCGCGAAAGCGTTTGCGCTGGCTGAAGAATCGCATTTGTGGTCCGTGTTTTAGAATTGTTCTAAACATAGACATGCCGTCGGGAATGACAACCGTATCGGTGATGATGGTTGTCGAAACTGAACCGTTCGGTTTAAGTTGAGTGAGCGGATTGCTTTGAACGGAGACTTCATGAATCAGCCAGGCACCATCGTACGGACCGGCCGCAAGTTCGATCAGGTGATCAAAGGTGCGCGTGCCGTATTCATGGCTGACGGCTTTGAGGGGGCGAGCGTCGACGATATCGCGCGGGCGGCAGGTGTGTCCAAGGCAACGCTCTACAGCTATTTCCCGGACAAGCGACTGTTGTTCATGGAAGTGGCGACAACCGAGTGCAGACACATGGCAGACAGGGCGCTGGAGTTGATCGAGGAAACCGCGCCGCCGCGCGAGGTCCTGACGATCGCCGCCGAACAACTGGTTCCGTTTCTGCTGTCCCCCTTCGCGCAACAGTGTTTTCGCATCTGCGTGGCCGAGCGTGAGCGGTTCCCGGAACTGGGACGGGCGTTCTATGCGAATGGCCCCGAAATGGGCCGTCAACGGTTGAGCGCTTATTTTCTCGAGGCCATGGCGCGCGGAGAACTGAATATCAGCGACGTGGATATGGCAGCGGAACAGTTTTCCGAGCTGTGCCGCGCCAAGCTGTGGGTGCGCGCGGTGTTTGGCATTCAGTCCGAGTTTACCCAGCAGGAAATCGACGATGTGGTCCGGAACGCGGTGGAAACGTTCCTGGCGCGATACGAGGCATAAAGATCGGCGCCTTGTTGCGGTGAGGGTCACAACCAGCACCACCGCACCCAACGAAATCGCTCCCTCAATCGCCAATTGCTCAAGGTCATGGGCGCAGGCACGCCCGCAGATTTGCCGAAACCCCACACAATACATCCATTGTGAGAGGCAGTAATTCATTTGTTGACAAAATTAGTAAGATTAAGATAGGAGCGACCCGAGTTGTGCGAGCGAGCGGTCCGCCAGTCAGCATGAATCTGTGAATTCAACTGATTGACCGGAGAGGACCATTGCCCCCTATTCTCAACTTTGATGCCTCCACCCTGAGCGGTGGCTTTGACATGCAAACCTATCTTGCCGATTTCTTTGAGACCCTGACCGGGGACTCGATGGATTTCTACGGCGGTTCGCCGGACCCGGTGTTTGGCACGACTTACTACCTGAATGGGTCAGAGGTGCTCGGGCGTTACTCGGATGACACCGACGCCAGCGGTGCCCTGTCGGCCTCTGCCGTGATCCTTGAAGGTTCCGGCCTAGCTTATGACTATTTGCATCACGGGGCGTCCTTGGGCCACGGCATAACCGGTGAACTCGATGCGCTGGTGTCCGGCGTTTGGGTCGAAGGCGTCACCAATGGCGAACAAGGAACCGGGGACGCTGGCCGCATCACTGATTTCGAGGCGGGTCTCGTCGTGAGCGGGTTCGATCTTGATGTTGAGCCGGGTGCTGGAACGGACGTCGCTGCGAACCCCGTCTATGCCATCTACAAGGCGGTACAGGATGCAGATGCGGATGCAATCCATGACATCTGGTCAGGGTATGCGGTCAACGTGACGGGTGGTTCCGGCGACGACACCCTGATCGGTGGACACAGTGACGATGTCATTTCCGGTGGGTCTGGCACGGATTTCCTGAGCGGTGGTGCCGGCAACGATACATTGATGGGCGGCGCGCAACGGGATCTGCTGCGCGGTGGCGCAGGCGACGACGTTCTGCAAGGTGGCGCGGGTGCCGACCGGTTGTTCGGCGGTGCCGGGGCGGATGTTTTCGAGATCGTTGCCAACAATACGCGCGATATCGTCACGGATCTCGACGTTGCTGAGGACATGATCGATGTGACGGCACTTGGCCTGACGACCCTCGGCGACTTTACAGTGGTCGAGACAGGCAACTGGACCGAACTTTCGGCAGGCGACGCGACGATCCGCCTTTTCGGTGTCGAGCTGGCCGACCTGTCTGACGACATCTTCTTGTTCTAAGCGACACGGAGCAATGGCGGGCCTTCCACTGAGCGGTGGTGCAAGGCCGGTCCTGCAATAGCAATGTGGTTCCCCATGCCCAAAATCCCAAATCTGTTCTGGCTATGCGCCCTGCTCGCCGGTCCTGTCACCGCGCAGGAAACCCAGCCCTACGTTTTGGACACGATCGACGTTGTCGACGACGTGCCCGAAGCCCTGGCATGGGACGAGACCAGCATTGCCGGAGATCAGCTTGAGACCCGGTTTCAGGGAAGCACCCTTCAAACCATCCTGCGCAGCGCGCCCGGAGTCACGGTCCGTGGCGGTGCTGCCGGTGGGGCGGAAACCGCTGTCAATATCCGCGGACTGCAGGACTATGGCCGGGTTGCAGTCACCGTCGACGGTATGCGCCAGAACTTTGCCCGCTCTGGTCATGGTGCCAACGGCAGTTTCGCGGTGGACACCGAAATGCTGCGCGAGATTTCTGTTTCTCGCGGGCCGGGAGCCAAGGTAGGCGCGGTCGGCGGAGCACTGGAGATGCGAACGGTCGAGGCGGCTGACGTTTTGCCGGTTGAGGGCGGAGCCGTGGGCGGCGAATTCCGTTTGCGCTATGGTACGCTGTCCGAAAAGCCGACGCTGCATGGTGCCGTTGCCGCGCAACTCAGTGATGCCGTTGATCTGACCGTCGCCGCCACGCGTGCCGAGGTTGGCGACTATACATCGCCCGATGGAACGAATGTCTACGCTTGGCAGGAAACCCGGAGCCGTCTTGCGACAGTGGGGTTCACCAACGAAAATGGTGGGCAACTGACCTTCAGCGCCAGCCGTCTGGACATGGATTACTATACCGGTCGTACCTCCGGGCTTCCGCGCGACAATAATCTGCGCACCGACAGCTATTCCTTCGGCTACCGGGCGGATGACGTGCTTGGCGGCTGGGCGGTCAATGCCAAACTCTATGATGTTTCTACCCAGGTGTCCCAGCGGCTGCTGACCGAAGAGCTTGTCCAGACGGGAGTGGACCGCTCCTATCACACGGGTACCACGGGCATCCTGATCGAGGGAGCGCGCCTGTTCGCGATCGGTACGACGGATCACGACGTCGGGGTCGCTTTCGAAGGGTTTCGCGACACGGTCACCACCGATGATCCGGCAAACGCAAGCCTGACGCCATCGGGCAATCGCGAACTCTGGTCACTGTCCATTGAAGACCGCATCGCGCTTGGTGGTGCAATCGTTACGCTGGGGCTGAGTGCCGACCGCTACAAGCTGGGCAGTTCCGACGCCACAGTGACCGGCCAAGCCCTGTCGCCCCGGATCGCGCTGGAAATTCCGGTGGGTTCCGCCGTGACACTTTATGGCGGAATGGCGCTGGCGTCGCGCTTTCCATCATTGAACGAAACGCTTGTCAACGGTCTGCATCCCGAACCCGCAGATTTCGCGATCCGGCCAAACCCCGATCTCCTGCCAGAGCGCATGCGGTCGTTTGAAATCGGCATCGGCTATGCACGGCAGGACCTCTTCACATCGGGCGATTTCCTGGAGCTTCACGCGACCGGGTTTCACAACAAGATCGAGGATTACATCGGGCTTGTCCGCGTCGGCGGGTTGTTCAACGGCTACTATCAGTACGACAACATCGACAACGTGCGCATTCGCGGTCTCGAGCTTGAGGCGTCCTATCAGACGGGCGTCTTCTTTGGCGATCTCGCAGGACAGGTACTGGACGGGATCGACCTTGCCACTGGTGATGAGCTGACCAGCGTGCCTCCGGACCGGCTTGTGCTGACCGCAGGATATCGCAGCCTTGACGGGCGCCGCGAACTTGGCGCACGGCTCACATCCGTCGGAACCAAGGAGGGCGGAACCCTTCCCTCGCCCGCCTGGCAGACCGTTGACCTGTTCTATCAGCAGGCGCTTTCCGATCGCACCACGCTTGGTGTGACTCTCAACAACATTCTCAACAAAAACTACACCCCTCACCTCGAAACCCAGCCGTCGCCAGGGTTCAACGCACAGGCGTCACTGATCGTTCGGTTCTGAACGCAGGCGCCGCAGAAAGGATACTCCATGACACTTTCCATCCAACTCACTGCAAATGCGATCACTGGCGCCGGTGTGAACTTCAACGCCGATCTTGTCGGGCATTTCGCCGGGTTTGCACCTTACCAGACACCGGTTTTCCTGCCCGAAACCGGCGAAACGACCCAGATCCTGCATCTTGATACGCCGACGCCCGGCAGCGAAGCGGACACGCGGATTGTCCTGCTCGAAGGCAGTGATTTTGCCTATACGTTCTCCAATCATACTGTCAGCGGCACCATCGATACCATCCGCTTCGGCACCTTGGACGAAGCGTGGAATCCGGCGACACAAGACCTCGCGCTGCAGAATGGATTGGTGACGGACATGGGGGACATGATCACCATATCGGGCATGAACATCGTCAATCCCGTTGGCGTGGCGGGCGAGGTGCATGAAATCGTGGCGGGCATGATGGGGGGCGGCCCGAGCGGCAACGCCGCTGACCCCACGCCAATCTATGGTCATATCTGGGCCGAGGGGCATGATGTCACCGGGTCGAGCGGGAGAGATCGCTACAAGGGAACCGATTTTGCCGATTCAGTTCACGGTGCTGCGGGCAAGGACGTGCTGAAGGGCAAAGGTGGCGCTGACACGATACTCGGAGAAGGCGGCGCCGACCGGCTGTTTGGGGGCGCAGGCATCGATACGCTGGACGGCGGCAAGGGCGCAGACCGGCTTGTCGGCGGCACCGGAAAGGACACGCAGACCGGTGGCAGGGGTGCAGATACATTTGTCTTCGCAAAACTTGCGCATATGAAGAACGACAGGATCACCGATTTCCGTTCGGGACAGGGCGACCAGATCGAGTTGAAGGGAATTGATGCGCGCGAGGATATCGCGGGCAATCAGGATTTCTCGCTGATCGGTCAAGCCGGGTTCTCAGGACAATCGGGCGAGCTCCGGGTGTGGAACAATGGGCAATCGACATTTGTCGTTGGCGATACGGATGGCGACGGAGATCGCGATTTTCGGATCGAGGTGTACGGGGTGCACGATCTGACAGTTGATGATTTCATCCTCTGAGCGGGCACAGGTCCGGGTGCTTCGGACCGGCGGTGGCTGATGCGCCGCACCGGGCCGGGCGAAAGGCAGAGTTTGATCGCCTTGACAACTGGTCAGGTTGCGACGAAGTAAATCCACGCCCAGACCATGGCGATATACGTCAATTGATGTAGCGCCTGATCGATTCCTGCGGCACGCCAAAAGCCTGCGTCATTCGGGCCGCATCCGCTGGCCTCGCCATGACGGGCTTTGCCCCAGTCGATATGAAAATGCACAACCCATTCGGCAGCGCAGATCGCGACAATAAACCCGATCGGTGCGCCGATCAGAAAAAACGCAATCGCAGAGCCGGCGGCATGAATGGCCGCATGCTGCGCGCGCCCCACATGCACATAGACTGCACGATCCGCCAGCATTCGCGGGGTCTGCATGAAGTAGTCGGCAAACATGTGCTTTATCTGCAGCAAGCAGAAAAGCACCAAAATCGTACTTGTTACTTCGGACAAATCAGCCTCCTGTCCGTGCGCTCCAACGTTAGCTTAGGACTTTCGCGGAGCCGCTGCAATCATGCAGCGATTGAAACACAATGGCTAAATGATTTGCGCCGCGGGGGGTGTGGTTGCTAGGCTTTGACGACTACATTGGGTTGGCGCGGGCGTTCGTATCGGTCGCGTGTACGGAAACACATTTGGAATGCACTTATAGAACCTACAATATTTGGTTTCATCTGGAAGTATTCGAAACGCGATCAGCTGATATTGCTGATGGTGACCAGCCTGTTGTTTCCCCTGCTCTATCTGACGCTGGAGTTGCCCAAGCGGATCATCAACGATGCCATTGGTGCGCAGGGCTCTGTCATCGACGTGTTCGGCATGCAGATCCCGCAGGTCACGTTCCTATGGCTGCTGTGCGGCGCATTCTTGCTGGCGGTCCTCTGCCATGGCCTGTTGAAGATGCGTATCAACACGATGAAGGGCATATTGTCGGAACGGATGCTGCGCCGGTTCCGCTTTCAGCTGATCTCGCGCATCCTGCGGTTTCCACAGCCCTATTTCGAACGCGTCAGCCAGGGAGAGCTGGTGTCGATGGTGACCGCCGAGTCCGAGCCGATGGGCGGACTGATGGGCGATGCAATCAGCCAGCCCGTCCTGCAGGCCGGACAGATGTTGACGATTCTTGGCTTTCTCTTTCTGCAGAGCTTCTGGTTCGGTCTCGCGGCGGTGGCGCTGATCCCGTTGCAGGCCTGGCTCATTCCGAAACTGCAGCGTGAAATCAACCTGCTGAACAAGTCCCGGATCAAGGAGGTGCGGGTTCTTGCGAGCATGATCGGTGAGAGTGCCGCCGGGGCATCTACCCTGCGCAGCAACGGAGGCTGGCGTTATCGGATGGCCGGGATCACCGGGCAACTGGGGCGGCTGTTCGACATCCGCTTCCTGATCTACCAGAAAAAATTCTTCATGAAGTTTCTCAACAACTTCATCACCCAGCTTACACCGTTCTTCTTTTTTTCGGTGGGCGGTTATCTGGTTTTGCAGGGATCGGTGTCGCTGGGTGCCCTGGTCGCGGCGTTGGCGGCCTACAAGGATCTGTCGAGCCCTTGGAAAGAGCTGCTGGCCTACTACAATCAGACACAGGATATGGCGGTGCGGTGGGACGTGATCCTCGAGCGGTTCGCGCCGGACGGCATGGTGAGCGAAACGCTGTTCGTTGATCCCCCCGAGAAGATCCCGCATCTGACGGGAGATGTCGAGCTGGATCATGTGACGGTCCATGATGCGGACGGCAACACCGTCCTGGAAGACATCTCCGCTAGTTTTCCTGCCGGATCGGTGGTGGGGATCACTGCGCCAAGTGCCGAAGATCGCAGGGTCATGGCCGAGTTGATTGTTCGCGAGTTCATTCCGTCATCCGGAAAGATCACCATCGGAGATCAGGATCTTGCGACTTTGCATCAGACCGTGATCGCGACGCGGATTGGCTATGCGAGTTCACGACCGGTTCTGTTCCAGGGCACCTTCGGGGAAAACGTCATGATGCCGGTCATGGCGGAACCACGCGGGCCGGCCACGGACGAGGCGCAGCTGAGCGAAGCGGTCCGGGCAGGCAACAGCCCCGATCCGTTCGGCGTGGATTGGATGACCCCGTCGATCGCAGAACTGGAAGACGTGCAGGGGCTGCGCGACTGGTGGTTGAAGCTCATCGGTGGAATCGGGTCGGAATCAGACCTGTTTCGGCGCGGTGTCGAGCAGCGATTTGAGGCCAGCAATCACCCGGAGTTGACCGCGCGCCTGATTGAGCTGCGGCCAAAGGTGCAGGCGGCAGTGCGTGAGGCGGGGCTGGCCAAGTACGTGTTCCTGTTTGATCCGACACTCTACAACCCCGGCTTGCCGGTGGGAGAGAACCTGCTGTATGCGACGCCGCGGGTTCAGATCACGCAGGAATTGCTGGCAAAGAAGACCGACTTCATGGCGCAGCTCAAGGCATTGCGGCTTGACCGGGATTTGCTGACACTCAGCCGGGATGTCATCGACCTGCTACGCCGGACATTTGGGCTTGATGGCACCGACCATCCCCTGTTTCGGAAACTTGGGCTGAATGCCCAGACGTATGAAACGGCTGTGGAACTGGTCGAGCGGACGCGCAAAGGGGGGACCGACAAGCTGACGGCGGAGGAACTCTCGATCCTGTTGACCGTACCGTTCCAGATCACGGCGGAACAGCTTGGCCCGGCCTTTCCGGAAGAGATAAAGGCGCGGATCCTGGAACTTCGCCAAAGTCACTCGCAGGATATGCAAAAGGCACTCGATGATCTTTTCGCGCCTTTGGACAAGGATCAGTTCGTGCCCGGCCGGACGGTGATCGAGAACGCGCTGTTCGGCAAGATTTCAGAGACGGCGGGCGGCAAGGCGGACGAAGTGCACGATCTGATCACCAAGGTTCTGGCCGAAAACGGCGCGGAACAGTTGGTGGTCGAGTTGATCTACGATCTGCAAATCGGTCTGGGCGGCACGAACCTGCCCGCGCTGTTTGCGGAACCTTTGGCGTTCAGCCGCGCCGCGATCAAGCGGCCTGACATCCTGATCCTGAACAAGGCGCTCGCCAGTTACGACATTGCGATACAGGTCGGCGTGCACAGGAAGCTGCGTGATCTCTTGCCGGAGTCCACCCTGATTTACCTGAGTGACAGTTTCGAGCGAGAGGATGTCTTTGACCATCATTTCGAGCTTAGGCAGGGCCGCATGGTGAGCGACGATATGGAGCGCGAGGGCGAGGGCGACAGTGTCGGTGGGGCCGATCTTGCCCGCAAGCTGCGGGCGCTGGAAGAAACAGACATGTTTTCGGGGCTTAACCGCAAGCAGCTGAGGCTTCTGGCCTTTGGCGCGCGATGGTTCACAGCGACCAAGGGAGAGATCGTCTTCAACAAGGGCGATCCGCCAAAAGACGGGGCCTATATGCTGATCGAAGGGACCGCGGATCTCTTTCAGCCGCACGCGAATGAAGAGGACGAGTTGATTGCAACCGTCGGTCCGGGTGCGCTGGTCGGAGAGCTTGGCCTGATCCGCAGCGAACCACGCGCGTTGAGCATGGTCGCGACATCAGACCTCAAATGTCTGCGGGTCGGTGCCGAGGAGTTCCTCGCGGTTGTCGAAAATGATGCGGCGACGGCTTTCAAACTGCTGCAGGTTGTCGCCGGCTATGTAAACAGGTGATCTGGTAAATCAAACCTCGTCGCGAAACAAGGCACAGAGCAGGCCGATCACCTGTTTGGTGTCATCATTCGACAACGAACAACAGATCGTCCTGCCGTCGCGCAGCCGCGCCAGCATCCGGCATATTGCGGTCCGGAGTCATCCTTCTGCCGCCGGTGCACCGCCTTGAAATGCATTGCCATGGACATAGTCACAGGGGTCTTCCTGCATCTGCAGATGCAGGCCGTCGCCCGTGTAGGGATGCGCGCGGGCCAGGTCCTCGTCGACATCTATCCCCAGACCCGGTGCCGTCGGTGGCGTGACAAAGCCATCCTGAACCGCGATCGTCCCTTTGATCAGGGCGGTATGAAACGGTGTTTCAATGGTTTCGGCCATCAGGAGATTCGGGATCGACGCCGCAAGCTGGATGTTCGCGGCCCATTCGATGGGACCGGCATAGAGGTGTGGCGCCATCTGGGCATTGTAACATTCTGCCATCGCCGCAACCTTTTTCATCTCCCAAATTCCGCCCGCACGCCCAAGAGCCGGTTGCAGAATCGACGCGGCCCCTGATTGCAGCACGGCACCGAACTCTGCCTTGGTGGTCAGACGTTCACCAGTGGCAACCGGAATACGAACGGCGGCGGCGACGCGGGCCATTTCCGTCACGTTGTCAGGCGGAACCGGTTCTTCGAACCAGAGCGGCGCGTAGGGCTCCAGCGCCTGTCCCAGCCGGATTGCGCCTGCGGTGGTGAACTGCCCATGGGTGCCGAAGAGCAGGTCGGCCTTGTCGCCGACAGCCTCACGGATGGCACGGCAGAAGGCGACCGATTGGGAAATGTCACTCATCGCGGGCATGTGGCCGCCACGCAGAGTATAGGGGCCGGCGGGGTCGAATTTGACCGCAGTATATCCCTGCCGCACCATTGCAGCCGCGGCTTCGGCGGCCTGATCCGGCGAGGTCCAGAAGTCGTTCAGGTCATGCTGTGGCAGGGGGTAGAGATAGGTATAGGCGCGGATGCGGTCATTCATCCGCCCCCCGATCAGGGCATGAACCGGACGATCGCGATCCTTGCCCAGAATGTCCCAGCAGGCGATTTCAAGACCGGAAAACGCGCCCATCACCGTCAGGTCCGGTCGTTGTGTAAAGCCGGATGAATAGGCGCGGCGGAACATCAGTTCGATGTTCTCGGGATTTTCGTCGCGCATGTGCCGGTCGAAAACGTCAGTGATCACTGCGCGCATCGCGGTGGGACTGACAGACGAGGCATAGCATTCGCCCCATCCGCTGATCCCGGTGTCGGTGGTCACCTTCACCAATATCCAGTACCGCCCGCCCCAGCCCGGCGCGGGCGGCGCGGTCACGATGATATCAAGGTCACGCAGTTTCATGTGCGGCTCCGTACATTTGGCGTCATCCGTTCGTTTCCGCGAGGTGCGAGACCGGCTCAGAACAGGATCACGTTGCGCTTGGCGCTGCCGGTCTTGGTATCGGCAATCGCCTCGTTGATCTGATCGAGTGTCCAACGGCCCGAGATTAGTTCGTCCAGCTTCAAGCGTCCTTGCTGGTAGAGATCCACCATCCACGGAATATCGCGCTGAATGACCGTATCCCCCATCTTGGATCCGATCAGACCCTGCCCCTGATAGGACATGCCCATCGGGCTGTACCCGGACTGCGCGTCGGCATGGGGCATGCCGATCATGATCGCCTTGCCGCCCCAGCCCAGGTATCTCGGAGCGTCGTCATAGGCGCGCGCAGCACCGACCGTCACCATCACCGCATCCGCACCGCGTCCGCCAAAGGCCTTGTGGGCCTTGCGCCAGGGTGTCGGGTCACTCGCCAGTACGCCATGGGTCGCACCGAATTCCCTGGCGATTTCGAGCTTTTCCTCGGTCATGTCCACGGCCACGATACGTCGTGCCCCGGCAATCCGCGCGCCCTGGATCGCGTTGAGCCCGACACCGCCGGCCCCGATCACGACAACATCCTGTCCGGCCCGCAGGTTCGCCGCGTTGACTGCGGCGCCCACGCCGGTGATCACCCCGCAGGACAGCAGACAGGCGGCTTCGCGCGACATGTCAGCGGGAATTTTTACCATCTGGCTGCGGTGCACCACGACCTTTTCAGCGAAGGCGCCACAGGCCATGGCCTGCAACAAGGGTGCGCCATCGGCAGTCCTGATCGGCCCTTTCACCCCATCAGTCGGGTTCTCGCAGATCGTTGGCCGGCCTCCTGCGCAGTTCGGACAGGTGCCACAGGCGCGGATCAGCGTGACAACCACGGTATCGCCGGTCTGGAACTCTGACACGTCGTCGCCGAGCGCTGTGATGACGCCAGCCGCCTCGTGCCCATAGACCGCAGGCAGATGCCCGCCCCACGCGCCTTCGGCATAGGATATGTCGGAATGGCAGATCGCGACGGCATCAAGCGTGACCTCGACCTCTGCAACACCCGGATCGGCGAGCCGAATATCTTCGATGACGAGGGGCGCGCCGAATTCACGGCACACTGCGGCCTTGATTGTCTGCATGAACTGTCTCTCCGTTTGCTGAATTTACCGTGGACCGGGCAAATCAGCATCGCAAGCAGGAATCCCTTACGACGCCTCCGAGGCCTCCCGGCTGCGCAGAAAGATCACCAGCGCAAGGACCATCAGGACGAGCGAAACGAGGAAAGGTGCCCCGGCAAAGTGAACTGCCGCCCCTTCGCGGGTGAACGCGGCAAAGACCGAGGTCATCATCAGGGGCGATACGATCATCGACAGTGCCGCAACGCTGGTCAGCACGCCCTGCAACTCACCCTGTGCATCATCCGGCACCGCCTGGGACATGATACCCTGAAGCGCGGGGGTAATCACCGCGCCAAGCGCCGCGATCGGGGTCAGGATGAGCGCAAAGGTGCTGTGCGTGACGGCCGCAATCAGGCCGAAGGCAAACATATCAAAGACCAGCCCGTAGATGACCGTGCGCCATTCTCCGAGCCATCGCAGGACATGACGGATCAGCCAGCCCTGGACGATGGCCATCGTGATCCCGAACAGCGCCAGCGAAATTCCGATTGTCTGCGGGGTCCAGCCAAACCGGGCCTGTGTGAAAAACGACCAGACGGCGGGATAGACGTAAAAGGCCACCGAATAGAGAAAATAGACGACCAGCAACCGACCGATGCCGGGAAGGCGCGAAACGCTGACAAAGGCGCCAAGCGGGTTGGCACGGCTCCACCGGAACGGACGGCGGTTCGCTTCGGCCAGGCTCTCGCGCAGGATCAGCCAGCCAAATACCGCATTCAGAGCGGCGAGAACGGCGGCGGCATAGAAGGGCGCGCGGGTGCCGTATTCGCCAAGCAGGCCACCGGCAAGCGGGCCAAGGACAAAGCCGACCCCGAACCCGGCCCCGATCAGGCCAAAATTCGCGGCCTTTTCCCCCGGTTTGGAAATGTCGGCCATATAGGCGCTTGCGGTGCCGTGGGTGGCTGCGGTGATGCCCCCGATGATCCGGCCGATAACCAACAGCCACATGGTGCTGGCCACGGCCATCAGGATGTAGTCGAGCACCATGACGACCAGCGATAACAGCAGCACCGGCCTGCGGCCATAGCGATCTGACAGGTTGCCCAATAACGGGCTGAACAGGAACTGCATCACGGCAAAAACCGTCGAGAGCACGCCGCCCCACAGCGCGGCAGAGGCGAGTGAGCCGCCCTGCACCTCAAGAATGAGGGCGGGCATCACCGGCATGATCAGCCCGATGCCAATGGCATCGAGCATGACAGTAATGACGATGAACAAGATGGGCAGGCGCAACGGCTAGGTTCCTGAGTAGCGGTTCAAACCGGCCTAAGTCCTGCGTGGGCAAATGTCACGTCGCGAAGGCAATCAATGCCGCGCGTCAGAGGTGTGATCGCAACGGTCATCAGCTCTGACCGGCGACAGGCAACGATCTGGACATTCACAAATCTTTGCAAATCCGGCCCAACAGGGCGGCAAGCGCAGCGGGATCCGAGAAAAACGGAGAATGCGACGTGGGCAGTTCGTGCACGCGGTTCCGCGGCCAATCACGGGTCATTTCGGCCTGGTATTCCGGCGGGATCGTCTGGTCGTCGGTGCAGCGGATATAGGCTTTAGGAACGCGTTCGAAACGATCGGTGACCGTCAGTGGTGTCGCCTGCGGCACGATCGCCTGCGGACCGAGATGCTCCAGCGCAAAGGCAACGGTTTCGGGCGTGCAATCGTTGTAGAACAGTGCGGGGGCCTGTTCGGGATCAATGGTGATCGTCAGGCCATCTGGTGCCCGCACGACTGCGGGCAGGATCGGCTGTCGCGGCGCGCGCTTGCGCATATCGACCATCGACAGCCCGGAGACCGGCACATAGGCGCAGAGAAAGACCAGACCGCGCATGGCATCCGCATCAGTCTCGGCAGCAGCAGCAATCGGGTAGCCGCCCCATGAGTGTCCGACAATGACGGTGTCCGGTTGGCTGGCGGCAAGAACTGCATCGCGGCACGCGTCGAGCGTTTGCCCCTTGGCGGGCGTTGTGTCCTGACCGTGACCGGGCAGGTCGATGGCCTTGGCGGAATGGCCAAGTGCTGCCAGTTCCGGGATCAGGTCGCGCCAGCACCACGCACCATGGCAAGAGCCATGGACCAGAAGAAAATCGGCCCCGTGCTCAGACATGGCCAGTATCGACAAGAAACTTCGACAGTACCCGCGCGTATTCTTGCGGGCTTTCGACACAGGGCAGATGCCCCGAACCTCTCATCAGGTGGAATTGCGAGCCGGGGATCAATTCGACTGTTTCGCGGACCAGATCAGGAGGCGTCGCACCATCCTGATCACCTGCGATCCCGAGTGTCGGCAGGCGCAACCCACTGGTCGGTGTATAGAAATCGGTGCCTGCAATGGCCGCCGAACATCCGGCATAGCCGTTGACAGGCTGGCGGACCAGCATGTTCCGCCAGAGGGCAAGCTCCGGTGTGGCGCGAAACGCCTTGCTGAACCACCGTTCCATGACCGAATCGGCGAGCGACTCGATTCCACCTGCCTTGACCGCGTTGATCCGGTCGGTCCACATGTCCACGGTGCCGATCTTGGCAGCGGTGTTGGACAGCACCATGGCCCGTACGAGATCAAGACGCTTTACCGCCAGTCCCTGGGCAATCATGCCGCCGATCGACAGGCCGACAAACGCGCAATCCCGTATTTTCAGAAGATCGAGAAGCTGTTCGGCATCTCGGACCAACGCGCCCATCGAATAGGACGCATCCGGGCAGGACGACAGGCCATGCCCCCGTTTGTCATACCGAATGAGTTTCAGGCCCTTGGGCAACAGTGGCAGGATCGGGTCCCAAAGCCGCAGATCGGTGCCCAGAGAATTCGAAAATACCACGGGTGCCCCATCGGGGTCGCCGTCGATACGATAGTGAAGCTGAACATCGTCCAGATCGGCAATCTGCATGAAACTGATACTCCCAGGACTATCCATGAACTTGAGCTAGCCGCCAAATCTCGCCAGGGCATCGCGAAACACGCCCGCATCGACGTTGCCGCCTGTTACGACAACGATGACCGCGTCGCCCTCGATCTGGTCAGCGTGAAACAAGGCTGCGGCCAGGGCGACTGCACCGCCGGGTTCCACCACGATCTTGAGCCGCGCAAAGGCGAGCGCGACGGCCCGCACGGCCTCATCATCCGATACGACGAGGCCGGGCCCGCAAAGCCGCTTCAGGATCGGAAAGGTGATCCGACCGGGCTCCGGTGTCAGGATGGCGTCACAGACAGAGCCCGACATGCCGTTGTTGCGTTCAATCCCACCGCTGGCCAGCGACCGTACGACATCGTCAAATCCTTGCGGCTCGACAGGGCGCGCGCGCAACCCTGGCGCCCGGCCTTCCAACGCCAGCGCGATCCCTGATGTCAGCCCACCGCCACCACAACAGACGAGGACGTCCGAATGGGTCACGCCCTCCTCAGCCGCCTGTCGCGCGATTTCAAGTCCGGTGGTGCCCTGACCTGCGATCACCTGCGGTTCGTCAAAGGGTTTGATCAGGGTCAGGCCGCGCTCGATGCCGATACGATCACCGATGGCATCACGGTCTTCGGTCGCCCGATCATAAAGAACAACCTCGGCCCCCAGGGCACGCGTGTTGTCGATCTTCATCCGGGGCGCATCCGACGGCATGATGATCACCGCAGGTGCGTGGTGTTGCCGGGCGGCCAATGCCACGCCCTGCGCGTGGTTGCCGCTGGAAAATGCGATGACACCGCGCGCGCGCGTCTCAGCGGAGAGTGCCGATACCGCAGACCAGCCGCCGCGAAACTTGAAGCTGCCGGTATGTTGCAGACATTCCGCTTTCACCAGAACCCGTCGACCTGCGATCTCGTCCAGAAACGGCGAAGACAACAGCGGCGTCCACCGCGCGTGACCCTGCAGCCGCTCTGCGGCCGCTTCGATCATCTCCAGATTGCTCATTTTGTGCCTTTCAGGATGCGATGGATCAGGTCCAGGCTTGCAGGCTCGTCCAGGAGTGGCACATGACCCCGGTTCGGGACTGTTGTCGCGATCAGACCGGAGTGGCGCGCCTGCATGTCGGCGAGGGTCCCTGCCGATAGAATATCCGAGTTTGCCCCGCGCAAAACTCCGACCGGCAGCGGCAGAAGGGCGTCAAACAATGGCCACAGGTCCGGGGGTGGCCCGGCTTCGGCCTGTGCCAGCAGCGCGTCACGCAGACGCAGGTCATAGCGCAAGGTCAGTCCGGTTGCCGTCTCTTCGTACTGTGCCGCCGCCATCCTGTGCCAAACCTCGGCGGTAAGGTCTCGAAACTGTGGCCCCAATGCCGCTGCCATCGCCCCTGCGGCTTCATCCAGTGTGCGATAGGGCGGAACACGGCCGACATATTCCATGATCCGCTCGATGCCGCCCGGCGCGATGACCGGCCCGACATCGTTTAGGATCACACCCGCCAATCTGTCCGGATGCATCGCGGCCAGGGCCATCGCGATCAGCCCCCCGCGAGAGGTGCCCAGTATCGTGACCTTTTCCAGCCCCAGATGGTCGAGCAGGGCGACGACATCCTGCGCCTCCTGCGGGACAGAATAGCTGTTGAAGTCGCTTGCATGTTCCGACTGCCCGCGCCCGCGATAGTCCATCGCGATCATCCGACAAGATGTCATGTGCGGCTTCAGAAAGTCAAAGTCTCGCGTGTTGCGGGTCAGGCCCGGCAGACACAGGAGCGGCTGCCCGGTTCCGGTGTCTTCGAAATAGAGGCGCAGGCCGTCCGGGGTTTCAAAATGCGTCATTGATCAAGAGCCATGTCAGGTATGAGTTTCAGATCGGTCAGCACATGTGCGGGCGTCCAGGGCAGCCGATCCAGTGGTTCGCTTGCCCGGTTGACCCAGACCGTGTGAAACCCGTAGCCTGTTGCGCAAGCGGCGTCCCAACCATTTGAGGATACGAACAGAACGTCCGCCTTGCGGCATGCGAACCGGTCTTCTACCAACTTGTAAACCGATGCGGCGGGCTTGAAGACCCCGACGGTCTGCACCGACAGGACATCATCTAGCACATCGCCGATTCCCGCCGACTGCACCGCGCCATCCAGCATCGACAGCGACCCGTTGGACAGGATCGCAGTCTGCAACCCGGCCCCTTTCAGCGCGGCCAGCATTGCGGGCACCTCTGGATAGGCCTGCAATTCCCAGTAGAGATCGAGCAGGCGCTGGCGCAGCGCCGGATCGCCGTCCAGCCCGGTGGCTTCGAGCGCCCAGTCCAGACCGTTCTGTGTGACCTCCCAGAAATCGGTATGGGCATGCGCCACGGCACGCAGCCAGGTGTATTGCAATTGCTTCAGCCGCCAGTGGGTGGCAACCTCGGCCCAGCGGTCAGCCAGCTTGGGAAACCGATCCTCCTGTGCGGCCAGCCGCGCGGCGGCCGACACGTCAAACAACGTGCCATAGGCATCAAAAACACAGGTTGTGATCGGCATGGCGCGCTCCGGTTTTGGCGCAGCGTGTCACAGTTGGTGACAGGGGGAAAGGGCGGCCACGGATGATTTTGGCGCGGAATTCAGGTATGGTGCGGCCATCTCACTTCGTGAAAGGGGTTGACCATGTCCGAATTCCGCGGCGCTATCTGGTGGAACGAGTTGATGACGCATGACATTGATCATGCCCAGGCCTGGTATCGCCGGGTCTGCGGCTGGCGCTATCAGACAACTCCGGCCGCGGATGGCGGCGACTATCACGTGGCGTACCTTGGGGCGCAGCCAGTTGCAGGAATGCTCGACATGTCCGGCATGGCGCGCCATGCCGATACCTCATCACAATGGGTCACATATGTCGCCGTCGATGATCTCGAAAACGCGCTGCGCCAGACCGAGACTGGCGGCGGTCGCATTGCACGCGACCCGTTTGATGTGCCCCACGTCGGTCGCATCGCCATCGTGCATGACAGTGTCGGGGCGCTGTTGGGTTTGATCGTTCCAGCGGCCGCACGCTGAGAGGCGCGTGTGGAGGCCGAAACATCCGCTTATCAGGCGTTCAAGCTCTGGTTGGCCGGGTACATTCCGCTGGACCGAAACACACTGCACTACCTGATCGGGGCTGGACTGCTTGCTGCTGCGATGGTTCACGTGCGCAATCGGCCCAGGACGCGGCCGCTCGTTCTGGCCTTGATCGTCGCAATCGCACTGGGTGCGGCGATGGAACTTGCGGACCTGCGCGATGATGTTGCCACGCTGGGCTACTGGCGATGGCGGGCGAGCCTGCTGGATTTCGGCCGCACGATAGCCTTTCCTCTAGCAGGTGTCTTGCTGGCGCGCTGGCTTCTCAGGTGGCCCACCAATGCGCCTGGGCGATAGGCCAGGGCGTGTCGTGCCGCAGATCGACCCCGGGCTTTACATCGTCGCTCTCTCTTGTAGGGTCCCGTGCCGTAAGCACCCGTGCAGATACGCGGCCTTTGACATTCACCCCCATACAGATTGGAGCCCCATGACTCAGGTCAAAACTGGCGACACCGTGCGCATTCACTACACCGGAACCTTGCTTGACGGCAGCACCTTCGACAGTTCCGAAGGACGCGACCCTTTGGAATTCGAGGTCGGATCGGGACAGATCATTTCCGGGCTGGATGACGCCATTCCCGGCATGGAGACCGGCGAGAAGAAAACCGTCAACGTGCCCTGTGCCGACGCATATGGGCCGATCCAGCCCGGCATGAGGCAGTCCGTTGCACGCGAGAGCATCCCCGAAGAGATCCCGCTTGAAGTCGGCCTGCAACTACAGATGCAATCCCCCGAAGGCCAGGTTCTGCCGGTGACCGTAGTCGAGGTCGGAGAGACTGAGGTCGCGTTGGACGCCAACCATCCTCTTGCCGGGCACGACCTGACATTCGATATCGAACTTGTCGGCATCGCCGATTGATTTGCGGGAAACTGTGCAACGGGCGGCTTGACAAGTGATGACCGGCGTTTTCGGGTAGATTTCCGAAAACTGCCGGTCATCCGGCCCGCCATTTGGGAGGCAGCAACGATGCTGGCAGACAGCTACGGGAACGCGATTTCTACATCGTCGCAAGCAGCTCGGGATCACTATGATCGCGGGCTGAAGCTGTTTCTCGGTGGAGAGTACGGCGCGTTGGAGGCCTTCCGGGCGGCGGTCAACGCGGATCCGGACTTTGCGCTTGGCCATGCAGCCTGCGCCCGCGCGGCGATGATGTCTGCACAGATTGTCGAGGCCAAATCCGCGAACCAGCGGGCACAGGAACTGGTCCGCAATGCGGATACCCGAGAGCGGCGGCATATCGACTGTATCGGATTGGTGTTGTCGGGGCAGGCGCCACGCGCCCGCGCGGCGGTTCTGGCGCATGTTCAAACCCATCCGCGCGATGCGCTCGCCGCGCAGCTATGTGCCAACGTGTTCGGCCTGATCGGATTCTCGGGCGAGGTCGGGCGCGAGGCAGAATTGCTGGCCTATACATCGTCGCTTCTGCCGCATTATGGCGAAGATTGGTGGATGATGTCGATGCATGCGCTGTCCCTGTGCGAGACAGGGCAGGTCGAGGCCTCCAGAGACCTGATGGAAAACTCACTGGCCCTGAATCCACGCAACGCAAATGCCGCGCATTTCAAGGCGCATGCCCAGTACGAGGCAGGAGAGACAATTGCCGGGCGCGCCTATCTGACCGGGTGGCTTGCCGACTACGATGACCGGTCCATGTTGCACGGACACCTGCAATGGCATGTGGCGCTCTGGGCGCTGCACCAGGGTGACGCGAATGCGATGTGGCAGGCGGTAGACACTGGCATCGCGCCGGGGGGGGCCAAGGGCCTGCCGATCAACGTCCTGACCGATACCGCCGCAATCCTTTACCGGGCGGAACTGGCCGGGCTGCCAGTAGACCCTGGCCGCTGGCTGACCCTGAGCGATTATGCGGCGCAGATGTTCCCGCAGACAGGCCAGAGTTTTGCCGATTTGCACGCGGCGCTGAGCCATGCGATGGCCGGGCAGGGGGATCGGCTTGCCCATATTGCGGACTCGGCGACCGGGTTTGCCGGCGATCTGGTGAAACCGCTGGCGCGGGCCTGGGGCGCAATTGCGCGCGAAAACTGGGCCGGTGCGCTGAACGAACTGATCGCCGTGATGCCTGCGACCGAGCGTGTCGGTGGAAGCCGCGCGCAGCGCGATCTGCTCGAACTGACCTATGCCAACGTGCTCCTGAAACTGGGGCTGGCAGATGAAGCCCGCCGCAGTCTTGCAATTCGCCGCCCGATTCTTGCCGGCGCGCCCCCTCTCGCGGGTTTGACCTGAGGATCAGAGAAAGTCAGGTTGCGGCATGCCCAGAACGTGGAAACCGCCATCGACGCGGATGATTTCCCCCGTGGTGCAGGCCCCGGCGTCTGACGCCAGATAGACCGCCGTGCCGCCGACCGCCTCGAGCGTGGCATTGCTGCGCATCGGGGCGTTCTGGTCGGTATGCTTGTAGGTCTTGCGCGCGCCGCCGATGGCCGCCCCGGCCAGTGTCTTCATCGGGCCGGGTGAAATCGCGTTGACGCGGATGCCTTCGGGTCCGAGATCGTTTGCCAGATAGCGGGTAGCGGATTCCAGCGCGGCCTTGGCCACTCCCATGACGTTGTAGTTTGGCACGACGCGATTGCTGCCCTGATAGGTCAGCGTCATCAGCGTACCACCGTTTTCAACCATCAGCGGATGGGCCCGCCGGGCGATATCGATGAAGGAATAGGCGCTGATGTCGAGCGAGTTCTTGAAGTTGGCGCGGCTGGTATTGAGAAACCTGCCGGTCAGTTCGGACTTGTCGGAAAACGCAATCGCGTGCACGACAAAGTCAATTGTCGGCCAGCGCGCTGCCAGTTTCTCGAACGCGGTGTCCAGCGATGCGTCGTCGGTGACATCGACATCCACCATGAAGTCGGATCCAACCGTCGCCGCCAACGGCTCCAGCCGTTTGCCAAACGCCTCGCCCTGATAGGTAAAGGCCAGCTCGGCCCCGGCCGCGTGCATGGCCCTGGCGATGCCCCATGCGATCGACCGATCATTGGCAACCCCCATCACGAGGCCGCGTTTTCCCTGCAAGACATCTGACATGATCCGTCCTTACCCTTTGAATTTCGACAGGATCATCGAACCGTTTGTGCCGCCAAAGCCAAAGCTGTTGGTCATGACACTGTCCAGTCCCGCATCCGTAACGGTTTCCAGCGCGATCTCGGACGCATCCAGAGCCGGATCCAGCGTTTCTACGTTGATGGAGCGCGCAATGAAGTCATTGTCCAGCATCAACAGGCTGAAGATCGCCTCCAGCGCACCAGCCGCGCCTTGCGCGTGGCCGGTCATCGACTTGGTTGAACTGATCGGCGGGGTCGATCCCTGACCGAACACGCGGCGCACGGCTTCCACTTCTCCGACATCGCCGACCGGGGTGCTGGTGCCGTGGGCGTTGATATAGCCAACATTGCGGCCCTCGGGCAGGGTCGACAGCGCAAGACGCATGGCCCGTTCGCCGCCTTCACCAGAGGGCGCGACCATGTCATGCCCGTCGCTGGTCGCGGCGTATCCCGTGACCTCTGCATAGATCCTGGCGCCTCGTGCCCTGGCGTGCTCCAACTCTTCCAGCACCAGAATGCCGCCGCCGCCGGAAATCACAAATCCGTCGCGATTGGCATCAAATGCGCGCGACGCGGTCTGCGGCGCATCGTTGTATTTGGACGACATGGCACCCATTGCGTCAAACAGGCACGACAGCGTCCAGTCCAGCTCCTCGCCGCCACCGGCGAACATCACGTCCTGCTTGCCCAGCATGATCTGTTCCGCGGCGTTGCCTATGCAATGCAGCGAGGTCGAGCAGGCCGATGTGATGGAATAGTTGATGCCCTTGATCTTGAACGCCGTCGCCAGGTTGGCCGAAATCGTCGAGGACATGCACTTGGGCACGGCAAAGGGGCCGATCCGCTTGGTTGCGCCGCTCTTCAGAACCGTCTGATGCGCGGTCAGCATGGCGCTGGTAGATGGTCCGCCGCTGCCGGCGACAAGACCGGTGCGCGGATTGACGATATCATCCTCGTCCAGACCGGCATCCGCGATTGCCTCGCTCATCGCGATATGGGCATAGGCGGCACCCGGCCCCATGAAACGCAGGGTCCGCTTGTCGACATGCTCCGCGGGATCAATCTTCAGCGTTCCGGCAATCTGGCTGCGAAAGCCATGTTCGGCCATGTCCGGGCTGAACTCGATCCCGGATGTCCCGGCCCGGAGTGCGGCAAGAACCTCGGATGCATTGTTTCCGATGGACGAGACAATGCCCAGCCCAGTGACTACGACGCGGCGCATCGGCGGTCTCCTATGTGGTCGCCCTTGACGGGCACGTTCAGGTCTCGGCGGTTGCCAGACCCACCTTCATGTCCTTAACGGAATAAATCTCTTCTCCATCGGCGACAACCCGTCCATCTGCAACGCCCAGTTTGAGCTTGCGGTCAATGATGCGGGTCATGTCGACGTAATAGGTCAGCATCTTGCGGTCCGGGCGCACCATGCCCTTCAGCTTGACCTCGCCAACGCCCATCGCCATGCCACGGCCCAGCATGCCGCGCCATCCCAGGTTGAAGCCTGTCAGCTGCCACAGCCCGTCCAGCCCGAGACAGCCGGGCATGATGGGGTTTCCGGGGAAATGGCAATCGAAGAACCAGAGATCCGGAGTGATGTCGAATTCGGCGATCACGTGACCCTTGCCGCGGCTGCCGCCATCGTCACTGACCTCGGTGATCCGATCCATCATCAGCATCGGAGGTTCCGGCAGTTGCGCATTTCCCGGGCCAAAAAGCTCGCCACGCGCGCATTTCAGCAATCCTTCCTTGTCAAAGCTGCTGGGATATTGAGCCATGCTGCTGCCTTTCCTCACAAATTCTGTGTCCCGTCTAACATCGCGTTTGCACTTCCTGCAAGGGGACTGCGTGCTTGAAAAACCTGAGGTATCGTCGCACTTGCGACTGAATTTCAATTGAAATTTGTGTGGCTGACACCTTATATAGACCATATGCGAAGAAGCGGGACGTGATCATGACCCCAACTGCGATTGGAAATGCCGCTGGATGGCTGGGCGAGGCGGGCCTGCGCCCGACCCGTCAGCGATTGGCGCTGGCAGAGTTACTTGTGGGAGATGGCAAGCATCGCCATGTCACCGCAGAGAGCCTGTTTGAAGCGGCGCAATCCACCGGGGCCGCGGTCTCACTCGCGACGGTCTACAACACGCTTCGGGCGTTCTGCGAAGCCGGGTTGTTGCAAGAGGTGACCGTTGATGGCTCCAAGAGCTATTTTGACACGAACACGCATGACCATCCGCATTTCTACTGGGAAGATGAAGGGCGCCTAACGGATGCCCCATCGGATCAACTGGTGATCGCGCAGGTGCCGGACGCCCCCAGGGGTGCCGAGATCGCTTCGGTCGATGTGGTGATCCGCCTGCGCAAGACGCGCTAAGGCTTTAGGCAAGCTTCAGGTTGGCGCGTCGCGCGCGGCGGGCACTCTGTGCTGCCCGCCACACCTGGTCCTGTCAGCCCGCAATCATTTCTGATTGGTGTACGATGACCTCGGCCTGCTTGATCGAGGCGATATCGACAAGGCGGCCCTTGTAGACCGTTGCGCCTTCGCCATTGGCCTTGGCCTGCTCCATCGCCGCAAGAATTTCGCGCGCCTCGGCGACGGCCTCGTCCGACGGCGTAAAGACTTCGTTCGCCAGGGCGATCTGCTTGGGGTGAATGGCCCATTTCCCAACCATGCCCAACGTCGCCGAACGGCGCGCCTGTGCGCGGAATCCCTCGTCATCCGAAAAATCACCGAACGGCCCATCGACCGGCAGGACACCGTGCGTCCGACAGGCGGCAACAATCGCCGTATGCGCCCAGTGCCACGGATCGGACCAGTGTTTCTGGCCGTCGCGGATCATGTAGTAGTTTTCCTGCGTGCCGCCGATTCCGGTCGTTTGCATGCCCATCGACGCCGCAAAATCCGCTGCGCCCAGGCTCATCGCGACAAGGCGTGGAGACGCGGCGGCAATTTCCTCGACATGCGCGATGCCGGCGGCGCTTTCGATGATCACTTCGAAATCGATCTTCTTGCTGCGCCCCTTGGCGGCTTCGATGGCTGTGACCAGCGCGTCAACCGCATAGATATCCCCGGCGCAGCCGACCTTGGGGATCATGATCTGGTCCAGCCGCTCGTCCGCCTGTTCCAGCAGGTCCACGACGTCGCGATACCACCACGGGGTGTCCAGCCCGTTGATGCGCACGGACAGCGTTTTAGTGCCCCAATCCACATCGGAAATCGCGGCGATGACATTGGCGCGCGCCTGGTCCTTGTCGGTGGGCGCAACCGAGTCCTCCAGATCGAGGTTGATCACATCGGCTGCGCTGCTCGCCATCTTCTCGAACAATGCCGTGCGCGAACCCGGGCCGAACAATTGGCAGCGGTTTGGACGGGCCGGGGCAGCGGGTTGCAAACGAAAGCTCATGATCGGGCCTCTTGGGTAAGGAAATTACGATTTTGATGCGTCTGGAGGTATTAAATTACGCTGCGGCGCGCAAGCGATATTGTGCAGTCGCAGAAACCCACTGGATTTGCTCTGTCTCGGCGTTGCTTGGGTCGTTTATGTCGAACGAAGAAACTTGATGTTCTGATCCAAAGAATCGTAGATTCTTGCAAATAATACGCAAATATTAGAATTGTTTCCCGATATTTTTATGTCCCGAAGTCAGATCCGCATACAATCCCGGCAGTGATCGTGAAGTCTACCGAAAACAGTGATTCATCAAAAAAGGACGCTCCGCATGATCGAAACCCCATACCTGCTATTTCTCGGAGATGCGCCCGACCAACTGGCCGCCAAGGTGGCGCAGGGGATCAAGGACTGGCGCCCGGAAAACGCCGTGGGCCAAATCCGACTCGCGGGATGCGAGGCAGATGTCGGCCTGACTGACATGACGCTGGAAGAGGCACGCGCAGCCGGGGCAAAGACGCTGGTTATCGGCGTGGCGAACCGGGGCGGTGTGATCAGCCCGGCGTGGAAAGAGGTGCTGATCGCCGCGCTGGAGATGGGATATGATCTGGCCTCCGGGTTGCACAACCTGCTGCGCGATGAAGGCGATCTGGTTGCAGCGTCGCAAACCTTTGGCGGCACGCTGCACGATGTGCGGGTGCCATCGGTTGGCTATCCGATTGCAAATGGCGTGAAACGGTCCGGCAAGCGCGTGCTGGCGGTGGGAACCGACTGTTCCGTGGGCAAGATGTATACTGCACTGGCGCTGGACGAGGCGATGCGGCGCAAGGGCATGAAGAGTACGTTTCGCGCCACCGGGCAGACCGGCATTCTGATCACCGGACATGGCGTGCCTCTGGACGCCGTGATCGCGGATTTCATGGCCGGGTCGATCGAATACCTGACACCGGACAACGATGACGAGCATTGGGACATCATCGAAGGGCAGGGGAGCCTGTTTCATGTCTCCTATTCCGGCGTGACCATGGCGTTGATCCATGGGGGACAGCCTGATGCGCTTATCCTGAGCCACGAACCCAATCGCCCGCACATGCGAGGCCTGCCGGGATATGCGTTGCCAGCGCTCGAAACGCTGCGCGATACGGTGTTGCCGCTGGCGCGGGTGGCGAACCCCGCATGTCAGGTCGTCGGGATTTCGGTGAACACCCAGAAAATGGGTGAAGACGAGGCGCAGGGTTATCTGGCGGAGGTCGAGGCGCGGATGGGCTTGCCCGCAGTTGATCCTTTCCGGCAGGGTGCAGACCGGCTGGCAGAGGTGCTCGCGTCCCTGTAAGCAGTCTTGCGTGGCTGCTGGTGTAGCCTCCGGCGGGAGTATTTTGACAAATATGAAGGAGCGGGCGCGTGCAGATTGAAGTGAGGCGCGATGTTTTTCGCCTGGCGCAGGTGTTCACGATCAGCCGGGGCTCGCGCACCGAAGCGCAGGTTTTGACCTGTGCGGTCAGTGACGGTAAGGCAACGGGGCGCGGGGAGTGCGTGCCCTATGCGCGGTATGGCGAGACATTGAGCAGCGTGCAGGAGCAGATCGAGAGCCTGCCGGGCAAAATCGATCGTGAGCGGCTGTACGATCTCCTGCCTGCAGGTGCCGCGCGTAACGCTGTGGATTGCGCGCTGTGGGATCTTGAGGCCAAGCGGTCAGGGCGGCGCGTTTGGGAATTGGCCGGGCTGACCGCTCCGAAGCCTGAGATCACCGCCTATACCCTGTCACTGGATACAACTGAGGCCATGCGGGCGCAGGCGGCGAAGCACGCGCATCGACCACTGCTCAAGATCAAGCTGGGGACACCGGATGACATGCCGCGCCTTGAGGCGGTGCGTGCAGGTGCGCCGGAGGCACGGATCATCGTGGATGCGAACGAGGGCTGGTCGGCTGATGTCTATGCGGATCTGGCACCGCACCTCGTGCGGCTGGGCGTTGACCTGGTGGAACAACCCTTGCCTGCCGGTCAGGATGAGGCGCTCTTGGGACTGGAGCGCCCGGTTCCGGTTTGTGCCGACGAAAGCTGCCATGATCGGGAAAGCCTGGCGGGTCTGAAACGCAAGTATGATGTGGTCAACATCAAGCTCGACAAGACCGGTGGTCTGACCGAGGCTCTGCGCTTGCGCAAAGAGGCGTTGGCGGCAGGGTACAGGGTGATGGTGGGTTGCATGGTCGGCTCATCATTGGCGATGGCCCCGGCGGTGCTGGTGGCACAGGGCGCGATGATCACGGACCTTGACGGGCCGCTTCTGTTGGCCGAAGACAGGCAGGAACCTTTGATCTATGATGGCGCCGGGGTGCATCCACCACGCGCCGAGCTGTGGGGATAGACATGCGAACCGTATATGTGAACGGCGACTACCTGCCTGAAAACGAAGCGAAAATTTCGATATTCGATCGCGGTTTCCTGATGGCGGATGGCGTTTACGAGGTGACCAGCGTGCTGGATGGCAAGCTGATCGACTTCGACGGTCATGCCGCACGGCTCGAGCGCTCGCTGGGAGAGCTGGAAATGGCCAGCCCGGTTACCCGGGACGCGCTTCTGGCCATCCACCGGGAACTGGTGGCGCGTAACGGGATCGATCAGGGGATGATCTATTTGCAGATCACCCGTGGCGCCCCTGCCGACCGCGATTTCGCCTTTCCGGACCCGGAGGAAACGCCGTCGTCCATCGTCTTGTTCACCCAGAACAAACCCAATATTGCCGATAATCCGGCCGCCAAAAAGGGCATCAAGATCATCACCATAGATGACGCACGCTGGGGCCGGCGGGACATCAAGACCGTGCAGCTACTGTATCCGAGCATGGGCAAGATGATGGCCAAGAAAGCGGGCGTTGACGATGCCTGGTTGGTGCAGGACGGGTTCGTGACCGAAGGCACCAGCAACAACGCCTATATCGTCAAGGGCGGCAAGATCATCACCCGAGAGCGTTCGCATGACATCTTGCATGGGATCACGCGCGCGGCGGTTCTGCGCTTTGCCGCAGAGGCTCAGATGCAGGTCGAGGAACGCAATTTCACCGTGACCGAGGCGCAGGAAGCGGACGAGGCCTTCATCACTTCGGCGAGTACCTTTGTGATGCCGGTGGTCGAGATTGACGGCGCGGAACTGGGCGGCGGCAAGCCGGGGCCGGTCGCGGTGCGACTGCGCGAAATCTATCTGGAGGAAAGCCGCAAGGCAGCGGTCTAGTTCGTGTCGGATGGCGGAATGGCCCGGCGCGATTGGTGCGGTTTGATCTGAACGCGATTTCGATGGCAGACAGGCCCTGCAATCAGGGCTAGGTTGCCGTGAAACGCAACGCGCTGGAGCTTGTCCAATGATCACAACCATCCTGTCTGTCCTGCTTCTGGCCATTGTTGCCTTGCTGGCGCTGTCGATCTATCGCACGCGCAGGGTGGCGGCGGAGGCCGTGCACTTGGTGCCGCAGGCTGGCGAGATCGTGCCGGTTGCGGGCGGGACCATTCACTATGTCGATCTCGGGCCGAAGGACGCGCAGACACTGGTGATGATCCACGGGCTGAGCGGGCAGTTGCAGCATTTCACCTATGCGCTTGCGGGGCTGCTGGCCCAGAGGTTTCGCGTGATCGTTGTCGACCGACCCGGATGTGGATATTCGACCCGTGAGTCGGATGCGCTGGCGGCCCCTTCGGAACAAGGGCGCATGATTGGCGAAGCGCTGGATCGTCTGGGGGTCGAACGCCCGGTTCTGGTGGGGCATTCGCTGGGTGGTGCGGTCTCGCTTGCGATGGCGATGGACAGGCCTGACCGGGTTGGGGCGCTGGCGCTGCTGTGCCCGGCGACGCAGCATGAAGATGTCGTGCCCGAAGTATTCAAGGGGCTGCTGGTCAAATCGCCTGCGGTTCGGCGTCTGATCGGCGCAACCATTGCCGTGCCTATGGCGGCGGCAACCAAGGACCGGGTGCTGGGGATCGTGTACCATCCCGAAACCCCAAGCGAGGATTTCATGATCGGCGCAGGTGGAGCATTGGGGCTGCGCCCCGAGGCCTTTGTGACGGCGTCATCGGATGTTGTGGCGTTGCGAGACGTCGGCAAGACGCAATCCGCGCGGTATGAGGATGAGTTGCGTGTTCCCGGCGGCATCCTTTTTGGCGCGTCGGATGTGATCCTGTCCCCGGCGGTGCACGGGCATACGATGCAGGCGCATGGTCTGGAGTTCGAAATGCTGGAAGGGCGCGGGCACATGATCCCGCTGACCGCGCCACAGGACTGTGCCGAGTTTATCAGCCGGATGGCGGGTAAAGTCGGCTAACCGATTGCGATCAGGTGATTGTCCCATGCCAGGTCGGATTTACTGCTGGCTTGTAGCCGGTTGCCGGTCAACGACCATGTGCCGCCAAGCCCGTCGGTCACGACAAAGCCGCCGTCGGCGCACGGGGCGATACCACATGCATCGGCGCGACGCTGAACGGCCTGAAGGTTGCCAGAGCGATCATAGATTTGAACGCGTCCGCCCCGGGGTGAGGTGATGGCGATGCGGGTGCCGTCAATGGCGATGCTGCCGGCATAGCCCTGCATGGCGATGGCCTCTGCAAGATCGGCATGGGCAAGGATGACCGGATTGCCTCGCTTGTGCAGCCCCAGAAGCGGCACCGGGTCGGCGACATCACGCTGCCATTGCATCGCAAAAGCCAGCGTTCCGTCAGCCGAGGCCGCAAGGTGGCGGATCGAATCGTGGCGCAGGTCGGGGGTGAGCTCGACCTGTTCGAGTATTTCTCCGTTGGCGCTGAGATAGCTGAAATTTGGGCGCATGGTTTCGAGGTTGAGCTTGTCGCGGCCATGCGCGGGATGCGTCCGGATACCGCCGTTGGCGATCGCCAGTACATCGCCGTCGAGCCGCAGGATGTCGTGCGGGCCGATACCGCCAGAAGAAAATTCGCCGATGCGCCGATATTCCTCGCGGCGCGACCAGAGACCAATGCGGCCCGCGCCGGTGTCGATCTCGTTCTCGGTGGTACAGAGGATGTCGCCGTCGGCGATGAACGCGCCGTGGCCGTAAAAATGCCGCCCATCCGGTGCGCTGAGATGATGGGTGATCTGGCCCTGCGCACAATCGATGACCAGCGCGAAGTGGCCGGGCCTGCGGGCAAAGGCCACTGCCTCGGGGGCAAGAGGATGGGCGGCTGCGGCATGGCCCCGTCCGGGCAGGGGGATGCGAAAGATCGGCGTCGCGGTGCGTGACAGGCCAAAGAGCGCAAAGGCGCCATCCGGCTCGCGGGCGGCGGCAAGGAAACTCGGGGCGCCGGCATCGGCCCAGCCGAGCCTTGGCAGGGTCGCCGCCGCGAGCGCTGTGGTCAGAAAGCGGCGGCGGTTCTGCATCGCCTAATCTCCGTCGGCCGAGTTGAAACCGGCACTGACCCCAAGCGCGCTGCCGATTTCCTGTTCGACCGCATCGCGGATCGCGCGCACCCGCTGTTGCACGGCCTCGACGCGGATGCGGCCCTGAACGGTGGACACATCGGCGAGGATCGGACCGGGGCGTTGGGCGGCCTGCAATGCCTCAGCAAAGGCCACATCGGTGTGCGGGGTCGGTGTGTCTGACAATGCGTGTGCGAAATCCTGCAGTGCGGTGAGAGAGAGGGTCACGTTGCGCAGGGAGCGGCCGGATCGGTGCGCCTCGGCCCGGTTGGGACGAGGGCGATCAAAACTGCCCATGGGACGGCCAAGCCGCTGATCGGCGGTGAACTCCAGCCCGGTCATCAGCGCGGTATAGAGAGTTTGTGCTGCTTCATCCGGGCTGAGATAGGTTTGGTTGTGCGCTTCGCCCGCTGTTTTCAGGCGGGCCGCATGGTCCTGCCGCCACTCGGTGTCTATGGCGGCGCCCATCCGGGCCAGGTCGGTGGCGATGGCGCGGGCCAGAGCGCAATTGTAATCGTCCTCGCCATAGTCGGCAAGAGCGGGATCGTAGAGCAGCCGTTCCAGCGCAAAGAGTCCGCGCCCGGCGACCGAGACCTGCGCGAACCCCTCCGGTTCGTCGACCACCGGGTCTTGGTCAGCGATGAGGCGCGCCACAGTTTTCTGCACCAGGCCGCGTGTATCGGGCCAGAAGGCGATGGCCAGCGTGCGGCCATTCTCTTCAATCGGGCCAAAGGTCAGATGGCTGATGCCGAGCCAGGCGTCGAACGTGGCATTCCACGGTGCGCGCAACGCCTCTGCACGGCAATCGGCGTTGGCGACACTTGCCAGATCGGCAGAGGTGGTTGCGAAGGCGGCGGCACCGGGCAGGATATGGGCCTCAATCGCCTCGTTTGTTCCAGCGAGAACAGGGGCGGCGAGCAGGGCAAAGGCAAGAGCAAGGCGCATCACAGGCTTTCCAGATAGCGGATCAGCGCGTCACGATCCGGTTTGGGCATGTTGATCACCGTGTCACGGGCGGCTTGTGCTTCGCCGCCATGCCAGAGAATCGCTTCGAGCAGGGAGCGGGCACGCCCATCATGCAGGAAATAGGTGTGGCCGCTGACCGTTTCGGTCATCCCTATTCCCCAGAGCGGCGCGGTGCGCCATTCGCGACCGTTGGCGCGGCCTTCGGGGCGGTTGTCAGCCAGCCCGTCGCCCATGTCGTGCAGCAACAGGTCCGTATGGGGCCAGATCAGTTGAAAGCTCTGTTCTGGCTGATCGATCAGGCGATGGGTGACGAATTTCGGCGTGTGGCAGGCGGCGCAACCGGCGGCAAAGAACTGTTCCTTTCCGCGCAGCACCTGTGGATCACCTTCGTCCCGACGGGCCGGGACCGCGAGGTTGCGCGAGTAGAACGTGACGAGGTCGAGCCCTTCGGTGTCGATTTCAGTGATCCGCTCGTCGCCATCCCCATGTGGCGCGACCAGGCAATCGGACTGCGCCTCTGTGCAGTCTCCGGCGGGAGCGGCAAACAGCGGGCTGGAAATGCCGATATCCCCGGCAAAGGCGGCGGCGGACTGATGTTTGACGGTTGGCGCGCCAGCTTTCCAGCCAAAACGACCAAGCATTGGTTGGTCGAATTCGTCTGACCAGACGATCTGGGCCTTACCGGAAATTCCGTCGCCATCCGCATCATCGGGATCGGCGGCGGTGAGGATATCTGCGGCAGGGATCGCTTCGAGCAATCCAAGGCCAAGCATTTGCGGTGCGACGCGTGGGCTGAGCATTGCGCCGTCTCCAAGCGGGCCATAGCCAAGATTGGCCGCACCATAGGTCGGCGCGCGTAACGAGGCCACTTCGCCGTCCGACAGCGGCACCTTGATTTCATCATAGGTGATGTCGAGCCGGTATTCCGCCGGGTGGCCGGCGACGCCGAAATCCTGCATTTGCCCGCCATAGACCGGATCGGGACGAGTGCGGGGCGCATCATCGCCGATGTCCGTCAGATAGGTCTCGATCTGGGACATGGCGTCATTCGGCGCGGCAGGGACCGAGATGCGCAGGAACATCGACACCGCTTCGTCGTCGGGTCCATTTGGAGGATGACCGCGCCCGTCCTTGAGGTGGCAGCGCTGACAGGACCGGGCATTGTAGAGCGGGCCAAGTCCGTCAGACCCCTGTGTCGAGGACGGGGACGAAACCCAGAGTTTGCGAAAGAGACCATTGCCCACCTTGAACTCCAGCTCGCGCTCAAAGCTGATATTGGCCGAGGGCTGTGAAAACGCATTGCTGTCGCTGCGCGCCCGCACGGTGGCGGCCCCGGCGGGACGTGCCTCAAACGGTTCGGCCGCATCGAAACCCACAGGCGCGGCCGTGACCCTGGCAACACGAGCGGCCTCGGCCTCAGTACGGGGCACGATGTCAAGATTGGGCTCTGTCGGCTCCAGGCGCGGAGCGGCAAAGGACGCTGTGCTGGCGAAAACAAGGACAAATGCGGCAAGTGGCCGCGCAATATCCGGTATCGTGGTCATGATGTCTCGGTCTTGGCTGGGAGCGCGGGCCGCCCCTGTGTCAGAGAGGCATCACCTGTTGATGCCTCTTCACTGCTGGTATTTTGCGGCCCGAGTTCCGGATACGCTGGATCACTCCGACCGGCCCTACTCTTCGGCCTCGTCCGCCGGCTTGGCGTTGAGCAGGGCATAGCCCTGTTCGCCCAGGGACTGATACAGTCCCAGTTGGGTTTCGAGATAGTCGATATGGCCTTCTTCATCTGCAATCAGCTCTTCGAACAGTCCCTTGCTCACATAGTCGGACACGCTTTCGCAGTGGTCGCGCGCCTCGATATAGAGGGAGCGCGCTTCATGCTCGGCGGCGAGATCCGCTTCGAGCGTCTCCTTCAGGTTCTCACCGATCCGCAAGGAGTCGAGCTTTTGCAGGTTCGGATGGCCTTCGAGAAAAATGATCCGCTCGATCAATTTGTCCGCGTGGTGCATCTCTTCGATGCTTTCCTCGCGCGACTTGTCGGCAATACGGCCAAATCCCCAATCTTCCTGCAGGCGATAGTGCAGCCAGTATTGGCTGACCGCTGTCAACTCGCTGCGCAGTGCCTTGTTAAGATACTCGATTACCTTTTTGTCGCCTTTCATCGGAGATGTCCTTGTGCCGATGCGCGGCAAGTCCGCGCAATTCCATTGGGACTCCGATTGTGTCACAGGACTTCATGGTGTCAAGAAACACTGGAAGGCACCCCCCGCAATCCGCGCGCTTGCCAAGTGCGCGGTAAATCTTGCCGGGCGTGATGATGGTGTCCGGGTCCGACGCGCGCATCCAGTCCACGGCGCTGCGGATGTCATGATCGGAAATCGAGTTGCAATGACAGATAATCATGTCGTTGACCCCTAAAACCAAAACTATTCAAAAACGGCATCTGGGTTATCGAGGCTATCAGACCCTTCAAATCCGATCTGGTCAAGGTTCAACGTTGTCACCGCCCGCTCGATCGACCGCGTTTGGGCCACCAGTGCGTCCACGACGGCCATGACGATCGCTTCGCCTTCGGTATTGCCGCGCTCAAGCATCATGTCATAGCTGAACCCGGATTCGGCGGCTGTGCGCAGCAGGCCGAGTTCGCTCGATGTATCGTCCAGGCTCTCGCGCAACTCGGTGTCAACCGTGCCGTCGATCTTGGATACGAGATCAGAGATCGAGGGGCCCGACACGACGCCGCCATCGACGCGGGTGTATTCGCCGACATAAACGTTGCGAATGCCGAGACCGTCGTAATAGTGGCTCATATGGGTGTTGTCGGAAAAGCAATCGTGCTCTTCTTCGGGGTCGTTCAGCATCAGGCCAAGCTTCATCCGCTCGCCCGCCAGTTCGCCGTAGCTGAGGCTGCCCATGCCGGTCAGGATCGCCTTGATGCCGGCGTCATGATC
This sequence comes from Sedimentitalea todarodis, assembly GCF_032595355.1. NCBI lineage: Bacteria > Pseudomonadati > Pseudomonadota > Alphaproteobacteria > Rhodobacterales > Paracoccaceae > Sedimentitalea > Sedimentitalea todarodis. Next base: position 148,452 of record NZ_JASMWN010000002.1, on the reverse strand, counting down.
CGCCGCCAGTGTAATGCGCCCTTCGCCATCGGTGCCCCATTGCGCCGTCATCCATTCCAGATCGCTGACCAGCAGATCGGTCGCCGCCTTGAGATAGTCGGCGCGGCGGTCGCAATTTTGGTTGGTACAGTCGTCGCCGGTGGCATAATCCGTCCAGAGCCGGTTGCCGGCACCCGCCGCGGTGCCGTTGAGATCCTGGCCCCAGAGCAGGAATTCGATGGCGTGATAGCCGGTGGCGACATTTGCCTCGACCTCATCCGCCTCGTGCAGCGTGGTTTCGAGAAGTTCGGGGGTGATGTCGGTGGCGTCGATCTCTTCGCCCGACAGGGTAAAGGTGGGGTTGGCGATGACGTTCAGCCCAGCATAGGCATTTTCGTCGGTCGCACCGCCATAGGACGGGTCGACATAGTCGATCAGGCCTTCGTCCAGCGGCCACGCGTTCACCTTGCCCTCCCAGTCATCAACGATGGCATTGCCGAACCTGAAGGCTTCGGTCTGCTGATAGGGCACACGCGCGGCACGCCATGCAGCGCGCGCGGCATCGAGTGTGTCGGCTGACGGATTGGTGATCAGGGCGTCAACGGCGCTCTGCAAGGTGCGGGCGGTTGCGAGGCTGTCCCCATAGGCTGCCTCAGCAATGTTGGCATAGGTGTCGAGCACCTCGGCCTTGCTTGCGGCAAAGGCCGGTAGGCTTGTCAGGGCTGAGGCCGCCAGGACTGGCAGGGTGAGACATTTCATTTGGAGCGCTCCGTTAGTGCAGATGTCGGCGGGGTTGCGTGGTCGTGTCGGCGGTGTCAGTCGGCATGGCTCGCGCGATTTGCAGCAGGACCGGACCCAGGTTGCCGGCCAATTGCACCGCATGCCAAGCGGCACCGCCCGATAGCAGTGTCGTGGCAAACAACAGCGCGTCTTCGCGATCCTGCCTCGCGGCGGCGGTTATCATCTGGGCAAAGGCACTTTCATGGCCGCCGAAACACTGGCAACTCAGCCCGTGCCGCATCAGCGGGCACCGGCCGCAGCGCAGCAGCATCCGCAGCAAGGTGTTGAAATCCTCGTAGCGAAGGTCGCCCTCCTCGGGGCCGAGCACGCGCCGGAAATCCGCAGCCATTTGGGCCTTTTCAGTGCCGCCATCGCACCAGGCCCTGAGAAACAGGATCGCGATGCGTTCGACGGGCGGCAGTTCCTGCATCTGGCCAACCGGTGCCGCGCCGCGGGAAGGGACGAAATGCTGGCTCATTTTGTCAGGATCAGCTTGCCGGCGCGGGTGATGCGCAGGGAATAGACCTGGCCATCCAGAACCAGCAGGGCCTGATCGCCGCCATTGGTGAGCGACCGCACGTCGTAACCGGGCGTTTCGGTCAAGGCATTGATGTCGATCATCTTGGGCGTGGAGGCAGAACTGTTCATTGTTGCGCCTCCGTCCGGCGCCGGAGTTGTTCGACCAGGGCGGTATCCGGGTCGACGGTCTCTGATGCGAGTTGCAGCAAATCCGGCCAGGACGCCGCGGCCATGTCCTGGGTGCAGGGTTGTGCGGGGCGGTCGTCGGACGCAGGACGCAAGGGTGTTGGATATGTCATCACCATTCCTCTCATTGCTCAGGGTCCGGGCTGCCTTGATCCATACAGGGTGGCTGGGGTTCGAGAATATTTCTGACTAAAATGCTGGGCTTTGTAAACCCGATTCTTTTACTCAGATTAATTTCAGTGTCAGTTTCATACCTTCTTGGATGAACTTCGCACCATTGGCTGGGGCCGTCTCACCTATGCTGACCCCAATGACTGCTTGCAGGGGTTGATAAAGCCGACTAAAAGAATCAACATTATGAGCCGTCGATCCCGTCGGCAATCCAGCCATGGGTGCACAAAGTTGCTTCCCAAGCCAGACGTCCTCCCAAACCAGCAAAATGACAGAGGTTCAAATGGCACTGGATGGCATCCCGACTCCCGAGGAAATCCGCAGAGCGGAAATGGACAACCCAAGGACCCGCGAAAGCGATCTCGCCGGGAGTCTTGGCATTTCGGAGGCTCAGCTTGTTTCCGCGCGGGTCGGGCGCAGCGCAACTCGCCTTGTGCCGGACCCTGACGGGCTCATGGCCGCCGCCTGCGCATTAGGCGAGGTGATGGCGCTGACCCGCAACAGGTCCGTGGTGCATGAAAAGAGTGGCACATATGCCAATTACCATTCGGGGGCGCATGCCGCGATGGTACTGAACGATGACATCGATCTGCGGATCTTTCCAAAGCACTGGCGACATGCCTTTGCTGTGGAAAAGGCTACAGAGGCCGGCGTAAGTCGCAGCCTGCAGGTGTTTGATGCGGCGGGCGACGCCGTCCACAAGATTTTCCTGCGCGACGGATCGAATGTCGATAAATGGGGCATCTGGGTGGACAAATTGCGGCACGAGGATCAATCGGAAACGCTGGCCGTAAGTGCGCGGGCACCGGTCGAGGTGGCGCGCTCCAATCCCGACAAGCTTGACGTGTTGCGCCAGGAATGGGCCCGGCTGACCGACACCCACCAGTTCCTGACATTGACCGCGCGCCTGCGGATGAACCGGCTTGGCGCCTACCGTATTGCAGGTGTGCCCTTTGTGCGCCAACTCGAACCCGATGCGGTGAAGGACATGCTTCAGGCGGTGCAGGTCGCAGGCATCGGGGTCATGGTGTTTGTCGGCAACCGGGGCTGCATCCAAATCCATTCCGGGCCGATCCAGACACTCAAACCGACAGGGCCTTGGCAGAATGTTCTGGACACCGGGTTCAACCTGCATCTTCGGCAGGATCACGTGGCCGAAGTCTGGGCGGTGGACAAGCCAACCAAGCGCGGCCCGGCGGTGTCGGTCGAGGCCTTTGATGCAGAAGGTAGGCTGATCTTTCAGATCTTTGGTGTTGGCAAGGACGGCAAGGACGACCGCCCGGCCTGGCGCGACATCGTTGCCGGCCTGCCCGATCTTGCTATAGAGACCGCCTGATGCGGCGGATCAAGACGACATGCCGGTGGGCGGCGACGGTATTGGCCGTCGCGTCCGGTACGGCACAGGCCGACATCGCAAATGTGGTGTCCGCAGGCGGCTCGATCACAGAGATCATCTATGCACTTGGCGAACAGCACCGATTGGTGGCGCGGGATACAACCTCTACCTATCCAAAGGCGGCGCAGGCGCTGCCGAACGTTGGCTATGTCCGCGCGCTGTCTCCCGAGGGCGTGCTGGCGATGAATCCGGGGCTGATCCTGGCCGAGGCGGATGCCGGGCCGCCCGAAACGCTGGAGATGTTGCGCGAGGCGGAGGTGCCTTTGGTTCTGATCCCGGATGTGCCGACGTCCGAAGGCATTGCCGCCAAGATCCGCGCCGTCGGAGAGGCGTTGGGCGCAGGCGACGCGGCGGGCACGCTGGCAGAAGAGGTCACCGTTCAGATGCAGGCCGTTGCCAAACGCGCCGCTGAAGTGCCGGAGGCATCGCGCAAACGGGTGTTGTTCGTGCTGAGCCTGCAAGGCGGGCGCATTCTGGCCGCCGGACACGACACCGAGGCATCATCCGTGATCGAACTGGCCGGGGCGGTCAACGCGATGGACGGGTTCAGCGGCTACAAGCCGGTGAGCGAAGAGGCGGTGATTGCCGCGACACCTGACATCATCCTGATGATGGATCGGCGCGGCACTGGAATGGCGGAAGACGCCGCAGTGCTTTCTTTGCCGGCCTTTGCCGCGACACCGGCCGGTCAGGAAATGGCGCTGATCCGAATGGATGGGCAATACCTGCTGGGCTTTGGGCCGCGCACGGCGCAAGCGGTGACAGAATTGGCCGACCGTATTTATGGTGCTGCGGACCAATGATGGTCGCCACGGTACAGACATCGGATGCAGAGATGGTTCCTGATCGCCGGGCCGTTGCCCGCCGTCTGGGAATTTGGCTGGTCCTGGTGGTACTGGTGATGGCCACGGCAAGCCTCGCGATGGGGGCGGCGGGCACGTCGCTTTGGTTGGCGCTGGCCGATCTGGTGCAAGGGCGGGCGCTCGCCCCGGTGGACAGCGCGATCCTCTGGACGATCCGGCTGCCGCGCACGATCATGGCAATCCTTGTGGGGGCGGCGCTGGCTGTTTCAGGGGCTGTGTTGCAAGGCCTGTTTCGCAATCCGCTGGCCGATCCGGCGCTGGTCGGGGTGAGTTCCGGCGCGGCACTGGGGGCCATCAGCGCGATTGTACTTGGGGCGGCGTTGCCCCCTTCGATTGCGGTAGTGATCGGCCCGCATCTGATACCGCTTGCGGCATTTGCAGGAAGCGGTATCACGATCATGGTGCTTTACCGGATCTCGACCCGCGCGGGTCGAACATCGGTCGCGACCATGCTTCTCGGGGGCATTGCCATCGGCGCAATGGCGGCGGCCGGATCGGGCCTGTTGATCTATGCGGCGGATGACCAGCAGTTGCGCGATCTGAATTTCTGGCAACTGGGATCACTCGCCGGATCCACCTGGGCGCGGGTTGGGGTGGCTGCGCCGATCATTCTGATCGCGCTGACGGCCTCACCGTTTCTGGCGCGCGGGCTGAATGCGCTGGCCTTGGGCGAGGCCCCGGCAGCGCATCTGGGCATTCCGGTTCAGCGGCTGAAAACGCTGGCAGTGCTGCTGGTGGCCGCGGCAACAGGGGCGGCAGTGGCGGTATCCGGTGGCATCGGTTTTGTCGGGATCGTGGTGCCGCATCTGTTGCGGCTTTGGTCGGGGCCGGATCATGCGACGCTGTTGCCCAACGCCGCGTTGCTGGGCGCGAGCCTGCTCCTGGCCGCCGATATCCTGGGGCGGATCGTGATCGCCCCTGCGGAGCTGCCAATCGGGATTGTGACCGCAGTTCTCGGCGCGCCCGTGTTCTTGTGGATATTGATGCAGAGGCGTGCGGAGTTGGCGCTATGACGTTTGAGGGGCGCAGCATAGCGGTGACATTGGGCGGGCGGACGATCCTGTCGGATGTCGATTTCACCGCCCGGGCGGGCGGCATCACGGCGATTGTCGGGCCCAACGGATCAGGCAAGACCACCTTGCTGCGGGCACTCTGTGCAGAGTTGCCTCATGGTGGGCGGATGCGGATCAATGGCCGTGATGTCACGGCGCATAGCGCGTCCGAGCTGGCCTCCATTCGGGCGGTGTTGCCGCAATCTGTGACACTCGCCTTTCCGTTCGCAGTGTCCGAGATCGTGCAACTTGGCCAGGTGGCACGGGCGGCGACGCCGCGTGCAGATTTGCCCGGGCGGGTTCTGGCGGCCGTAGGGCTGGTTGGTTACGGCGCGCGGATGTATCAGGACTTGTCCGGCGGCGAGCAACAGCGGGTACAATTGGCACGGGTTCTGTTGCAGGTGTGGGAGCCGGTGGTCGATGGCGCGCCCCGGTGGCTGTTGCTGGACGAGCCGGTGGCGAGCCTGGATATCGGACACCAGTTGATGGTGATGCGGCTGGCGCAGGATTACGGCGCACGTGGTGGCGGCGTGATCGCGGTGATGCATGATCTGAACCTCACCGCGATGTTCGCGAGCCATGTCGTGCTGATGCGACGGGGGCGTGTCGCGGCCGCGGGGGCAGTGCCCCGGGTATTCACCGATGCGACGCTATCGGCGGCCTATGGCCCGGCTCTGCGTGTCAACAGCGCTCCGCCAGACGGAACTCATTTCGTCCTTCCCCATAGCGCGGCCTGATCGTCCGACCTGTCCACTGCGGTGATCGAAACGTTGACCGTGCATCGCGCTAATGCATACATAACAAAATACGACAGGGCGGATATCTCTCCGGCTCAAGCCAATTGAACATGACGTGTCTGCCGGAGAGGAATGCCAGATGTTTGCGGTTGTTGTCACGTTTCGGATCAAGCCCGAGTACAACGGGGCGTTCCTGCCCGAGATGTTGCAGAATGCGGCGACATCGCTTGCCATGGAATCCGGTTGCCATCGATTTGATGTCTGCACCGACTCCGCGAGGCCGGAAGAGGTTTTTCTGTACGAGCTTTACGAGGATCGAAGCGCCTTCGACACCCATTCGACCAGTAGCCATTTCGTAGAATTCGATGCCAAGGTGGCGAGGATGGTCACCTCGAAAGAGGTGAGGACCTATGATCAGGTGCCAACATGACCGACTGGGAAATCTATTGCATCAAATACGCAGACCGCGGTGGGCGAATACGTGGCGACAGCTTTGTCTTTGATGACAATCACGATGCGCCGCACGCAATGGACTATTTCATGTGGCTGCTGCGGCGTGGCGACGAGGTGATCCTTGTCGATACCGGGTATGATGATGCCGAGGCACAGGCACGGGGGCGGCCCGTCCGGCTTGATCCGGTTGCGGCGCTAGAGCCGTTCGATATTGCGCCCGAGGATGTCACTCGGATCATTGTCACGCATTTGCACTATGACCATGCGGGCGGGCTGCACCTGTTTCCCAATGCGACGCTGCACCTTCAGGCGGCAGAAATGGCCTATGCGACCGGGCCGTGCATGTGCCATGGACCGCTGAACATGCCGTACACGGCCGCGCATATCTGCGAGGCGATCAAGCGGCTGTATGCCGGAAAGGTCGTGTATCACGAAGGCGATGCCGAGATTGCCGAAGGGGTTACCGTGCATTGCGTCGGTGGGCATACCCGGGGACTGCAATGCGTTCGGGTGCGCACGCAGGTCGGCTGGATGGTGTTGGCCTCGGATGCGTCGCATTTCTATGAGAACGTGTTTGCCCGAAAGCCGTTTCCGATTGTCGTCGACCTGCAGGATATGCTGGACGGATTTGACACGTTGCGACGTCTGGCCTCGGCACCGGAACTTATCATTCCCGGCCATGACCCGCTGGTGTGCAGCTATTTCCCTGAAGCGATGGCACGGCACATCTCGCGTCTGGATGTCGGACCTTGCAGGGCCGTCGAAATGTAGCGTGTGGCGTCCGTCCCCATTTCCCGGGCGCGAATCCCCGCTTGCAGGTTCGATGCCGTCAAGCCCAAGTCATGCAAGCGGACTGCCGGTGATCACGCCGGGTCCGGTGGCGAGCCGCGATCAATTTGTGAAGGCGATGCAGGCCCGACCGAGGATAATGTCAGGCCCACCATGGGTTTTGAGAGGTGCAACCCCCAGGCGGAATCGAAAACCACTACATTGTGGTCACGCACGATGCCGGGCCGCAGCGTTCAACAGCAACTGAACGGATAGGTGCGACCGGTATCCTGATATGAGGTGATCGCCACACCCTGCAGTTCGACCGGCGGCGCGGGCGGAATGCACAGTGTCAGTTTCATATGCGGCAGGCTGGCCCAAGGGTCGCGGTCAGCATCGGGTGAATTCGTCGCCTGAGACAGATCAAACTCGGCGTCTGCCGGAGCATCTTCAATCGTGAGATCAAGATCATCCATCAGATGATAGCCGAACTTGTCGCGAATGGCTGCGCGTGGGTCAGCCTTGAGTTGTGCGTGAAATTCGGCGTTTTCCCAGGCCAGGGCAATTGCACGGGGCCAGATGACCTGCCAGTGCATTGTTGATTCCAGCGCTCCGGGCTTTGAATCGTGTCCGAGGGCATTGTCCGAGTCTTTTAGGAACCAAGTCATTGATATTCACCTTCCCTGTTGTTGATCCTACGGGTCCTGTCGTGATGCCAGCCAATCATCCGGCGTGCATCTTCGCGTCTAGTTCACGTCTGCCGCGAGGGTCTTGAGCTTGGTCAAGACCCTCACGGCAGATGTGGGCAGTTCGATTTTGTGTGTCTCGATCAACTCTTGCAAGCGGGCGCGCAGGATAGAAGCGTCCTCGGCATCGCCCAGTGAAAGGGTGTCGACAATCGCCAGGGCGTCAAGCATCAACGCGCCGGATGCACGTGCAAGCTCGCTGGCCTCTCTGAGGCGGGCGACGGTCGCATCGGAGTCGATGCGGGCCTGAAGGCGCAGCAGTTGCGGCAGCCAGTATCCCTCGCCGGTATTGCGGGCCTGATCCAGCGCGACACTCAGGATCTCGCCGGCGGTATCCATGTCCCCCGCGTCAATCGCGTTCTCGGCTCCAAGGCTGCGGTAGTAAGTCATGCCAAGCTGTGCGCCGATCATGTTGTGGACCTTGTAGATCTCCTGTGACGCGGCAACATCACCTTGGGCCCAGTTGGCAATCATCGCGATGTAGGACGTCGGCGTGCTGACCCCCATACGGGCACAGTAGTCGAGCGCCTCCGCGGCATCCTGGGCCACCTCGTCGCGCATCCCGTTCTGCTGTTTCAGCATGATCCGGTAGAGCAGGGACATCCCGATGGTATTGGTATGGTTCAGCGACCGCGCATGGGAAAGCGCGTCGTCGGCGGCGGCCGTCGCTTCGGTCTTGCGCCCGGTCATCCACAGAACCTGTGACAGGGTCAGGCGACTGTAGCTGTGCGAATCCAGACCATACATCGCACCGTGCATGCCATGCGCCTCGACATCATAGAGGTCCATGCCACGGCGAAGTTTGGCTTCGGCATCGGCAAGATTGCCTTCGATCCAGCTGCATTGACCCAGCAATGGGAGGCCGGCAACCAGCTGGCTGCCATCGCCGACTCTCTCTGCCAGACCGACGAATCGTTCGGCGACGTCACGCGCGTGTTTCCGTTCGGACCGCACATGGTGATACATGTTCAGCCCCCAGAGATTTGGGAAGGCTTCTGGAAGATCTCCGTGCAGTTCCAGCAGCTTGAGTGCCCGGCTGGTGCTCTCCTCTACATCCGGGGCTGAATAGCCCTGGGATTGCATCAGGGCAGGAGTCAGTATCGCCTGGATCTTGAGCTCGAGCCGGCCGCGATCCTGATCATCGGGCAGCTGCGCCACCCAGTCCAGGCACTTTCTGCCATGCGCGACGGCGTCGGCGTTTGCCGAGCGGACAAGCGCGGCCATCCCGGCGGCAAGGCCAAATTCAATTGCGCGATCATGTTCGCCGGCCTGTCCGAGATGGTGTGCCAGGACCTCTGGCTGACTGGTGACTTCATCCGGTCGGGTGGTTTCATAGGCCTGCGCGATCAACCCGTGCAGTTCACGCCGACGGCTGCGCAGCAGGCTATCATAAGCCGCTTCCTGGATCAGCGCGTGTTTGAAGATCCAGGTCTTTTCGGATTTGTCCTCGACCGGAAACACCAGTTCGGCCTCTTCCAGAACGGAGACCCCCGCGACCACGATGTTGGGAGGCTGCCCGCAGACATGAGACAGCAGATCAAGGCTGAATTCGCGGCCGACCACCGCACCGATCTGGGCCAGTTCCTTGGCCGTGGCGACCCGGTCCAGACGCGCCATGAGCGAATCCTGCAGCGTTGTGGGGATTTCGGAGTGAACCGAGTTGCGATCTATCTGGATAACACCATCCGTTTCGCTGATGGAGTCGGATTCCATGAGGCTCTTGGTCAGTTCTTCGAGGAACAGCGGATTCCCTTCGGCCTGCGCCAGAATATGGGTCGACAGTTCCTTGGACAGTACCTTGCCGCCGGTCAGGCTGTGGGTGAGCTTGATGGCGGCATCGCCGCTGATCCCGCCAAGATGCTGGACCGTAACGGTCGGGTCCTGCGCAAGGGCCAGCCCGTCGGCGGTACGTGTCGTCGCAACGTGGAACACCGGCGAGTCCTTCAGGCCCGCCAGCAATGGCTCCAGCACCTCCAGTGTCGTCGTGTCGGCCCAGTGCAGGTCTTCGAACAGGATAAGCAGCGGCGCGGACTTCGCCCTCCCTGCAAGCAGCCGTGCCAGACCCCGCGCCAGCGCTGTTCGCTGGACCTGTGGAGATTCTGTCGGCGGTTCATACAGCCCGTCTGCGGGAAGGCCCAGCGTCGACGCGAACGTCACGGTGTCCTTGGCCATGTTATGACGGTCCAGATAGTCCTGAAGTTTGGTAAACCGGGCCTTGGCATCATCGGCGCGCTTCCAATCGAACAGGCGTTCGGCAAAGCTCTTCAGAGGGTGCAGGGCTGAGTTCTTGAACTGCGGATGGCAGGCCAGTTCGATCACTTCGTGCGGGCTCGGGGAGATACGTTCGACGAGCTCTGCAATCAGCCGGGATTTTCCGATACCGGCCTCGGCAACCAGAAGTCCGGATTCCAGGTGGCCGTCGCGACAGGCCTCCCATTGCTCAACCAGCGCTTCCAATTCCTTTTCGCGACCGCGCAGCGGAGACAGGCTGCGCCCTTCCCGCGTGGCACGGAACCGACTTTCAATCTCGTGTTCAGCATCAACGGTGAAACACTCGAGCGGCTCACCAAACCCTTTGAGGTCGTGTTTGCCAAGAGAACTGCATTCAAACAGCCCCTTGAGCAATTGATGTGTGCTGTTGGAAATCACCATCTGGTCGGGATTGGCGAGCGATTGCAACCGCCCTGCAAGATTGGGGGTTTCACCCAGGACCTGTCGTTCCTGCGAGTCGCCGCTGCCAATCAGGTCGCCAACGATGACCATGCCGGTTGCCGCAGCGACCCGGCAGGAGAGCTGCACATTCGGTAACGGCGTCAGCCGGTTGACCTCGCGGATCAGTTCCAGCCCGCACCGCGCGGCGTGCTCTGCCGAATGTTCGGCGGCGCTCGGATAGCCGAAATAGGCGAGTATGCCGTCGCCCATGTATTTGGCGATGGTGCCGCTGTGCTTTTCGATGATGGCGGCGCAGCAGGTCTGATAGTCGCCGACGACACTGCGCAGGTCTTCGACATCATGGGAGGTTGACAGCGCGGTGGACCCGACAAGGTCGACGAACATGACCGTAAGCTGGCGGCGTTCGGGCCCCGAAACCGGCGCTGTTTCTGGTTCTGACGGGGTGGCGGTGCGAACGGCCTTGAGCAACCGTTTGCGTTCACCAATGTTCAGGTTGAGTTCGCTGAGATCTTCGGCCGTCAATTCGGCGATGACATCCATGTCGATCCCATTGGCGACGAAATCGTCAAACCGATGGTTCAGCCCGACCGCGGCCAGAAATTCCTTTAGTTCCGTAGACATTGCATCCCTAGTCGTGGCGCCTGCGTCTCGGCCTTTCCGAGCGCAGATCTGTAGTTTACGTAAGTTGTTAGCGGATTAACATTTGCGTGTATACATACAGTTCCATTTAGGGTTGTTCGAAATATGATCACTCCCTCCGAGTTTTTTGCGGTGCCCACGGGCGTCCGGGTGATGGATGCGCCGGGTGGCGGGGTGTTTCTGGTGACAGAACGCGGGAGCCAGCATACGGCGTCACCGCTTGTCTCGGCGGTTCTGTCCAAGGCGAATGGGGCGCGTGAGGCACAGGAGATCGTGGCTGATTTGTCGGATTTCCCCCCGGCACAGGTGCTCTATGCGTTGAGCAGGCTGCAGGCGCAGGGCGTCCTCGAGAGCCGGCCAGAGGTTTGGCCGCCAGCGCAGGGCGAAGGGGGCCTTTGCGAAGCCGTCGGATCACTGCGTGTGCGATCAGACAACGCGGCTGCCTTGTCGGTGATGCGCGCGGCATTGGATGCCGCCGAAGGCCCGGAATTGGCTCCGGTGACCCTGATCCTGTGTTCCGACTACCTGGGACCGCTGTCAGCCGAGTTCGCGGTGCAGCAGGTGCCATGGCTGCCGGTCAAACTGGTCGGGCAGCGCAGCTATTTCGGGCCTCTCTTTGGGTCCGGTCACGATGCCTGCCCAGTGTGTCTGCTGCGGCGCCTGCGGTTGAACAGGCCGGTCGAGACCTATCTTGCACAGCAGGGTGGCACCAAGACGGGTCATCCGTATCCCGAACGTATGGAACTGGCAGAGTGCGCCGCTGCGACCGCCGTTGCGGCGATTGATGTCCTGCGGGACGGGCGCGCCAGCCTGTCGGGACTCCTCGAGATTGGACCAGAGGGGCGGCGGGTGCATGAATTTTCCTGCACCTGCAACCACGCGCCTCGACCAGAACTCGATCTGCGTGACGAGACACCGGTCAGTCGTCGCCTCGGCGGATACAGGAGCCGCGACGTTGGTGATGTCGTGGCGTCCCTCCATCCGCTCGTGAGCGATTTGACCGGCCTCATCAGCAGCGCCGGTTCGCTGGACACAAGCGACCCGACGAGCGCGGGATCGCAGGCGCGGCATGTCTGGGCCGTGTCCTATCCGATCATCCCGCGTGCCAAGGCACCCGATCCCGATGCGTTCCACGGTGTGGCGCTTGGCAAGGGGCTGACCGATGCGCAGGCGCAGGCGAGCGCATTGTGTGAGGCCGTCGAACGGATGTCGGCACAGTTCCCGGAAGGGTTCGAAACCCGCCGCGCTTCGTTCGAGGCCTTGGGGGACGCCGCCGTACACCCCAACGCGGTTTGGCAGTTCAGCGCGGCGCAATACCGGGACCGCGCAAAATGGAACGCGCTGAGCCGGGATGACCGGCGCCATGTTCCAGAGGTGTTCGCAGAGGATCGCGCGTTGGACTGGGTTCCGGTCTGGTCGGTTTCTCAGGAGCGCCCAAAATGGATGCTGCGCGAATTGTGCTTTGCCAACGCGCCAGAGCCGCGTTTCGGTCGGTTTGATCCGAATGGGTGCGCTGCCGGATCGACCCTTGCCGAGGCTGCGGTTCAGGCCTTTCTGGAATTGGTGGAGCGCGACAGCACCGCGATCTGGTGGTACAACCGCATTCCTCGTCCGGCTCTTGATCCGCGCAGGGTTGCGGACCCACGGGTGCGGGAACTGGCACAGGGGTTCGTCGATCAGGGTTGGGATTGCTGGCTGCTCGATCTGACCGGTGATCTTACGATACCCTGTCTGGCGGCGGTCGCGCGGGCCAAGAGCGACGGACGCTGGTGTATCGGGTTCGGGTGCCATTTTGAAAGCGCGATTGCCATCGAACGGGCGATGACGGAGCTCGTGCAACTGTTTCGTGCGAATGGCCGGGACGGGCCGCCTCCGTGGGCGTGCATGGCAGATGCGGATGAGACTTTCCTGTTTCCACAAGGCGAGGCCGTTCTCGAGGATGCTCCGACACGCAGTGTCGCAACATTGGGGGGGTTGATCGACTGGACCACGGACCGACTACGGGAACGAGGCATTGAAATGCTGATCCTGAACCAGACCCGGCCAGACACCATGCTGCCGGTGGTTAAGGTCTTTGCACCGGGTCTGCGCCATTTCTGGCCGCGTTTCGGGCCGGGGCGTCTCTATGACGTGCCGGTTCAAATGGGATGGCGAGACACACCGCTGACCGAGGCAGACCTCAACCCCACCCACCTGTTTTTGTAAGGATATGGTGCCTAAAGCGTTCCGCGTTAAACCTGAATCACCTAACGCTTCCTGAAATCATAGATTTCAACGCGTTAGGTGACACCAGATGATCCAAGTTAAACGCGAAACGCTCTATTGGATTGCAGCGAGTGCGTTTTGCTGTTTCCTTGCCATGACGTTGAAAGCAATGAGGGGCAGGCATCGTGCGCAATGGGTTCTGGATATTCGACGCGGATCGTCACGTGCACGAACCGCTGGATCTGTGGCAGGAATACCTGCCGTCGCATATGTCCGACTATATCCCGATGCTGGCCTATCTGGATCGCGGCGAACCACTGTCGGAACGGATGACCGTGGAGGGCCCATCTGGCCCGCTGCACCTTCCGCCGGATCTTATGGTGAGTGGCGAGCCGGTCATGGACATTTCCAAGAGCGCCAAGATCGAGATTGCCGCCGCCGCCGTCGATCGCCCCGAGGATCTCGCGCTCGGCGCGACCGCCGCCGGGCATCTGGGGGCGATGGATAAGGACGGGATCGATGCGGCATTGCTGTTGCCGTCCTACGCTGGCTATCTCGTCGCGATGCCGCACCGCGAACCTCATGTCGCGGCCGCCTTTGCCGAGGCCTATAACAGGTGGTTGGCCGATCTGTGTGCAGCGGATCCGCAACGCCTGCGAGGGGCAGCGCTGATTGCGCGCTATGACCCGGAGGCGATGATCGATCAGGCGAAGTTCGCGCTCGATCAGGGTTGGACGTCCGTCGTCGTGCGCCCCAATCCGATTGCCGGTCGCCTGCTGGGCGACGAGGCCGATGCGCCGTTCTGGACGTTCTGCGCTGAAAACGGGTTGCGTGTCGCGGTGCACGAAGCCGCGCATGCGCGTACCGAAACGGCGGGCGCCGACAGGTTTTCCTCGCGCTTTTCGCAACATGCCTGTTCGCACCCGATGGAGCAGATGATGGCGTTCCTGTCGTTGCTGGAAAGCGGAACGTTTGAGCGCAACCCGGATCTGAAGGTCGCGTTTCTCGAGGCGGGCGCCGGATGGATGGTGCATTGGCTGTGGCGTCTGGACGAGCTTGAATATGCCCATCTCGCAGGCGAGGTCGCGCAGACCATCAGAAAAAAGCCGTCGGAGTATTTCAAGGCACAATGTATCATCGGGTTTGAGCCGGACGAGCCGTTCCTGAACGAGACGATCGCCTATCTCGGCGAAGAGCATCTGGTGTTTGGCAGCGATTTTCCACATCTGGACCACGGCGATGACATCGTCGCCGAGGCGCTGGCACTGGATCTGCCAGAGGCCCGATTGCGCGGCGCAATCGGGACCAATGCGCGTAAGTTTTTCGGGCTAAGTTGACGGGTGATCGCGCCGACGGCGTTATCCGCGTGATGCGGCGTGGCTGTCGTCAAAGGTAAGATGAACCTTGACGGCGCGGCTGCGGTCGGATGCCATGCGAAAGGCTTCTTGGGCCTGTTCCAACGGATAGCGCTTGGTGATGATCGGCGTGACGTTGATGCGCCCGGTGACGATTGCATCGACCGCCTGGGCGAACTCTTCGTCAAACCGATGCGTTCCCTGAACGCGAATTTCCTTGGCGACCATCGCATTGACCGGCATTGGCGTGTCGCCGGCGACGCCGACCTGAACCAAAATGCCACGCGGACGAAGGGCAGCAATGGCCGTCTTGATCGCGGGCGCGGCGGCCGAACACTCGAACGCGATGTCGAAGTGGCCTTTTTCTTCGAAATAGCGCTCCATCTCGGTCGGCGCCTTGGCAACATTGATCACCCCTGTCGCGCCCATTTCGGTTGCAACCGAAAGCGTTGCGTCATGAAGGTCTGTGACGACGACGTCCGAAGCGCCGGTCCGCAAGGCGACTGCCAGGCAGAGGAGTCCAATGGGACCGGCGCCGGTGACAAGCACCCGTTTGCCCGCCATGTCGCCAGCCATCTTTCCAGCATGCAGGCAGACCGCCAGGGGTTCGGCACAGGCGACAGCACCCAGATCGGCGGATTGAGGCAGCTTGCTGCACTGTTTCGCATCAACGATGACGCGGTCGCGGAATAGGCCCTGCTGGTGCGGCATCAGCATGGCGGACCCGCTAAAGCGCATGTTCAGGCAGTGCATCCGCAAACCCTTGGCGCAATAGGTGCAGTGCCCGCAAGGCCGGCTGGGATTGATCGCAACCGCATCGTCGGCGGACAATCCTGCAACGTCGTCGCCCGTGGCAAGCACACGGCCCGAGGCCTCGTGGCCAAGGATGATCGGTTCGCGCACGCGGATCGTTCCGATGCCGCCGTCAGACAGGTAATGCATGTCAGAGCCACAGATGCCTCCGGCAGCAATGCCGATCAGAACTTCGTCCGCACCGGGTGCGGCGATGTCCTCGGTTTCTATGCGCAGATCATTCTGGCCATACAGACGGCAAACTCGGGTTTTCATGGGGCTTCTCTCAGGGGATCAGGACAGAGGGCAACCACGTGGCGAGCGGCGGAAAATATGAAACCGCGAGCAGCACAATGATGTTGGTCAAGAGGAATGGCAGGATCGCTCTGACCACCGGCGCCAGCGGCAGTCGCGCGATATTGGCGCAGACAAACAGGCAGACGCCAACCGGAGGCGTGGTCAGCCCGATCATCAGGTTCAGCACCGCAAAGGTCGCAAAGTGGAGTGGATCGATTCCGACAGCCTCGGCCAAGGACAGGAGCGGAACGAAAAGGATGATAAGCGCCGCAATCGTTTCCATGAACATGCCGACGAACAGCAAGAGCAGGTTGATCAGGAGGATCACGAAGAACTTGTTGTCGGTTATCGTGAGGACGCCGCTGGCAATTGCCTGCGGAATTCTCTCGGACACCAGGATCCAGCCAAAGACGTTGGCGAAGCCGACCAGCGCGAGAATACCGGCAGCGGATACGGCGCTGTCGATCACGATGCCGGGAACCGCACGCAACGGCAGTTCGCGATAGATGAAGGCCCCGACGAGAAAGGCATAGACCGAGGCAACGACCGCCGTTTCCGTCGGCGTGGCAAGGCCGGACAACAGCCCGTAGATGATCAGGAACGTCATCGCAATGGCCCAGATCGCGCCACCAAACGACCGTGCGACCTCGCCAAGCCCCTGCCATGGCTGATGCGGATAGCCCTTGCGCACCGAGATGACATAAGCGGTCACCATCATCGCGACCCCCATCAAGATGCCCGGGATAGCGCCGGCCAGAAACATTTTGCCGACGGAAATACCGGACAGCGCACCCACGATGATCATCGGTACCGATGGCGGGATGATCGGGCCGACCGTTGAGGATGCCGCCGTGACTGCAGCGGAGAAGTCGGCCGGGTAGCCTGCCTTTTTCATGCCGGGAATCAGGACGCCGCCCAGCGATGCGGCGTCTGCGACCGCGGTGCCGGTGATACCACCGAACAGCATCGACGCGGCGATGTTGGTCAGCCCCAAACCACCCCGGATCCAGCCGACGATGGCATTTGCGAACCGGATGATTCGGTTGGTGATCCCGCCCTGGTTCATCAGGTTTCCGGCCAGAATGAAGCCCGGAATCGACAGCAGGACAAAGACGTCCATTCCGGCATACATTTTCTGGGGCATTACGACCGGCGGCAGGCCCGCGACCAAAATGTAGCCAAGCGATGACAGCCCGAGAGTGATCGCAACCGGTATGCCCAGCACAAGGCCGGCGACAAAAACCGAGAACAGAATTGCCATATCCATCGGCCTAGTCCTCTTCGGAGGTTCCGGGTTTTCCGTTTTCGATGCCAAAGAGCATCCCGACGACCCGCACCGTACCGAACAACGCCAACCCGGCCAGCATCAACCAAACGGTAAAGTGCACGAAATCCATCCGGATCCCGAGGGCAGGGGCTGTCTGCATTTTGCCGATAGCCACGTATTTCCAGGCGTGGGGCAGCAGGTACGCGGCGAGACCTGCGGTGCAGAGCGCCGCGAAAAGACGAAGAAGGCGGGGAAGTTGACCCGGCAGGGATTCGCTGATCACGTCGACATTGACCAGATCGCCGGTGCGGAAGGCGAGCCCCGCGCCCAAGGCGATCATGTAGAGCAACGCATAGCGGGTCAGTTCCTCGGTCCAGACGGGAGAGTACCCTGTCAACCGTCCGGCGACCTGGATCAAAACCGCCCCCATCAATACCGCAAAGGCCAATCCGGCGCCGACGCGCGCCAGCAAGACCACGGCGTGGATCAGTCTTTCAGAATATCCCAACTGCGTTCCCTCTTGGTTTGCCGGCACCGGGAATTCACGATGCCGGCCTGGTCTTTTTTGGCCTGGCTACTGCGAGAACAGGTCTTCGACGACCGGCTTGATCTCGTCATTGACGTTGGCCAGAACAGCTTCCTTGGCTGCGCTCTGAAAGGCGGCGGCGTCAACGTCTACAAACGTCATGCCCTTTTCCTCGAGAAAGGCGCGATCATCTGCGAGGCTCTTTTCGAACACTTCGCGTTCATAGGCCTGCGCACGTGCCGCAGCTTCCAGCACGGCGGCCTTGTCATCATCCGAAAGCTTGGCCCAGGTGGATTCGGCAATGGTCAGATAGATCCACGACCGCACGTGGTCGGTCAGGTTCACATGGCTCTGAACTTCATAGAAGCTCGCCGAACGGATCAGCGCCAGCGGATTCTCCTGTGCCTCGATCGTGCCGTTCTGCAACGAGGTAAAGACCTCCGAGAACGCCATCGGACCGGGGTTCGCGCCAAGCGCCTTCCAGACATCCACAAACAGCGGCACGTTCGGAACGCGCATTTTCAGCCCATCCAGATCCGCCGGGCTGGTGATCGGGCGGTTGCTGGTCAGGTCGCGCGCGCCCCGTGCGAAATAGGCGATGGGGCGGATTTGCACGTTTTCGATGATCTGCTGGCTGATCTCATCGCCGATCGGGCCGGAGGCAAAGGCGTCCATGTCGTCAATGGTCTTGAACGCATAGGGAACCGCCAGCAACGCCGCCTTGGGCGCCCAGTTCTGCAGGCTTTCGCCAGTGATGGTCATGTCGACCGTACCCAGCTGCATGCCGTTGATCAGGTCAATCTCCTTGCCCAGCGACTCGTTGGGAAAGACTTCTACGACGATCCGGCCATCGGTCAGCGCCGCAAGTTCTTCGCCGAACTTGACCGAAGCCAAGTGCCAGGAGTTATCTTCATTCGCCAGATGGCCCAGTTTGAGCGTCATGTCCTGTGCCGAGAGCGGCCCTGCGACCAGCGCTGTGACGGCTGCGGCGAGCGCGGTGAGTTTGAAATTGGAATTCATGCGATGTTTCCTCCTTGGATCGGTGCATTGACCGGCGGGGGCATGTCCCCGTCCGGCAGATCGAAAAACTGTTGGTTGCCCTGGATGATCTGAGGCAGATCGTTCAGCACTTCGCGCAGGTGAAAGCGAATGGCGGAATTGGCACCGGCGATATCACCGGCTTCGATCCTGTCGACCACTGCGCGGTGCTGTTCAATGAGCTTGTCCACCCGGATTTCGCCGAGAGACAGATACCGAACCCTGTCCATCTGCGATTTCAGACCCTCTATCTGCTTCCAGGCACCCGCCTTTCCGGCGGCCTGCGCAAGTGTGCGGTGAAAGGTCTCGTCCAGCTGCATGAACGCGGTCGGGTCATCACGACCAATGGTCACTTGCCTAGTAAGCTGCTGGCGAAGGTCTGCGATCGGCGCGGCGTTCGGGTCAGTGGCAAGTATCTTGGCGATATCGGCCTCTATGGCTTCGCGCAGGAACCGCGCGTCCAGAACGGCGAAATATCCGATACGGGTGACGATGGTGCCACGCTGAGGCCGGATCTCGACAAGGCCCTGATCGGCGAGCTTGATAAACGCCTCGCGAACGGGCTGCCGGCTGACATCATAGCCGCGCGCCAATTCGGATTCCGAAATCTGATCGCCGGGCTTCAGGTCATTCTGAATGATGCGCTCGCGCAGGATGCGGGTGATCTGTGGTGTGATCGACGCCGCGAGGTCGAGCGTCCACGTCGAATTTTGCTCTGTTTTCACGATTCGACGTTCTCCCTAGAGTAAGTTACCATACTTCCATACTAGTCAGCAATGACGATTGATGCTAGTCTTTCCCCAAATCGTAGGTCGGAGGAAGACATGGAGCAAACCTGGCGATGGTTCGGACCGCAGGACCGCGTGAGCATTGCCGATGTCGCGCAAGCCGGTGCAACCGGAATTGTCACCGCGCTGCACCACGTGCCATCGGGCGATACTTGGTCAAGCGAGGAGATCGCCAGGCGGCAGGCCGAGGTCGCGACCATGCCGGATGGCCGGCCTTCGGGCCTCGTCTGGTCGGTTGTCGAGAGCCTGCCGGTCAGCGAGGACATCAAGAAGCAGCAGGGCGACTGGCGCGCGCATATCGACACCTACAAGCAGAGCATGAGGAACCTTGCCAAGGCCGGGATCGAAGTCATCTGCTACAACTTCATGCCGGTTCTTGACTGGACCCGCACAGACCTTGGCTGGCGTCTGCCGAACGGGGCGACCTGCATGCGGTTTGATCTGATCGATTTCGCCGCCTTTGATCTGCATGTGCTGAAACGCTCGGGGGCAGCATCAGACTATGACGACGCGCTGCAGGACGTCGCCGCGCGCCGCCATGCGGAAATGTCCGGGGCGGATATCGAGATACTGACCGCTAACATCGTATTCGGGCTTCCGGGCGCTGCTGAGACATTCAGCCTTGAGGACGTGCGCGCGCATCTTTCCGAATACGCCAAGATGGGTGAAGAGACGCTTCGTCAACACCTGATCGACTTCCTGTCCGAGGTGGTGCCGCTTGCGCAGGACCTGGGCCTGCGCCTCTGCTGTCATCCCGACGATCCGCCATTCCCGCTCTTGGGCCTGCCGCGGGTCATGTCGACCGAAGCACATTATAAGGCGGTGATGGATGCGGTGGACGTTCCTGCCAGCGGGATCACCCTTTGCACGGGTTCACTCGGGGCACGTCCCGACAATGATCTGCCCGGCATGATGGAGCGTCTTGGCGAACGGGTCCACTTCCTGCATTTGCGAAACGTCAAGCGAGAGTCCGCAAACCTGCGCGGCTCGTTCTATGAGGCCGAACATCTTGGAGGCGATACCGATATGGTCGCGGTGGTGGAAGCGGCACTGAAAGAAGAGGCGCGCCGCAAGGCCGCAGGTCGTGCCGACTGGTCGATCCCGTTCCGTCCGGATCATGGGCAGGACATATTGGATGATCTCGGGCGCCGGGCACAGCCGGGTTATCCTTCCATCGGACGCTTGAAGGGCCTCGCGGAACTGCGCGGTATCATTGCCGCATTGGAACCGCGGGTCGTGGCGGATGTTGCCGCAGGCTGGTTGCCATGCTGACGAATGCGGAGGGGCTGGACCCTAAAGGTCCTTGCGAGCGGTCATCGCGGCCATGATCGTGCCGTCATCCAGATAGTCCAATTCGCCACCAATCGGAACGCCCTGTGCCAGCGAGGTCAGGCGCACCTGCCCATCCAACTCGTCGGCGATGTAATGCGCCGTGGTCTGCCCGTCGATGGTGGCATTCAGCGCAAGGATGACCTCGGTGATGCCTTCGCTGGCAACCCGATCAATCAGACGCGGAATGCGCAACTGCTCGGGCCCGATGGCGTCCAGCGCAGACAAAGTGCCGCCCAGCACATGATACCGCCCCTTGAATACTCCGGACCGCTCCATCGCCCACAGGTCGGCGACATCCTCGACCACGCATAACTCTCCGGTCGCGCGTTTTTCTGCCGTGCAGATATCACAGATATCGGTCGTGCCGACGTTGCCACAGTTGAGGCATTCCCGCGCCGTCTCGGCAACGATCTGCAAGCAGTCCGCCAATGGCGTCAAAAGCAACGCCCGCTTGCGGATCAGGTGCAGAACTGCCCGCCGCGCCGACCGAGGCCCCAGGCCGGGCAGTTTGGCCATCAGCTCGATCAGGTCGTCGATGTCTTTGGTGCTGGACATGGGGCGTGGGTCCGGGGCAGGGGCAGGGAGCGGACGATCCAGAGGCATGTCAAAGCAGGAAATCAAGGATTTCCTGCTTTGACATGCCGCTCGAACCCGCAAGGGGTTCGATCTAGAACGGCAGTTTCATGTCCTTGGGCAGACCCATGCCTTCCGTCAGCTTGCCCATCTCTTCCTGAGCCTTGTCGCTGGCTTTTTGCTGCGCATCCTTGATCGCGGCCAGGATCAGATCCTCGACAACTTCTTTGTCGTCGCTGTTAAAGATCGACGGATCGATATCCAGTGTTTTCAGCTCGCCTTTGCAGGAGCAGGTCGCCTTGACCAGACCGGCGCCGGATACTCCTGTTACCATCTGACTGTGCATGTCTTCCTGCAACTGTGTCATCTTGGTCTGCATTTCCTGTGCGGCTTTCATCATCTTGGCCATATCGCCTAGTCCGCCGAGTCCTTTGAGCATGTGGTGTCTCCTGTGGGTGTCCGTGTTGCCCTCTAGATACGGGCGCGACCTCCCGGGGGCAAGGTTCAGTCTGTTCGACGTGAAGAGTTGCGCGTCAGCCCCAGTAGCGCGACAACGAAAATCGCGGCCAAAAACCCAATCGACAGGCTCTTTGGCCCGACGCAGCCTTCGGCGATCGCGGCGAGGGTGATATCATCGGGGGCAGAGTGCGTTGTCCAGAGAGCCAGCGCGATCACCCCGGAGAACAGGGCGCTCAACGTCCAGTAAAGTCGACCGCCAACCAGCAGTGCCAGGGTCAGCGCCCCAAGGATGCCAAGACCCGGTAGCGAAGTGGCATGAAACACCACCTCGTCGAGGCCGGTGGCGGGGCCATCTGCCGGTGTCCATCCGGGACGTTCCTTGTCACAGACCTCTGCCAGCGCGGGGGTGGCTGTCGCCAGCAGGACGATCACTGCTCTTCGAAGGGGTCCCATTCATCCTCGACTTCTGGCAATGCCTCGGCGCTGGCGGCGGCGGCCATCTGCTCTGGGGTGCGAATCGCTGTGATCCGCGCTTTGGGAAAGCGGCTCATCACCGCCTGCACCAGCGGATGTGCCTCTGCCTCCTCCCGCAACGCGTTGTCTGCTGCATCCCGAACGTCGGCGATCGTAGGCGCGCCGCCGGTGGCGCTTACACTGATCGCCCAGCGGTTGCCGGTCCAGCCCTGCAATCGTGCCCCCAGTCTTTGCGCCAGATCGGTTGGTGCGGTCTCGGTGGGTGAAAACGCGATACGTCCCGGTTGATAGCTGATCAGTCTGATACAGGTTTCCAGTTCGACCAGCAGTTTCACGTCCCGGTTCGCGCGGATCAACTCGACAACATGCTCAAACGTCGGAAATCGCGCAAGCGCATTGTCCGGAGCCACCGCCGGTGCGACCTGTGCTCTGCCATCGCCACCAACGCGGGCCGAGGCGACAGCCGAGGCCCCCCCGCCCGCCGCAGGCGAACGTGCGCCTTGCGCAAGGCCACCATTGCCGCCGGGCGCAGGTGGCGGGCTGTTCTGCAGCTTGCGGATCAATTCCTCGGGGCTGGGCAGATCCGCCACATGGGTCAACCGGATGATCGCCATTTCCGCCGCCATCATCGCATTGGGCGCGGCGGCGACCTCCTCCAGCGCTTTCAGCAGCATCTGCCACATCCGCGACAAGACTCTCAGCGAGAGGTTGCTAGCCATCGCGCTTCCCCGGGCGCGCTCGTCCGGCGATACGGTCGGATCCTCGGCCGCATCGGGCGTGATCTTGACCACCGACACCCAATGGGTGATCTCGGCCAAATCGCGCAGTACGGCCAGCGGATCCGCGCCTTCGGCATACTGTGTGCCCAACTCGGTCAGTGCCCCTGCGGCATCGCCCTTGAGGATCATGTCCATAAGGTCCAGTACCCGGCCCCGATCCGCCAGCCCCAGCATGGCGCGCACCTGCTCTGCCGTGGTTTCGCCGGCCCCGTGGCTGATCGCCTGATCCAGCAGCGAGGTGGCATCGCGCGCTGACCCTTCCGCCGCGCGGGTGATCAAGGCCAGCGCATCCTCGCTGATCTCTGCGGCTTCGCTTGCGGCAATGCGCTTGAGCAGGGCGATCATGTCTTCGGGTTCGATCCGGCGCAGGTCAAACCGCTGGCACCGCGACAGAACCGTCACCGGCACCTTGCGGATCTCGGTTGTGGCAAAGATGAACTTTACATGCGCGGGTGGTTCCTCGAGCGTCTTGAGCAAGGCGTTGAACGCGCTGGTCGACAGCATGTGAACTTCGTCGATGATATAGATCTTGTAGCGGGCCGAGGCCGCGCGATAGCGCACGCTGTCGATGATTTCGCGAATGTCGTTGACGCCGGTACGGCTGGCTGCGTCCATTTCCATCACGTCCACATGGCGGCCTTCCATGATCGCCACGCAATGCTCGCACGTGCCACAGGGTTCCGTCGTCGGCCCACTGGTGCCGTCGGGTCCGATGCAATTCATGCCCTTGGCTATGATCCGGGCCGTCGTGGTTTTGCCGGTGCCGCGAATGCCGGTCATGATGAACGCCTGCGCGATCCGGTCAGTGGCAAAGGCGTTTTTCAGCGTCCGCACCATCGCAGTCTGCCCGACCAGATCGGCAAAGGTCTCGGGCCGGTACTTGCGGGCCAGAACCTGATAGGCGGGGGCGTCGGTCTCGGTCATGAGCAGTCCTAACGGATTCGGATTTCGGTGAAAGGTAGACGGCGGCGATGGTGGCGTCCATGGCTGACAGGCCAGAGCCTCCGCGACAGCGAGGCAACGGCTTTCGCGATCCATGCAGGTTCAAACGTGCCAGAGACGACTTGCGGGCCAAATGCACCCGGATGCGCTCCATCCAACTGGCGAGGATGCTAATATTGGCGAGCACGATCTTGCCTTCGCTGTATCTGGCGCGCCTCTCGGCTTGATCGTCCGCATTGCACATGACTTACAATTGGCAGGAGGCGGTTGGTCGGCAACGACAGGTTTTGTGCTGCACCTGACCGAATGCTAGGATGAAACCGATAACGGGTAGAGTTGGGGGACAACAATGCGTTTGCGTGGTGTAAAAAGCAGCCGGAATGTCGAGGACCGGCGCGGTCGCAGTCGTGGCAAGGCGGTTGGGGGAATCGGTGGCGTCGGCCTGTTGCTGGTGCTGGCGGTTGGCTATTTTGCCGGTATCGATGTCACGCCGCTCCTGACACAGCAACCTGCAAGCCGCAGCCAGCCCTACACACCTAGCCCGCAGGAAGAACAGGAAGCCGAATTCGCGGCCCGTGTCCTCGCGACCACCGAAGAAGTCTGGACACAGGTATTCCGTGATGAATTCGACGCGACCTATACGCCACCCGTCATGGTGTTGTTCTCTGATGTCACCCAAAGCCCCTGCGGCGGGGCATCAGGTGCCACCGGTCCATTCTACTGCCCGGCGGATCAGAAGGCGTATCTTGACCTTTCCTTCTTCGCCACGCTGTCGCAACAGCTGGGGGCGAGTGGTGATTTCGCCGCCGCTTACGTGATCGCGCATGAAGTGGCCCACCACGTGCAGAACCAGGTGGGAATTCTGGGCCAGGTCGACCAGGCGCGGCGGCAGGCGTCGCAGAGCGAGGCCAATGCCCTCACCGTGCGGCTTGAACTTCAGGCGGATTGCTTGTCGGGCGTCTGGGCCGCCGCAGTCGGTGAATTGATGGAACGTGGAGATCTGCAGGAGGCGCTGAACGCCGCCAACAAGATCGGAGACGACCACCTGCAACGGCAGGCCGGTCGTGTGCCCCAGCCACATACATTCACCCACGGCACCTCGGCGCAACGTGAAAAATGGTTCCGGCGCGGCTATGAAAAGCGCCGCGTTGCCGCCTGTGACACGTTCGGCACCGACCGGCTCTGAGCGCGGGCGCCGGTCTCTGGCTGTCGCTCTGTGGTCGCACATGGCTTGAACGGTCCAGGTTCAAGCGGCTTCAAATACCCGAGAAAAAATTATTTCGCCGGCCCGGCCTGGACCGCTCGCCATGACCGGGCCATTCGTCTAGACAGGGCGCATGCCACAGATTGAATCGCTCTTTGTCACCCGACTTTACCGTGCTGCGTTGAACGAGTTCGGTGAGATTTCTCCGGACGAACTTGAAACCTCGTGCTTTTCGATTGCCGGAGATGACGAGGCGGGGCAGGACTGGTGCGAGGAGAACGGATACCCGGGCTATACCTCCTATGCGTCGCTGACCGATTTGCCGTGGCGGTTTCCAATATTTGCCGATCTGGTTGCGGCGCTGGACAAACATGTCGCAGCCTTTGCCGAGGACCTGGAGTTTGATCTGGATGGCCGGGCGCTGAAGCTGGAGGACCTCTGGATCAACATCCTTCCCGAAGGCGGGATGCACGCCAGCCACATCCATCCGCATTCGGTAGTCAGCGGCACCACCTATGTCGCGATGCCCGAGGGGGCGAGCGCGCTCAAGCTGGAAGACCCGCGCTCGGCCCGGATGATGGCGGCCCCCACGCGCAGGACAGGCGCGCGCCAGGAGATGCGCAGGTTCATCTATGTCACCCCGAAAGTCGGAGACGTGCTGCTCTGGGAAAGCTGGCTGCGCCACGAGGTGCCGATGAACATGGTCGACGGCGAGCGGGTCAGCGTGAGTTTCAACTATGGTTGGGGTTGATGTTTCGTATTGACGAAATATCGGGCAAATCGAAGCTTCCGACAGAGTGGTAATTCGCTGTTGATTTGACAACATTCACACCGGTGGGAGGAGAAATATCGATCAACGAGTACCGCAAAGCTGAAACTGATCGGCTTCAATAGCGTTTGGGTAAACTCGGAAAACCTCGACTTACCAAACTACATCGATAATGCGATTGTCGCTGTGCTGACATACACCCACCCCTCCAGCGGTGGTGAAACCAGAACTGTCGGCATAATTCATTTGGCATCTTAGTGTAGAGCCCTTGTCACCAAACAGAGTAGCAATAAGATTTCCGCTTGTGGAGTATACACTAGCGGTTCCGCCGGTCCCGAAAGCCGTACTTGATCGAGCATCTGCAAAGACCGCTTTTCCAGCAAAGTTCTCTCCGTCTATTACCGCACGATAAGTGTCTGAACTCATCCCCTGGTCATATTCAAAAACGACAGGCGTGCCCTCTCCGCGGATAACACCGTTCATTGCTCCACTACAGGCGGAAAAGAAATGCTGTTGCTAACAGGTGTAAGGTGGTCTTGGCCATGCTGTGATCCTTGCAAGAAAAGTGTGGGACCAGTAGCTGTAACCAGGCACGCTGTGTCAACGGGTTCGTTTCAGTGGCTACCCCGAGCGGAATCGCGGTCGATTGCATTTGAATGATAACTTTCGCTTGCCCCCTAACAACTGACCCCTTATAGAGCGGCATCTTGCGGTCTCCTGCCATTGGCGGGGGATTCGCATTTTGTCATTCATCCACCAGGTCAAGGGTGACCCTTCGCGGGGCCTTCTGGTGTTTTGAGAAAAGGAAGAAGGCGATGAACGCCAAGGAACTGCACGACAAGACGCCGGATCAGCTTCGCGAGGAGCTGGCCAGCCTGAAGAAAGAGAGCTTCAACCTGCGCTTTCAACAGGCCACCGGTCAGCTGGAAAATGCTGCCAAAATCCGCGCGGCACGCCGCAATGCTGCACGTGTGAAAACCGTGCTGAACCAGAAGGCCGCTGCTGCGGCCACAGATGCCGAATAAGGGAGCCTGACAGATGCCCAAGCGAATTCTCACAGGCACCGTGACCAGCGACGCCAACGCACAGACAGTAACCGTTTCCGTGGAACGTCGTTTCACACACCCGGTTCTGAAAAAGACCATCCGTAAGTCCAAGAAATACCGGGCTCACGATGAGAAGAACACGTTCAAGGTGGGCGACAGTGTCCGCATCATCGAATGTGCACCGAAATCGAAGACGAAACGCTGGGAGGTTCTGGAGGCGTAAGCCGACAGTTCTGACAGCATAACGAAACCCTGGGGCAGACCATCAGTCCCCAAAGGTCGGGAGAAACCACATGATCCAGATGCAGACCAATCTGGATGTTGCTGACAACAGCGGCGCCCGCCGTGTTCAGTGCATCAAGGTCCTGGGTGGTTCCAAGCGTAAATACGCATCCGTCGGCGACATCATTGTCGTCTCGGTCAAGGAAGCCATCCCACGCGGCCGCGTAAAGAAAGGCGACGTGCGCAAAGCCGTTGTCGTGCGCACCGCAAAAGAAGTTCGCCGTGACGATGGCACAGCCATCCGGTTCGACCGGAACGCCGCTGTGATCCTCAACAACAACAACGAGCCGATCGGCACCCGGATCTTTGGACCGGTTGTGCGCGAATTGCGCGCGAAGAACTTCATGAAGATCATCTCGCTCGCTCCGGAGGTGCTGTAACCATGGCTGCTAAACTCCGCAAAGGCGACAAGGTCGTCGTGCTGGCCGGCAAGGACAAGGGCAAGGAAGGCACCATCACTTCCGTCGACCCCAAAGCCGGCAAGGCCGTCGTGGAAGGTGTCAACATCTCCATCCGCGCCACCCGTCAAAGCCAGACCAGCCAAGGCGGTCGCATCCCCAAGGCGATGCCGATCCAGCTGAGCAACCTGGCTCTGGTCGACGCAAATGGCAAACCCACCCGCGTGGGTTTCAAGGTGGAAGGCGACAAGAAGGTGCGCTTTGCCAAAACCACGGGGGACGTGATCGATGCTTGATACAGCTAATTATACCCCGCGTCTGAAGTCTGACTTCCGGGACCGCATCAAGGCGGCCATGAAAGAAGAATTCGGCTACAAGAACGACATGCAGATCCCGCGCCTGGACAAGATCGTCCTGAACATCGGCTGTGGTGCAGAAGCTGTTCGTGACAGCAAGAAAGCAAAGTCGGCACAGGAAGACCTGACCGCGATCGCAGGCCAGAAGGCCCTGACGACCCGCGCGAAGAAATCCATCGCTGGTTTCCGGGTGCGTGAAGACATGCCGCTCGGTGCCAAGGTGACCCTGCGCGGCGACCGGATGTACGAATTCCTGGATCGTCTGATCACCATCGCAATGCCGCGCGTGCGCGACTTTCGCGGTGTGTCGGGCAAATCGTTCGATGGCCGTGGCAACTATGCCATGGGTCTGAAGGAACACATCGTGTTCCCCGAGATCGATTTCGACAAGGTCGACGAAACCTGGGGGATGGACATCATCATCGCCACCACAGCGAACACCGACGCTGAAGGCAAAGCGCTGTTGAAGCTTTTCAACATGCCTTTCAATTCATAAGCGCGGGAAGGATTAGACATGGCTAAGAAAGCAATGATCGAACGCGAAAAGAAGCGGGAAGCGCTGGTGAAGAAATACGCCGCCAAGCGTGCCGCGCTGAAAGAGATCGCGAATGACGAAAGCAAGCCGATGGAAGAGCGCTTCAAGGCGCGCCTCAAGCTTGCCAAACTGCCGCGCAACAGTTCGGCGACACGCCTGCACAACCGGTGCCAACTGACCGGTCGTCCGCACGCGTATTATCGCAAACTGAAAATTTCGCGGATCGCGCTGCGGGATCTCGGCTCTGCCGGTCAGATCCCCGGCATGGTGAAATCGAGCTGGTAAGGGAGAGACAGATATGAACGATCCTATCGCAGACATGCTCACCCGGATCCGCAACTCGTCGATGCGCGGCAAATCCACCGTATCCACTCCGGCTTCCAAGCTGCGGGCATGGGTTCTGGACGTGCTGGCGGACGAAGGTTACATCCGCGGTTACGAGAAAACCACTGGTGCCGACGGCCACCCGGCCATCGAGATCAGCCTGAAGTATTATGAAGGCGAGCCCGTCATTCGTGAACTGAAACGGGTCAGCAAACCCGGTCGCCGCGTCTATATGGGCGTCAAGGACATTCCGCAGGTTCGTCAGGGCCTGGGTGTGTCGATTGTCTCCACCCCTCAGGGTGTGATGTCGGATGCAGCCGCACGCAACGCCAATGTCGGCGGCGAAGTGCTCTGCACCGTATTCTAAGGAGAGTCTGATGTCTCGTATTGGTAAGAAACCGGTCGAGCTGCCCAGCGGCGTCACCGCCTCTGTGTCGGGTCAGACCATTGAAGTCAAAGGGCCGAAAGGTTCGCGCAGCTTCAGCGCCACCGACGACGTGAGCCTCAGTGTTGAGGACAACGTGGTCACCATCACGCCGCGCGGCAGCTCCAAGCGGGCGCGCCAGCAGTGGGGCATGTCCCGCACCATGGTTGCCAACCTCGTGACCGGTGTCACCACCGGCTTCAAGAAAGAGCTGGAGATCCAGGGTGTTGGTTATCGTGCGTCCATGCAGGGCACCACGCTGAGGCTGAACCTTGGCCTGTCCCATGACGTGGACTATGTCGCACCGGAAGGTGTGACCGTTACCGCGCCCAAGCAGACCGAAATCGTTGTGGAGGGCATTGACGAACAGTTGGTTGGTCAAGTCGCCGCGAACATCCGTTCCTGGCGCAAGCCCGAACCCTACAAGGGCAAAGGCATCCGCTACAAGGGCGAGTTCATCTTCCGCAAAGAAGGCAAGAAGAAGTAAGGACCCAGGATATGGCAAACAGCAAAAGAACCCTGTTTCTGAAGCGCCGCCTGCGCGTTCGGAACAAACTGCGCAAAGTCAACGCCGGACGTCCGCGTCTGTCGGTGCACCGCAGCAACAAGAACATCAGCGTCCAGCTGATCGACGATGTGAATGGCGTCACCCTGGCGGCAGCATCTTCGCTCGAAAAGGACCTGGGCGTTGTCGGCAAGAACAACATCGAAGCAGCCAGCAAGGTGGGGTCGGCCATCGCCGAGCGCGCCAAGAAAGCGGGCGTTGAAGAAGCCTATTTCGACCGTGGCGGCTTTCTGTTCCACGGCAAGGTCAAGGCATTGGCCGATGCTGCCCGCGAGGGTGGCCTCAAGATCTAAGACTTGCAGGCGGCTCCTACGGGGCCGCCTCGATGATCCGGGGGCGTCTCGCTCACCAGGATTGAGACAATGGTGCCGAGCACCGAAGAACAGGAGGCCTGCATGGCCAGAGAACCAAATCAACGGGGCGGTCGCCGCAATCAGCGCGACGAGACTCCGGAATTCGCAGATCGCCTGGTTGCGATCAACCGCGTGTCCAAGACCGTCAAGGGCGGTAAGCGTTTCGGCTTTGCTGCGCTCGTCGTCGTTGGCGATCAGAAGGGCCGCGTAGGCTTTGGCAAAGGCAAGGCGAAAGAGGTCCCCGAGGCCATCCGCAAGGCCACCGAGCAGGCCAAGCGCCAGATGATCCGCGTGCAACTGCGCGAAGGCCGCACCCTGCACCACGACATGGAAGGCCGTCATGGCGCCGGCAAGGTCGTCATGCGTACAGCACCTGAAGGTACCGGTATCATCGCCGGTGGTCCGATGCGTGCCGTGTTCGAAATGCTGGGCGTCAAGGATGTTGTATCCAAGTCGATCGGCAGCCAGAACCCCTACAACATGATCCGGGCCACCATCGACGGGCTGCGCAAAGAGTCCAGTCCCCGTGCGGTCGCACAGCGTCGTGGCAAGAAAGTGTCGGACATCCTGCCCAAGCGTGACGAAGCGCCTGTGGCCGAAGCCGCAGAAGCGTAAGGAGACGGGAACATGGCAAAAACCATCGTCGTCAAGCAGATCGGCAGCCCGATCCGCCGCCCCGCCAAACAGCGCGCAACGCTGATCGGCCTGGGCCTGAACAAGATGCACAAGACCCGCGAACTGGAAGACACGCCTTCCGTACGCGGCATGGTCAACAGCATCCCGCACATGGTCGAGATCATCGAAGAGCGCGACTGAGCCTCGATGTTCTGGACCGAGTGACAAACCGCCCCGGAGAAATCCGGGGCGTTTTCTTTTTCGTGATTTCGGTAAACCGTGTGGTTTGCTTTGAACGGCTTTGCATATCTGCCGAATCGTCTAGGCGTCATCGTTATGCGGAGTGCCTGTAGCGAGGTCTAAGACATGAGCAGTCCCACCTCACAAATCGGGAAAATCCTGCGGCATGCTGGAATTTTCATACGCGATTGGATCCTTTGGACTGTTTATCTTGGTGTACCCTCGTTTGTCAGTTCGGTTGTGTCCGCGTTTGTGTTCGCTGACGCTTGGGATCACAAAGGCTTGCCGGCAGGTCAAACCGACTTTGGCGATTGCGTCGAAAACGTAACTGGCTACATTGGGTTCTTCTCTCCGCTTTTAGGGCTTTTGATTGCGTATGCGAAGCTCGGGCTCAGGCTGGGCGTCTTTAGGAGAGGCCACTGAGAGCAGAATCTGCAAAGAAATTGCTCGCTGCTCACGTTGAGGCCCCACAAACGTAGCGTCAGGTCTGGTTCTCGCAGCCTACGGCAGCCAATTCCCGAACACCGTATCAACGCTGTTTGCCAGGTCAGGCTTTGGCCAGCAGCGCATCCAGATCCAGCGAGGCGGTGTCCATCGCCAGATTCCCCTGTGCATCGCGGGGCCACTCCGCGCGGGGGCGGTCACGATAGAGTTCGACGCCATTCTGGTCGGGGTCACGCAGATACAGCGCTTCGCTGACGCCGTGATCGGCGGCACCGTCCAGCGGGATGCCCGCGTCCAGCACCCGTTTCAGCGCCGCACCCAGTGACGCGCGGTCAGGGAACAGGAAGGCTGTGTGATAGAGGCCCGTATGGCCCGGCGGCGGAGGTGTGGCCCCGGCGCTTTCCCAGGTGTTCAGGCCGATATGGTGATGATAACCGCCAGCGCTCAGGAAGGCAGCCTGCAAGCCGCGTCTTTGGGTGACCTCGAACCCCAGAACACCGCGATAAAAGGCGATGGCGCGGTCAAGATCGGAGACTTTCAGATGGACATGGCCGATACAGGTCTCGGCGGGCAGCGGGCTGGTCATGACTGGGTCCTTTCTCCGGTACTATGGATCGGGAAAGGACGGTGCGTAAGCCCAGAGCACCGCGCATCCGACCTGCGCTGATGCACAGGCCGCAGTGCTCAGACCGTCGGGCCGACCATGCCGACGATATCATAGGTTTTGCGCAGGATCGGCGCGGTGATCTCGCGGGCGCGGGTGGCCCCAAGTTCCAGAATGCGGTCGATCTCTGCCGGGTCGGCCATCAGGCGCGCCATTTCTGTGGAGATCGGCGCCATCCGGTCTACTGCGAGATCCGCGAGGGCGGGTTTGAACCGGCCAAATTGCTGTCCGGCATATTCCGCGATCACCTGCTCCGGTGTCTTGTCGGCAAGTGCCGCGTAGATGTTCACGAGGTTTCGGGCCTCGGGCCGGTCTGCGAGGCCCTCGATCGTGTCGGGCAGGGGCTCGGGATCGGTCTTGGCCTTGCGGAATTTCCTGGCAATGGAATCCGCATCATCGGTGAGGGTGATCCGGCTCATGTCGGATGGATCGGATTTCGACATCTTCTTGGTGCCATCCCGCAGGCTCATCACGCGGGTGGCGGTGCCTTCGATGACCGGCTCCGTGATCGGGAAGAAATCTACCCCATAGTCATGATTGAACTTGGCCGCGATATCGCGGGTCAGTTCCAGATGCTGTTTTTGATCCTCGCCCACCGGCACGTGGGTGGCGTGATAGATAAGAATGTCGGCGGCCATCAGCGACGGATAGGCATAGAGCCCGAGGCTGGCCTTTTCGGCGTTCTTGCCGGCCTTGTCCTTGAACTGGGTCATGCGGTTCATCCAGCCGATCCGCGCGACACAGTTGAAAATCCACGCCAGTTGCGCGTGTTCGGGCACCTGGCTTTGGTTGATCAGGATGGATTTTTGCGGATCGATACCCGCCGCGATGAATCCGGCGCAAAGCTCTCGGGTGCTGCGCCGCAGATCCTCGGGGTTCTGCCAAACGGTGATCGCATGCAGGTCGACCATGCAATAGATCGCCTCTATCCCTTCGTCCTGCATCTCGGCAAAGCGTTTCAGCGCACCGAGGTAATTGCCAAGGTGCAGGTCGCCCGAAGGCTGGATGCCCGAGAAAACGCGGGGTTGAAAACTGGTTTCGGTCATCACAGGTAACTCCCGTCTGGCAAATCCTATCGGCCTCGCTTACCCATGAGGCGGGGTATCGTCAACAGGCGCTGAATACAGGCCGCAAGGAGTCCGGGCAGATGAATGAACAGGGCAATGTTCCCGCGGTGAATCCGATGCCGCCCGTGGTGGTGGCAATGTTCTTTTTCATCATGGGGATCGAGCTGGTGTTCCAGCTTGGATCACACGGGATCATCGGCGGTCCGACGGCGGTTGGCTGGCGGCTGGACGCGATGCAGACCTATGCGTTTTCGAGTGCTGTTTTTGACTGGATGATGGAGAACCATCGCTGGCCTGCGGAGCATCTGATCCGGTTTGTCAGCTATCCGTTTGTCCATGCCTCCTTTACCCATTCGCTATTTGTTGGGGTCTTCCTTCTGGCAATGGGCAAGATGGTTGCCGAGGTCTTTGGCAGTATTGCGTTTCTGGTGATCTTTGTGCTGTCCGGGGTCGGTGGTGCTTTGGCATATGCATTGATCCTGAATGACCCTGCTCCGCTGATCGGTGGGTTTCCACCGGTATACGGGCTGATCGGGGCCTTTACCTATATGCTGTGGATGTCGCTGTCGCGCGTGGGGGCGAACCAGACGCGCGCCTTTACCCTGATCAGCTTTCTGATGGGAATCCAGCTGGTGTTTGGCCTGCTGTTTGGCGGCAGCCCGGACTGGGTCGCCGATCTGGCGGGCTTTGCAACCGGGTTTGGTTTGTCCGTCGTTCTCGCGCCGGGCGGACTGGCGCGGTTGCGCGGCCTTGTCCAACGCAAATAGCACGGGAGATGCGGCAGTCGTCAGTTGCGGCGGAGGGCGTTTCGGAAATCTGCAAGACGGAAGGCTCCGATGAGTTGGCCGACCCCGAAGTAAGCGACGATACCCACAAGGATCAGCCCGGCCAGTGCCAGGTAACGCCAGTAGGCCATGTGCAACGCTTGCGACAGGAGCATGCCGCTCGCCACGAGCACCAGCCCCATCACCGCAGAGGCGACGCAGATGCGCCATAGCCGGCGATGAAATCTTGCGTCAAATCGCGCGACGTCGCCCATCGAACGTGTACCGCGCGCCAGTTGCAGCACCATCGCCCACGCGGCAACCGTGGTGCCGATCGCGGCACCGATATAGCCGAGCAGATAGGCCATCGAAACGGCGACCACAACGTTCACGATCATCGATACCACCGCATATCGAAACGGGGTTCGGGTGTCCTCGCGGGCAAAGTAGAGCGGTTGCAGCACCTTTTGCAATACGAAGGCAGGGAGGCCCAACCCGTACACGGCGACGGCCAGTGCGGTCGCGCTTGCATCGGTCGCGTCAAAGGCCCCGCGCTGGAACAGGACCGAGATCAGCGGGTAGGGGATCGCCACAAGGGCGACAGCCGACGGAATGGTCAGCGCCAGCGATACCTCACCTGCGCGGCTGAGCGCGGACCGTGCGCCGTCATCGTCGCTGGCGGCAAGGCGGCGCGACAGGTCGGGCAGCAGGACGACACCCACCGCGATCCCGACGACCCCAAGAGGCAGCTGATAGAGCCGGTCCGCATAGCTGAGCCATGCAATCGCACCCTCGAAAAAGCTCGCCACCTGACGGCCGACCAGCAGGTTGATCTGAACCACGCCACCAGCCAGCATCGCCGGCAGGGCGATGATTGCAAGCCGCTTGAGGTCGGGTGTCAGGCGGGGTCGTTGCAGCCGAATGCGAAAGCCCGCACGGCCGGCCGCGTACCAAAGCAGCGCCAGTTGCGCGACACCGGCAACCAGGACGCCCCAAACCAGAAACGTACCGTGATGGATACCGGGATGCGGTGATCCTGTGACGGTTTCGGCAGGTGTCGCAACGTTCAGGATGCCGGATTCAGCGATCAGGAGTGCTGAGATCAGGATGACATTCAACAGGACCGGCGCCGCCGCTGCGGCTGCAAAACGCCCGGTTGCATTCAGAACACCCGACAGAAGGGCGGCAAGGGAAATGAACAGAATGTAGGGGAACGCGATGCGCCCGAACAGAACCGCAAGGCCGAACCGCTCATCCCCGGCAAAGCCGCTGGCCATCGCCAACACAAGCCAGGGCATGAAGACCTGAGCCAGAACCGTGAACACGATCAGCAACGACCCCAGTGCCGCAAAGGCATCATTGGCAAATGTCTCGGCATTCCCACCTGTTTGCAGTTTCTTGGAGAACAGGGGGATGAAGGCGGTGTTGAATGCGCCTTCGGCAAAGAACCGGCGGAACATGTTGGGAAGGCTGAAGGCCACCAGAAAGGCCTCGGCCACGGGCCCGGTTCCCAGCCAGCCTGCGATGAGGATATCGCGCACAAAGCCCAGAACCCGGCTGAGCAGGGTCCAGACACCGACCGTCAGAAAGCCTGACATCAGGCGAATGGGTTTCAAGGGCGGGTCCTTTCAGACTGGCGGAAGGCTTCTGCGGTACTGATGGCGCATCGTTGACGCGGGCGCGGTGGTCATACCCAACCCTGCAGGGCAGCACCACATGTCAGGTATCCGCCCTGTCCGAACCATCTGCAATCGCCTTGCGCAGCTTGGCTTCGAGTGACCTTTGCTTGGCCTCGGAGTAGTACTTCAGCCCGAACATGTCCTTGATGTAGAATGAGTCGACCGCCTGTTCGCCGTAGGTGGCGATGACCGCATTGGCGATATAGATGTTCGCATTGGCCAGTGTACGGGCCAGATCGTAGAGCAGGCCGGGCCGGTCACGGGTGTCGACTTCGATGATTGTGTAGATATCGGAGCCTTCGTTGTCAAAGCTGATATGGGTCGGGACGTTGAATGCCTTGAGACGCTTCTTGATCTTGTCGCGGCTCTTGAAGGCGTCGCTGGCGACGAACTCGCCCCTGAGCGTCTTGTGGATCATCTTGGTCAGGCGTGGCAAGCGGTCGGCCTCGTAGGGGTGCCCATCGCCGTCCTGGATCCAGAACGCATCAGTAATGTAGCCATCCTTGGTCGTGTAGCTGCGGGCATCCACCACATTGGCGCCGACGAGGGCCAGCGCCCCGGCGAGGCGGGCAAAGATGCCCGGATGATCGGCCATCACGAAACAGGCGCGCGTGGCATCACGGTCGCCATCCGGATGCAGGTGGATCATGACTTCGCTTGGATCGCCCGTTTCTTCGAGCGCCCGCAGCATCCGTGCGAAATCCACATGCGCAGTGACATGCAGCCCCTGCCAGTAAGGGGGATAATGGCGTTTGGTTTCGGCGGCGAGCGCGGATTTTGTCCAGTCGGGCAATGCCTCGCGCAGCGCCTTCTTGGCACTGGCTCCGCGATTTTCGCGGTTCAGATCCTCCATACCGGTCTCGAGCGCGCGCCGGGTCTGGCGATAGAGCGCGCGGATCAGCGCGGCTTTCCAGTTGTTCCAGACATTGGGCCCGACGCCACGAATGTCGCAGACCGTCAGCACCGTCAGCAGGTCGAGCCGCTTGACCGTCTGGACTGCCTTGGCAAAATCGCGAACGGTTCGCGGATCGGCGATATCGCGTTTTTGCGCCATGTCAGACATCAGCAGATGATACCGGACGAGCCATTCAACGGTTTCGCTATCCGCCTTGTTCAGCCCAAGCCGGGGCGCGACCTTGCGGGCGATCTGGGCTCCCAGAATGGAATGGTCTTCGGGCCGTCCTTTGCCGATGTCGTGCAGCAGCATCGCGACATAGAGAACCTTGCGATTCACGCCCTCCTTGAGAATGCTGGAGGCGACCGGCAGGGACTCGATCAGTTCGCCTCTCTCGATCTGTGTCAGATTGGCGATGCACTGGATGATGTGCTCGTCCACAGTGTAGCTATGGTACATGTTGAACTGCATCATCGCCACGATAGGCTCGAATTCGGGAACGAAGGCCGACAACACGCCCAACTCGTTCATGCGTCGAAGGGCCCGTTCCGGGTTGCCATGTTTCAGCATCAGGTCGAGAAAGATGCGGCGTGCCTCGCGGCTGTTTCGCATGTCGTTGTCGATCAGCTTCAGGTTTGAGGCAACAAGGCGCATCGCGTCCGGATGAATGAGCATGCCGGTACGCAGCGCCTCTTCGAACAGGCGCAACAGGTTCAGGTTGTCTTTGAGAAATTCGTCCGGGTCGACCACCGCGAGACGATTGTTGATGACTTCGTACCCCGGCTTAATCTTGGGTTTGCGACGGAAAATCCGCTCCAGCAAGGGTTTCGACTTGGCATTGATCGCTTCGAGCTTGGTCAGAAAGATGCGGGTCAGGTCACCGACGGCGGTGGCGTGACGAAAGTAGCTCTGCATGAAGATTTCGACACCGCGCCGCCCGGCCAGATCCTTGTAGCCCATTGCGTCGGCGACAGCGACCTGCATGTCGAACGTCAGCTTTTCGGTAGGGCGCCCCGCGATCAGATGCAGGTGTGAACGCACTGCCCACAGGAAATCTTCGGCTTTCGCGAAGGTGGTGAATTCCTCGGCCTGAAAGACACCGAGCGGCACAAGTTCGGCTGTGTCCTGAACACCGTGAATATACTTGGCGATCCAGAACAGGGATTGCAGGTCGCGCAGCCCGCCCTTTCCCTCCTTGACGTTGGGTTCAACCATGTAGCGCTCGCCCTGTTTCAGGTGCCGCGCGTCGCGTTCGGTCAGTTTGGCCTCGATGAAATCCTGCCCATTGCCGGCAAAAAGATCGGCTGCAAGACGGGCATCCAGCTTCTTGGCGAGCGGTGCATGTCCGGCGACAAAACGATGCTCAAGCAGGGCGGTGCGGATGGTGAAATCCTCCAGACCGAGACGGATGCAATCCTTGATCGTGCGGCTGGCATGGCCAACTTTCAGCCGGATATCCCACAGGATGTAGAGCATGGATTCAATGACGCTCTCGGCCCAGGGCGTGATCTTGTAGGGCGTCAGAAACAGCACGTCGACATCCGAGAACGGGGCCATTTCGCCACGCCCGTATCCGCCCACCGCGATCACCGCGATCCGTTCCCCGGATGTGGGATTGGGGCGTGGATGCAGGAAGGTTTGAGCGGCCATCAGCGTGCTCATCACCAGTCCGTCGGTCAGATATGTATAGGATCGAGTGAGCGGGCGTGCGGCAAAGGGGGTCTCGGCAAACGCTTGGGCAATGTTGGCACGCCCGCTTTTCTGCGCCTCGCGCAAAATGCGTACGGTCTCGGAACGCAACGCCGCGTTATCTGTCGCGCCCTGCGCGGCGGTCGCGATCTGTGCATGCACCGCAACCGCATCGAAAACATCGGCTTCATCGCAAATCAGAGGACCGGATGCGACGGGATGGTAACGATCCGGTGGTGTCGGATCAGAACCCGGCACCGGAGAAACTTGCTGGTGCAGGGTCAATCACAACCACCTGTTTGTTCTGAATCATCGCCACTGCAAGCCCGCGTTCATTCGTGCCGTCGGGCCGCAGTCGAAAGATGCCGCCGACACCCTGAAAGCCGGCACCCTGGGTAAGTGCGCCGCCAGTGAGGGCATTGGACTTACCCGCCCCGACCAGCGCGCCGATTGCGGCAATACCGTCATAGGCCAAACCACCGATCGGATGGGGGGAACCGCCATAGGCGGCGGCATAGCGAGCGTTGAATTGCTGGGTCTTGCCAGGATCGGGCAGCGCGAACCAGCCACCCTGCACGCCGGGCAATGCCAGGGTTTGCGATGGGATGTCCCAGCGGGTCAGACCGACATACTGGGTGGTTGCAGGGCCGACTCCGGCTTCGGGCAGCAATTGTGTGAACAACGGCAGAGCACCTGCGGTTGTGGCCGCCAGAAAGATCGAATCAGCACCGGTGCTGTCGACCATCGCCTTGACCCGTGGCACCGTGACGATGACGGATTGCTGTGACAAATCATAGGGGACAGTTCCGGCCAGACGCGCACTGCTGCCTCTGATGGCTTGCTGGATCGCGTCGCGGCCCAGTTGACCCGCGAGGTCCGTGCCATGAACAACCACAAAGTTGCCCTTGCCCCGACCTGCGGAGTATCGGGCCAGGCGATTGGCCGTATTGAAGAATGTCGGCCCGAGAATAAAGACGTTTCCACCTGCGATGGTGGGATTGTTGGAAAAGGACAGGACGTTGATGTTCTGTCCGCGCACAGCCAGCCCGACGGCGTTGGTCGATTCGGCATAGACCGGGCCCAGGATGATCCGTGCGCCTTCATTGACGGCCTTTGTTGCCTGCGCCGCGGCCGTTGCCGCGTTGCCGCCGGTGTCGTAGACCCGCAGATCGATTTGCACACCGTTCAGGTCGCCCATCGCCAGCCGCGCCGCGTTTTCCAGACTTCGCGACAGAACCGCATCGCCGGATTGCGCCGAGCTGCGCGGCAGCAGCAGTGCGACAGGAACAGGTTTATCGGTATTGATGGTTGGTCCACCACCGGGTACCGCGTCACAGGCGGACAACACCGCGAGAGACAGCAGGGCCAGACAGAACAACACCACCTTGCGGGGCACGGCGAAAACGGCAAACATGGTTCGGCAACTCCCTCATGCGGCGGCCAGGCACCGCCGATCTGTAAGTTCGGGATAATAGACGTCAGCGGGAGAGGGTCCAGCGTTGAATCACCAAAAGATCCGATTGGCCCCTGGGCTGTATTTTGTCGCAACACCCATCGGG
This sequence comes from Sedimentitalea todarodis, assembly GCF_032595355.1. NCBI lineage: Bacteria > Pseudomonadati > Pseudomonadota > Alphaproteobacteria > Rhodobacterales > Paracoccaceae > Sedimentitalea > Sedimentitalea todarodis. Next base: position 108,791 of record NZ_JASMWN010000002.1, on the reverse strand, counting down.
ACGGCGCGCGATATTACACTGCGCGCGCTCGATGTGCTGGCCTCGGCTGATATCATCGCCGCCGAAGACACTCGCAGCCTGCGGCGGCTGATGGAAATCCATGGTGTTCCTCTGGATGGCCGCCGGATCCTGTCGTACCATGATCACAGTGGCGAAGAGGCCCGCAAACGCCTGCTCGGTGCGCTGGAGGAGGGCCGATCCGTTGCCTATGCCTCCGAGGCCGGGATGCCGCTGATCTCCGATCCCGGATATGATCTGAGCCGCGCGGCAGGCGAGGCGGGATACCTCGTCACGGCGGCACCGGGGGCGTCGGCGGTGCTGACCGCACTGACGCTGGCTGGACTGCCGACCGATGCGTTCTTTTTCGCCGGTTTTCTTCCAAACGCGACGGGTGCTCGCCGTACGCGGCTCGAGGAACTGTGTTCGGTGCCGGGTACGCTTGTCTTTTTCGAATCGCCCAAACGGGTGGCGGCAAGCCTTGCGGATATGGCCTCGGTCCTCGGGGCGGATCGCGCGGTGGCGCTCTGTCGGGAATTGACCAAGAAATTCGAAGAGGTGCGGCGCGGCACGCTTGGAGAACTGGCAGCGCAACTTCAGGCTGACAGGGTCAAAGGCGAGATCGTGCTGGTGGTAGACCGCGCCGGTTCAGAAGCCGTTAACGAGTCCGAGGTAGAAGAGGATCTGCGGGCGGTGTTGACGGAACATTCGGTCAAGGATGCGGCCGATCTGGTGTCGCGGACCCACGGTATTCCGCGCAGGCAGGTGTACCAGATGGCGCTGAAACTGACAAAGACCTGAAACGAGGTGCGATGCAGGCAGAGATCCGAGGACAGGTTGCACATCATGCGGGTGAGGCTGCGGAACGGCAGATCGCGCTGCACTATGAGCGGCTCGGTTTCAAAATCCTGTACCGGCGATGGCGCGGGGCCGGAGGCGAAATCGACCTGATCGTGCGGAACCCGGAAATCCTGGTGTTTGTCGAGGTCAAGAAAAGCCGGAGCATTGCGCGCGCCGCAGAACGGATCAGCCGCCGCCAGATCGCGCGGATTCTTGCCTCGGCAGAGGAATTCCTTGCGCGTGAGCCTGACAGTCAGCTGATCGATGTCCGGATCGACGCCGCGCTGGTAGACGAATTGGGCACCTTCGAGATTCTGGAAAACGCCTTTGGCCACGACTGATCGGGATTGAACCTCTGGGCGCGCTGCGCCATGTATCGGGCGCACCACAGGGGGACGCGCCATGAAGATTGCCTTTCAGATGGACCCGATCGAGAACGTCGACATCAATGCCGACAGCAGTTTTCGTCTGGCCGAAGAGGCGCAGGCGCGCGGGCATGAGCTTTTCTACTATGGCCCGGATCATCTGGCCTATCAGCAAGGTCGCATCACGGCGCGCGGACAGGACATGACCGTACAGCGCGTCGCAGATCAGCCTGCTGTTCTTGGCGAAATGCGCGAAGTTGACCTCGCGGACTTCGACGTGGTGTGGCTGCGTCAAGACCCGCCCTTTGATATGCACTACATCACATCGACCCATCTGCTTGACCGGCTGAAGGGACAGGCGGTGGTGGTGAACGATCCCTTCTGGGTGCGCAACTACCCAGAAAAGCTGTTGGTTCTCGATTTCCCCGACCTGACACCGCCCACGACGGTTGCCCGCGATCTTGCCACGATCAAGGCGTTCAAAGCCGAGCATCGCGATATCATTCTGAAACCTCTGTACGGCAATGGCGGTGCCGGTGTGTTCCGGCTGGACGAGCAGGATCGCAACCTGACGTCGCTCCATGAACTCTTTACCGGGTTTTCACGCGAGCCCCTGATCGTTCAGAAATTCCTGCCGGATGTGCGCAATGGCGACAAGCGGATCATTCTGGTTGATGGTGATCCCGTCGGGGCGATCAACCGTGTGCCCGCCGAAGGCGAAACCCGCTCAAACATGCATGTGGGCGGGCGGCCGGAACAGATTGGCCTGACGGCGCGCGACAAGGAGATCTGTGCCGCCATCGGGCCGTTGCTGCGCGAAAAGGGGCAGGTCTTTGTCGGGATTGATGTAATCGGCGACTATCTTACGGAAATCAATGTGACGTCACCAACCGGAATTCAGGAACTGGAACGCTTTGATGGTGTCAACATTGCCGAGAAGATCTGGCAGGCAATCGAAGCCAAGGTTACTTGAAGTTCAGGCAGCGGCGGTTGTAACCCGAAAGCTGAGTGCCTCGGCAACATGTGGCCGACAGACCGTATCGCTGTGGTCGAGATCGGCAATTGTACGGGCAACGCGCAAGACGCGGTGGTATCCCCGCGCAGACAGGCCGAATCGTTCCGCCACGCGGCTCAATAGCGCGCGACCGTCTTCATCGGGTGTGGCGATCTCTTCCAACAGGGCACCTTCCGCATCGGCATTCTGCCGTGAGCCCGACGCATCGCCAAAGCGCGCGGCCTGAACCTGACGCGCTGCCGCAACCCGGCTGGCAACTTCCGCGGAACTGTCTCCCGAGGCTGGCAGATCAAGATCGGTGAACGCCACAGGCGGGACCTCCAGCCGCAGATCGAAGCGGTCCATCAATGGCCCCGAGATGCGGCCCATGTAGTCCTCGCCACAGGCCGGGACGCGGGCACAGGCGCGCGACGGGTCCGTGAGATACCCGCATTTGCAAGGGTTCGCTGCGGCCACCAGCATGAATTTGCAGGGGTATTTCACGTGGGCGTTGGCACGCGCAATCATCACTTCTCCGGTTTCGAGGGGCTGTCGCAGCGTTTCCAAGACGGCGCGTGTGAACTCCGGGAACTCATCCATGAACAGAACACCGTTGTGAGCGAGGCTGATTTCTCCGGGCTTTGCATTGCGCCCACCTCCGACGATGGCAGCCATCGACGCGGTGTGATGGGGCTCGCGAAACGGCCGTGCGCGGTTGATTCCGCCTTCGTCCAGCAGACCGCACAGCGACTGGATCATCGACGTATCAAGCGCTTCGGCGGCGGTAAGCGGGGGCAGAATTCCCGGAATGCGCGCGGCCAGCATTGATTTCCCCGAGCCGGGAGAGCCGACGAGCATGACATGATGCCGTCCGGCGGCGGCAATCTCCAACGCGCGTTTGGCGCGTTCCTGACCTTTGACATCGCGCAGGTCGCGGTCGGTTGGGGGCGTGGTGACTTCACCCGGTTCCGCTGCCGGGATCGGGGACTGCCCGGTAAAGTGACGGACCACATCGCCCAGGCTGGCGGCTCCGATCACCTGGGTGGCCCCGACCCAGGCGGCTTCTGCGCCCGAAGCCTGCGGGCACAGCAGCCCGCGCTCCTCCTGAGCTGCGGCCATGGCGGCGGGCAACGCCCCCAATACAGGCACAAGCGAGCCATCCAGCGACAGTTCCCCCAGGGCAACCATCCCTTCGATGGCGTCGGCAGGCACAATCTCCAAGGACGCCAATAGCGCCAGCGCGATGGGCAAATCGAAATGGCTGCCTTCCTTCGGCAGATCCGCAGGCGAAAGGTTGATGGTGATGCGTTTGGAGGGCAGGGCGATGGCCATGGATCCGAGCGCCGTGCGCACGCGATCACGTGCCTCGGACACGGCCTTGTCCGGTAGCCCCACGATCGAAAAGGCAGGCAGACCGGGGCTGACCGCGCATTGTACCTCGACCAGTCGGGCATCAACCCCCTGAAAGGCAACAGTATAGGCACGCGAAACCATCAAATCCCCGATCCTTGAAACGATCCGTTAACCGCTATCGGACACGTGGTTTAAGAATGGTTAATTATTGCGGGGTGAAGGTGACTTGCGTGCCTTGTGCAGGGCACACACCGGAGCGCCGCCGCCCAGCGATCCTTGCAATCTCGAGATTTCATGTGGTGAGAGGCTGGACATCGACCCAAGCGGGACTCGTTGTGGCTGCTTCCTTCCGGATCTGACCAGGTTGGCGAGGCGCTCGCCCGCGCCAACCTCTCGATCCTGCATATAGGCACGTGGCAAGAGATTCGCAACCGGTCGGGGGCGCGTCAGACCGCAATGTCCAGTTGGAGAAACCCCTCGGGCGTAATCCGGCGGATATCTACGTCACGATCATCCAGTTCGGCCATATGGCGCCGGGCGCCCGGTCCGGTCAGCGCGGTCACGCGCGTGTCGGGCATGGGTGCAAACCGCCAAGGTGCCGGCGCATCCTGCAATGGATCGACGGACAACTGGCCGCTCAGGTAGCTCCCGATCACCTCGCGCAGCATCACTGCCGGGACTTTGATCATCGGCACGTCTGACAAAAGCGCAAACGGCCCGCTGCCACTGGCGCGATAGCTGTTCATGACCACCACAAACCGGGCGTCGGGTTCCACGGGTCTACCGGCGTATCTGACGCCGACGATGCGCCGGCAGTTGCGGCCATGCAACTTGCCATTGGCAAGAGCGCTGGAGGGCGCGGACAGGTCGATCTCATAGGTCAGGCCGTGCAGCACGTCGAAATCGTGCCCGGGCACCGAATCGTCGACCAACATCTGTCCGGTTCCCCCCGGCTCGATATGATTGAACAGCCGTGCCGAGACCTCCAGCCATTCGAGTAACTGGGCACCGCTGACGATTGCCGCGCGAAGTTCGTTCGGAAACACATGCAAGTCGGCAATATGCCGATAGGAAAGGGGACCGGCAGGAATATCGGTGTAGTAGTTTGGCCCGGCCCGGCCTCCGAACTTTCCCGGTGCGGTGGCGGAAATCAGGGGCAGGCCCTCCGCCTCGGTTCCCGCCAGATGAGGGCGCACCGCAGCCGCTTGTGCTGCCGCCACCAATGCCAGCGCGCGATCCGGTGCGAAAAATGAAAAGTAGCTGTGCAGGGAAACCGCGCTGCTCCCCACCGGTTGCCTCATCAATTCGCGGGTCTGCGCATGGTCTTCTGACAGCAGCGCGACCAGGGCGGGGTCTTCGGGGACGACCGATGCCGGTTTTCCCGTGTCCGTCCGCAAGGCAATCGGGCGGAGACTACACTGGAAACCGGCGCGCTTCCATTTGTGCTGCGCATCGGCAACCAGATCCAGATCGATCACCCCGAGATGTGATCCGGAAGTGCCCGCCATGACCACCGGCGTTCCGTGGACAGACCCGGTTCGGGTATCGACGTTGTTGATGCCACAATGATCCGGACCCGGCAGGCGCAGATGGGTGTGGCCCGAAATCACCGCATCGATCCCGTCAAGTTCAGCCAAGGGGCGCGCCGCGTTCTCGAGCTCTGTGTGATCCGGCGTGTTACTGAGTCCGGTGTGCGCCAATGCAACAACCAGATCGCATCCCGCAGCCTTGAGGTCGGGCAACCAACGCCGGGCCGTTTCGACGATCCCGCTGGTCTGCATCTGCCCTCGCAGATGATGCGCGTCCCATTGTATCGTTTGAGGGGGCAGAAAGGACAGAACCCCGATTCGGATCGGCCATTCATCTTCACCGCAGCGCAGCAACCGGTCCAGGATCGCAAAGGGTTCAAACCCGGTCGATTTTGTCCGGCGGATCCGTTGCATGTTGGAGCAGAGCACCGGGCAGGGAGACTGTTGCAATGCCAGGTTCAGCGGTTTGAGGCCAAAGTTGAAATCATGATTGCCAAGCCCGATCGCATCATAACGCAGGTAAGCAAAGGCCCGCATCAACGGGTGTGACTGGTCGGGATCGTTCGCCGAGACATCGCTCATCGGGGCGCCCTGAAAGGCATCGCCATTGTCAAAGAGTAGGACCAGCCTGTCATCGGCCTCGGCTTCGGCGCGCGCCGCGTGAATCAGCGATGCAGTGCGCGTCAGCCCGACAAACGGGTCCGGCAGATCGGCATAGTAATCATGGCTCATCAGGTTCATGTGAAGATCGGTGGTCGCCAACAGGCGCAAACGCGCCTTGGTGCCGGTCAGCACGCGACGCCGATCTGTCACAATATTGTACCCTTCTGGGTAAGAAAAGCAGTTCTCATGGGTGCGCCTGGGCCCGGACTTCCGGGCTCAATTCCCGGTAAGTGTATGAAAGCATGTAACCCTCGCGTCGAGAAACCTGTTCTTGTGTCTGACTTTGTGACGAGAGTGACTCTACTTGGCATCAGGGCGGTCGGCGCTTTGCAATTGAATTCGGGTCGCGATTTCTGCGATGCAGGAACAACGGCCATCAAGGCGGGTATGGAGCAAGGCGATGAAACTGGCGGAACAGGTGACTTTCGGCGGTTCCGGCCTCGATAGGGCCGCACATATCCGAAGCGACGAAGCGGCGCTCAGATCGGCCCTGGCACATCGCAACGCCGCCGCCGTCGTGATGTGGCGCGGCAAGCCGCTGGTGCGGGGCGAGGGGCTCGATCAACTGGCGACGATTCCGCTGGATCATCCGGTCCTTCAGGCCGGATATGCGGATGCTGTTCCCGAGCCGGTTTTTCTGGGCTGCGACGACACTGACGCACCGCGCTTTGCCTGCGATATTTCATCTTGGGAACCCAAGGATCAGGATCTGGCGGCCCTGGGCATGTTTCTTGTCCCGTCCGAACAGACCCACCCGGAATTCCCCAAAGACCATGTGTTTGCAGAACTGCGTCGCCTGATGACCCGGCTCAATCGGCGCGACTCAGAGTTGGCGGCGACGGCCAAGGCGATCATCGGCTGGCATGACAGCCACCGCTTTTGCGCAAAATGCGGTGCGCCGAGCGAGGTGAGCGAGGCCGGTTGGCAGCGGGTCTGCCCGTCCTGCAAGGCGCATCACTTTCCGCGGACCGACCCGGTGGTGATCATGCTGATCACCCACGGAAACTCGGTACTGATGGGGCGGTCTCCGGGCTGGCCCGAGGGCATGTATTCTTTGCTGGCCGGCTTTGTCGAACCGGGAGAGACGCTCGAAGCAGCCGTGCGGCGCGAGGTGTTCGAAGAGGCGGGGATCGAGGTGGGCGACGTCAGCTACCTGTCCAGCCAGCCATGGCCATTCCCGGCATCCCTGATGTTTGGCTGTGCCGGGGTGGCCCTAGGGCGTGATATCACGATTGATCCGGTCGAGATCGAGGATGCCATCTGGGTCACGCGCGACGACATGATGACCGCCTTTGCCGGAGAGCACCCGGTGCTGAAGCCTGCGCGCCGAGGAGCAATCGCCCATTTCCTTCTGCAAAACTGGCTTGCGGATACACTGGATTGAGCCGACACTTTGTCAGCACAGGAACGCACGGACGACATATGCAATTTTCGAGCAAAGAAGACATTGATGCCCCCGCAGCCGAGGTTTTTGCCATGCTGTGCGAATTCGAGGGCTTTGAGCGATCGGCCATTCGGCGCGGGATCGAGGTGGAACGTCTGCAGGACAGCAATTGTCCGGTTGTCGGCATGGCCTGGCGCGCGCTCTTTGTGCTGCGAGGAAAGCCGCGCGATGCGCAGATCACGCTCGAAACCTATGATCCGCCCAACGCCTTGCGCTTTGCTACGGTATCGCAGGGGCTGGATGGATTTCTGGAACTGGAACTTGTCCCCCTGTCACCGCGCCGTACACGCATGGCGGTCGTGCTGAACCTCAAGCCGCGCACGTTGCCCGGGCGTCTCCTGATCCAGTCGCTGAAGCTGGCCAAGGCCAATCTGACCAAGCGGTTCAAGTTGAAAGTGGCGGATTATGCGAAGGGACTTGAGGACCGGCACCGAAGGCTTGCATGAAACTCAATCGGACCGACCTTTGCGATTCCGAATCTGGCGGGTCGTTTCGGTCGCCGATAGGGCCATGACACGGTACACCAACCAGACCGGCGCGGATCTTCATTTCCGTCCAGGATCCGCCGGGTAAACGCCGAGGATTTCGACGTTGGTGGTGAAATAATTGAGTTCATCCAGCGCAAGTTCGACGTTGGGATCGTCCGGGTGGCCCTCGATATCGGCGTAAAACTGAGTGGCGGTGAACGAACCGTCGACCATATAGCTTTCCAGCTTGGTCATGTTGACGCCGTTGGTCGCGAACCCGCCCATTGCCTTATATAGTGCTGCGGGAATGTTGCGCACCTGGAACACGAACGTCGTGATCATGCCGTCCGCACCGCGACGCGAGGTATCGGACTCCGGTGACATTATCAGAAACCGCGTGGTGTTGTTCGAATTGTCCTCGATATGTTCAGCCAATAGATTGAGGCCGTAGATCTCGCCCGCCAACGGGCTCGCCAGTGCCGCCAATGACCGGTCGGCCGCTTGGGACACATGGCGCGCTGATCCGGCGGTATCGGCGCCGGTGATGCGGTGAATGCCATGTTTTTGCAGGAAACTCTTGCATTGGCCAAGCAGCACCGTGTGGCTCATCGCGTGCTGGATGTCGGTGACCTTGGTGCCCGGCAGACCCAGCAGATTGATGTGAACCCGCACAAACGCCTCTTCGATGATGTGCAGTCCGGATTTCGGCAACAGCGAATGAATGTCTGCGACCCGCCCGTAGGTCGAGTTTTCGACCGGCAGCATCGCAAGGTCCGCCTCACCGGCGCGCACGGCTTCGATCGTGTCTTCGAACGTACGGCAGGGCAATGCCTCCATATTCGGGCGGGCGTTGCGGCAGGCCTCGTGGCTGTAGGCACCGGGCTCTCCCTGAAATGCAATTCGGTTGGTCATCGGGGTTTTCCGTGCAACATGATCTAATCGGGCGTTTCGTCGCGGTGTCTATACCTTGCCCAAGCCAAGGGAAAGGCTTAGACATCGGCAAAACGGATCAAATGGATACGCGACCACATGGATACGATGACCTACACCAAAGCAGCGGCCGGGTTCCTCGGTGCACTCCTGGTTCTCCTCCTCGCCAACTGGGCTGCCGGGGGTTTGTATCACGTAGGCGGGCATGGTGACGCAGAGGCCGCGTACGTGATCGAGGTAGATGAAGGCGAAGCGGCTGAAGAAACCGCCGAAGTCAGCTTTGACGAGATGATGATGGCTGCGGATGTCGACAAGGGCGCCAAGGTGTTCAAGAAATGCTCGGCCTGCCACAAGCTTGAAGATGGCGCGAACAGCACCGGCCCATATCTCTATGGCGTCGTGGGCCGGCCCGTCGCTTCGGTTTCAGGCTTTGGCTATTCTGACGCTATGGCTGCTGCTGGCGGCGACTGGACACCGGATCATCTGAACGAGTTTCTGACTAAGCCGAGCGATGCTGTGCCGGGCACCACGATGAGCTTTGCAGGTCTGAAGAAGATCGATGACCGGGTGAACCTGATCGCCTATCTCAATTCCAACTCGGATTCACCCTTTGTGATCGAAGCGGCCGCCGAAACAACTGAAGCTGAAGAAGTGTCCACCGAGGACGCTGCCGCGGAAGAAGCGGCGGGCGAAGAAGGCGAAGACGAAGCCAAGGCCGCAGAAGACGGCGCCGCTGCCGAAGAGGCAAACGCCGACGCAGAGGCCGCGACAGACGAAACGTCTGCGACGGAGGAAGCGCCTGCGACCGAGGAAGAGGCACCGACGGAGGAAGAGGCATCGACGACGGAAGAGGCGCCAGCCGAGGAAAGCTCTGCCGCGTCCGAGGAGACCGCAACGGCAACCGCCGCGATTGCGGGAGACCCGGAAGCCGGGGCGAAAGTCTTCAAGAAATGCGCCGCCTGCCACAAGCTCGAAGATGGCAAGAACACGGTTGGCCCGCATCTCTTCGGAGTGGTCGATCGCCCGATCGCGAATGTCGATGGATTCAAGTATTCCGACACGCTGGCCGGTCTGGGGGGCGAGTGGACTGCTGATCGGCTCGCGGAATTCCTGGAAAAGCCCCGCGATTTCGCGCCCGGCACCAAGATGAGCTTTGCCGGTCTGCGCAAGGAAGAAGACCGCCAGAACGTGATCGCCTATCTGAACACGATCGGCAACTAGCGGCAAACACCGTTTCACGCAAAGCCGCTGCGATCTGCAGCGGTTTTTTTTGTCGGCGGTGCAATCTTTCGAATTCCGCACGGAACCAATACCGGTCGAATTGCAGGGCGATTGTCGGTTTCTCACATTTTCGCAACTTGTATCTTGGCACGCCCCTCCATTAGCTTACATCGGCAAGTGTAAGAGTGCCCAGACGTGCCGTTTCACAGAGGAAGAGCAAGATGAACCACGACCCCGCCGTGCCCGCCACCCGCGCCTTTTCGCCGAAAAGACAGGTCGGGGTCGTGGGTTTGGCGCTGCTGATGCTGCTGGGGTTCGCAACACTTGCACTGGCCGAGGACTCGATCATCAAGCGGCACGGGTTCTCTGAATTCGGTGATCTCAAATATCCGGAGGGATTCGCGCATTTTGATTATGTGAACCCGGATGCGCCCAAAGGTGGGGAGCTGTCCTATGCATCGCAAGGGACCTTTGACAGCTTTAACCCATTCAACCGGCAGGGCCGCGCCGGCGCACGGTCGGCGGATCAGTACGAATCGTTGCTGTTCCCCTCGTATGACGAACCGGCCTCCTACTACGGTCTGGTTGCCGAAAGCCTTGAATACCCGGAGAGTCAGGACTGGGTGATCTTCAACATGCGTCCCGAAGCGCGGTTTTCCGATGGTACCCCGGTGACGGCAGAGGATGTGGTGTTTTCCCACAACCTGCTGCTGGATCAGGGTTTGCAATCCTATGCCGAAGCCGTGCGCAAGCGCATTCCCAAGGCCGAAGTTCTGGGGCCGCATCGCGTAAAGTTCTATTTTGCCGAAGGCTTTTCGCGCCGCTCCATGATCACGCAGGTTGGCGGCACGCCGATCTTTTCCAAGGCCTGGTTCGAGGCCGATCCTGAAAACCGTCGGCTGGACAAGCCCCGGATGGAGCCGGGCATCGGCTCGGCCCCCTATGTGCTTGACAGCTATGACATCAACCGGCGCATCGTTTACAAGCGCAACCCCGATTACTGGGGTGACCATGTCAATGTGAACGTGGGACGCAACAATTACGACACCATACGGATCGAGTATTTCAGCGACTCGATCGCCGCGATGGAGGCGTTCAAGGCGGGCGAATTTACCCTCCGACAGGAAAACAACTCCAAGAGTTGGGCGACGGCCTATGATTTTCCCGCCATCGACAAAGGCTATGTCCTGAAAGAGGAATTGGCGGATGGCGAGGTGCCCTCGGCCACAGGATTCGTGATGAACATGGATCGGCCACAGTTTCAGGATCCACGGGTGCGGGCCGCAGTACAGCTTGCCTTCAATTTTGAATGGACCAACGAGAGCCTGCAATATGGGCTGTTCCAGCAGCGCCATTCGTTCTGGGAAGGCACCCATCTGGAGGCCAAAGGCGAACCGGAAGGGCGCGAATTGGAGGTCCTGCAATCGCTGGGTGACGATATCGATCCCGAACTTTTGACCGCAGAGCCTGTCAGCGCCCATAGCAGCAAGCCGGAACGCCCAAATGATCGCCGCAACCTGCGCAGCGCGATGGGATTGCTGGACGACGCGGGCTGGATGGTCGGGGATGATGGGGTGCGCCGAAATGCCGAGGGCCAGACCCTGAAGATCGAGTTCCTTTCCGACGATCCGGTGCTGGATCGCATCATCATGCCGTTTGTCGAGAATCTGAAGGCAATGGGGATCGATGCCGCCTACAACCGGATCGACAACGCGCAGTTCACCCTGCGCCGGAGAGAGCGGGATTTTGACATGATTTCCGGCGGCTACCGGACATCACTTCAACCTTCGACGGGGCTCTACCAGCAATACGGAACCGAGGCTGCGGCGTTTTCGGTTTTCAATCCGTCGGGCATTCACGGGCCGGATATCGAAGTGCTGATCGACAATATCGTATCGGCCACCGAGGCCGAAGAACTGACTGCCAATGTGCGTGCGCTGGACCGGGTGTTGCGCTCCAAACGCTTCATGGTGCCCACATGGTATCTGGGCAAGCATTGGGTCGCCTATTGGGACAAGTATGAATACCCCGAGAATCTGCCGCCTTATGCGCTTGGTATCGAAGATCTTTGGTGGATCAATGCCGAGAAGGCCGCGGCGCTGAAATCTTCTGGCGCGCTGAGGTAACCAGACCCGATGGGAGCCTATATCGCCAGACGCCTGCTGTTGGTTATTCCGACGCTTCTGGGCATCCTGATCATCAACTTTGTGCTGGTACAGTTCGTGCCGGGCGGGCCGGTGGAGCAGATCATCGCCCAGATGGAGGGCGGCGGGGATGTGTTTGAAAACATCGCTGGCGGCGGCTCCGATGTCGAGATTCAGACAACCGGCGCCAATGACCGTTATGTCGGTGGGCGCGGATTGCCGCCGGAATTCATCGAGGAACTGGAACGGCAATACGGGTTGGACAAGCCGCCGCTGGAGCGGTTCTTCAAGATGCTCTGGGATTACGCCCGGTTCGATTTCGGTGAGAGCTATTTCCGCTCGACCAGCGTGATCGACCTGATTCTCGAAAAGATGCCGGTGTCAATCACGCTGGGCCTGTGGTCGACGCTGATTGCCTATGTGATTTCGATCCCCCTGGGCATCCGCAAGGCGGTCAGGGACGGGTCATCGTTTGATACCTGGACCAGTGGCATCATCATCATGGCCTATGCGATTCCCGGCTTTCTTTTTGCGATCCTGCTTCTGGTGCTGTTTGCGGGTGGCTCATACTGGCAGGTGTTCCCGCTGCGCGGCCTGACGTCGGACAATTGGGATCAACTGAGCCTGCTTGGCAAGATCGGTGACTACTTCTGGCACATCACACTGCCGGTTCTGGCTTCGACGATTTCGGCCTTTGCGACGCTGACACTGCTCACCAAGAACAGCTTTCTGGACGAAATCAAGAAACACTATGTCATGACCGCCCGCGCAAAAGGGTTGAGCGAGCGCAAGGTGCTCTATGGCCATGTGTTCCGCAACGCCATGCTGATCGTGATCGCGGGCTTTCCGGCGGTGTTCATCGGGGTGTTCTTTGGCGGCTCGGTCATCATCGAAACGATCTTTTCGCTAGATGGATTGGGCCGGCTTGGGTACGAGGCGGCGGTGGCGCGGGATTATCCGGTGGTGTTCGGTACGCTCTACATGTTCGGGCTGATCGGGCTGCTGACGGGAATCCTGTCGGATCTGATGTATGTGCTGGTCGACCCGCGTATCGATTTTGAACGGCGGGAGGGGTAAGTGACGCTGTCTCCGCTCAACCAGCGCCGTTGGCGCAATTTCCGCCGCAATGGCCGGGCGTTCTGGTCGCTGATCCTGTTCAGTATCCTGTTTGGCCTGTCGCTGTTTGCAGAATTCATCGCCAACGACAAACCGATTCTGGTGAACTACCGCGGCGATTACTTTACCCCGATCTTCAATTTCTATCCCGAAACCGCGTTCGGCGGCGATTTTCAGACAGAGGCGATCTATCGCGATCCCGAAGTGGAATGCCTGATCCGGTCCGGGGGCTCGTCGCTGTGTTTCCAAGATCCCGAGGCCACGATGAAAGCCGCCCGATCCGGGATGCTGGAGGGGGAGCCGATCGAACAGGGCTGGGCGTTGTGGCCGCCAATCCGCTATTCGTTCAACACCACCGTGGATCGGCCCGGTGCCGCGCCCTTGCCGCCCAATCGCCAGAACCTGCTGGGCACCGACGATACGAAACGCGACGTGCTGGCGCGGGTGATCTATGGTTTTCGCCTGTCGATCCTGTTCACCCTGATCGTCACCACGGTATCGAGCCTGATCGGCATCGCGGCCGGTGCCGTGCAGGGATATGTCGGTGGTTGGCTGGATCTGATCTTTCAGCGGGTGATCGAGATTTGGTCGGGCACGCCGCAGCTCTACGTGATCATCATCATGTTCGCGATTCTCGGGCGCAGTTTCTGGCTGCTGGTGTTTCTGATGATCGCCTTCGGCTGGATGTCACTGGTGGGCGTGGTACGGGCCGAGTTCCTGCGCGCCCGCAACCTCGAATACGTGCGCGCGGCCAAGGCATTGGGGGTCGGAAACCTGACCATCATGTTCCGCCACATGCTGCCCAACGCGATGGTGGCGACGCTGACCATGTTGCCCTTCATCGTGACCGGCACCATCGCGGCACTGGCCTCGCTTGATTTCCTCGGGTTCGGGTTGCCGTCCTCTGCCCCGTCGCTGGGTGAACTGACCCTGCAGGCCAAACAGAACCTGCAGGCGCCGTGGCTGGCTTTCACGGCCTTCTTCACCTTTGCCATCATGCTGTCGCTGCTGGTCTTCATTTTCGAAGGTGTCCGGGATGCATTCGACCCGAGAAAGACGTTTTCATGAGCCTTCTGACGGTTGAAAACCTGAGCGTGGCATTCTCGCAGGACGGCCAGAGCACGCCGGCGGTGCGCGGTGTTTCTTTCACCGTGGACCGGGGCGAAACAGTTGCACTGGTCGGTGAATCCGGATCGGGCAAGTCGGTGACGGCGCTGTCTACGGTGTCGTTGCTGGGAGACAGCGCGCGGGTTGAGGGCAGCGTGACCTATGACGGTCAGCAGATGATCGGTGCTCCGGAAAAGCTGTTGCGCAAGGTGCGGGGCAACGACATCAGTTTCATCTTTCAGGAGCCGATGACCTCGCTGAACCCGCTGCACACGATCGAGCGGCAGGTGTCGGAATCGCTCGAATTGCATCAGGGATTGACCGGCGCGACCGCGCGGGAGCGGATTATCGGGCTGCTGACACAGGTCGGGATCCGAGACCCCGAAACCCGGCTGGGTGCCTATCCGCACCAGATTTCGGGCGGGCAGCGGCAGAGGGTCATGATCGCCATGGCGCTGGCCAACAAACCCGACATCCTGATCGCGGACGAGCCGACCACAGCGCTCGACGTGACCATTCAGGCGCAGATTCTCGAACTTCTGGCTGATCTCAAGGCGCAGGAAAACATGGGGCTGCTGTTCATCACCCATGATCTCGGTATCGTGCGGCGGGTGGCGGACCGTGTATGTGTGATGAAGGGTGGGGAGATCGTCGAGACCGGCCCGACGGCCGAGATATTCGCCAATCCACGGCATCCCTATACGCAAAAGCTGTTGGCGGCAGAGCCTGCAGGTCGCCCGGACCCGGTTGCAGCCGATGCCGAGCCGGTGGCCAGTACCGATCATCTAAAGGTCTGGTTTCCGATCCAGAAAGGGTTCATGAGAAAGACCGTCGGTCACGTGAAAGCCGTGAATGATGCCTCGCTCTCGGTGCGCGCGGGCGAGACCGTGGGGATCGTGGGCGAATCCGGTTCTGGCAAGACCACGCTGGCGCTCGCCATGATGCGCCTGATCATGTCTCAGGGGGCCATCACCTTTCGCGGGCAGGACGTTCGGAAATGGTCGACGCGGGAATTGCGCCGACTGCGGGCCGAGATGCAGATCGTGTTTCAGGATCCGTTTGGATCCCTGTCGCCGCGCATGACCTGTCAGCAAATCATTTCCGAGGGGCTGAACATCCACAAGGTGGACCCGACACGCAACAAGCGGGAATTGGTCGCCGAGGCGATGGTCGAGACCGGCTTGGACCCGGCGACGATGGACCGCTATCCACATGAATTCTCGGGCGGGCAGCGTCAGAGGATCGCGATTGCGCGGGCGATGGTGCTGCGGCCTAGATTGCTGGTTCTGGACGAACCGACCAGCGCACTGGATATGACGGTGCAGGTGCAGATCGTGGATTTGCTGCGCGATCTGCAACGTAAATACGGACTCGCCTATCTGTTCATTTCCCATGACCTCAAGGTCGTGCGCGCAATGAGTCACAAGGTAATCGTGATGAAACAGGGCGATGTCGTGGAGTACGGTACGGCAGAAGACCTGTTTGATCGCCCCCAGACCGAATATACACGTGCTTTGATCAAGGCGGCGGGCTGACTGGCCATCTGACTGCTTTGTAACAGAAAATCCTCTGTCCGTGACAATGGTTGCGGTGAATTTTGGCGTGTATCGTGCTAGGCTGCTGCCATGTCACCCGATCCGGAACATTGGAATGCCGCCGCGTTGGAGCATCTGACCGGGCCGAGGCGTGGAAAGCTCTCGTGGGTCACGGCGCGGGCCGTGGATGCCTGCCTGTTGTCCGACAACCGGCTGGTTTTTGTCGAAACCGATCCGGATCAGAGCGACCCCAATGCGATTGCTCGTTTCAGGCGCGTCGGCAGCACCTATGAAATCGAAGCGGTCGGAACACCGCAGCTCTGGGTGAACGGGCAGCCGGTGCAATCGGCCGCCCTGCGGTATGGCGACGTGATCGAGTTTGGCGAAACCGGGCCGCTGTCGCGCTTTCGCCTGTATGACGACAGCCACGGACCGGGTCTGACCGTGGGCGAGATATTCGATGACGTCCTGTGCTATGTCCGGACCAGCCGCCGCCCGCTGCATCGCAGGCTTGGCTTTGCCGCTGCCGATCTGGTGCGCCGGCTGGCACGGGATACCTCGATCGTCTTTCGCGCGCTTGTGGTTCTGAGTCTGGGGGTGCTGGCTTATGCGCTCTTTCTGCAACATCGCGCCGATCAGACTATTCGCGCACAACTCGAATCAGGAACGGTTCAGATCGATGCCGTGGCTACAGCGCTGGCCGAGGCACGGCGGGAAAGCATCCGGCCGGGCGATCTTGCCGCCCTGCAGAGTGAATTGGGCGAGCGGCTGACAACCAATGCCGAACGATTGCGTGCACTTGAAGCCCAAAGCGGGGCCAGTCGGCGGGTGATCTCCACGGCGGCATCTTCGGTGGCGTTTCTACAGGGCGGATACAGCCTGCGTCACAAGGAAACCGGCGCGATGCTGCGCCACGTGCTGGGGCAGGGCGGGATGCCCGTGCATCTGCCCAACGGCCAGCCCTATCTGTCCCTGTCGGGCACTGGTGATGTTGCCGAGGTGCAGTTCAACGGAACGGGGTTCGTTCTGGCCGGGCGCGATCTCCTGATAACCAACCGCCATGTCGCCGAGCCTTGGGGATCCGGCGCACGTGCAGGCGGCGACGGGATGGAACCCGTGACGACGCGATTCATAGCCTATTTCCCGTCCCAGCCGACGCCAGTCACGCTGTCCCTGTTAGCGCTGAGCGACAGTATGGATCTGGCAGTCCTGGCGATGGATCGGAGTGCCGGTGTGCCCGGCCTTGAACTGGCAGCCGAGACCCCCGCGCCGGGGGACGAGGTGATCGTGATGGGCTATCCCACCGGGCTGATGTCGATGCTGGCGCAATCCGGATCGACCTTTGTGCAAGACCTGAAGGAAGCAGGAGAAACCGGGTTCTGGGTCGTGGCGGAGCGGTTGGCGGCGGCAAAGCTGATCGCTCCGCTTGCCAGTCGGGGGATCGTCGGTCAGGCGACCGAGACGACCGTTGTCTATGATGCCGAAACCACACATGGCGGCAGCGGGGGGCCGGTGCTGAGCGTTGATGGCAAGGTTGTGGCGGTGAACACCGCCATCATTCCGGAATTTGGAGGCTCGAACCTGGGCGTGCCCGCCGGGCATATCACCGCGTTGTTGCAAAAGTTGACGATGACACCGGGGCAGTGACGACTCCTGCGCGGCCCTTCAGATCGCGGAGCTGTGGCCTGCCTTGCTGAGGTCATAGGCGTCAAAGCTGCGTGCGACCATGCGGGTGAGCGAGCGAGCCTCCTGAGGAATGGTCAGGGAATTGTCCGTAACGGTCAGGATATCGGGAAACTCGCCTTGAGCCTTGCCAAACATCTCGCCGATCTCACGCTGACTGATGCCAAAGCGGCGGGTGATCTCGCTGCCATCGATTCGGAAATCACACATCAGGCTCTCGATCATCCGGGCGCGCATGGCGTCCTGGTCGCAAAACTGGTGGCCACGCGAGGTCGAGAACGATCCGGCGCGGATCTTGCCCGTATGGGCCGAGGTCGCCGGCGCATTCTGTGCAAACCCCTGGGGAAAGCGCGAGATCGAGGAGGCACCGATGCCGATCAGGACATCGGACGTATCGTCGGTATAGCCCTGGAAATTGCGCCGCAACCGACCGAGTTGCTGCGCGCGGGTCAACCCATCTTCCTTGGTGGCAAAATGGTCGATGCCAATTTCCGCGTAGTGATCCCATAGGAACAGTTTTTGCGCGGTCTCAAACAGTGTCAGCCGCTCTTGCGGCGTTGGCAGCGCGTCTGACGGGATCAACTGCTGTCGTTTCGCCATCCACGGCACATGGGCATACCCATAGAGCGCGACCCTGTCCGGGGTGAGCGACAGCAACTTCTGCACGCTCTCGGTCATCCGGGCCTGCGTCTGGTGGGGAAGGCCGAACAGGATATCGGCATTCAGGCTGGCAATGCCACGATCGCGGATCATGTCGACCGCCTCGCGAGTAATGTCATAACCCTGAATGCGCCCGATTGTCTGCTGGATCGTGTCGTCGAAATCCTGCACGCCGATCGAGGCCCGGTTCATTCCTGCTGCGGCAAGCGCATCCAGCCGTGGCGCATCCAGTTCATTGGGATCAATCTCGACCGAGAATTCCGCCTTCGGACCCAGCGGCGCGACATCGGCAATGGCTCCGGCAAGGTCCGTGATCATCGCCGGGCTGAGCAACGTGGGCGTGCCACCGCCCCAATGCAGGCGCGACAGCGTCACGCCCTGTGGGAGATGCCGTTTCAGCAGGAGAAGCTCGGATTTCAATGTCTCGAGATAAGCAAGCACGGGAGACTCGCTTTGCGTGCCCTGGGTGCGGCAGGCGCAGAACCAGCACAGTCGCCGACAGAACGGCACATGCACATAGAGCGAGATCGAGCCGTCCTCAGGTATCAGCGAGATCCACCTGGCAAACGTGTCCGGGCCCACGTCATTGCTGAACTGTGGCGCGGTCGGGTAGCTGGTATAGCGGGGCACTTTGGCGTCAAAGAGTCCCAGCTTGGCCAATTGTGATTTCGGTATCATGAGGATACGCTAGATCGCGTCTACTGGCCTGATCCTTGACACAGATCAATTGGGCCGCAAAGTACACGCCAAGAGACATGATATGAACGTGCCAAGACACAAGCTTGCCCCGCATTGCGCCGAATGCCCCATACGCCACAAGGCCGTCTGCGCAAGATGCGAGGCGGACGAGCTCAAACGGCTGGAAGAGATCAAGTACTACCGCAGCTTCGAGGCGGGGCAGACGATCATCTGGTCGGGTGACAAGATGGATTTCGTCGGTTCGGTCGTATCCGGTGTGGCGACCCTGACGCAGACGATGGAAGACGGGCGCACGCAAATGGTTGGCCTGTTGCTCCCGTCGGATTTTGTCGGCCGTCCGGGCCGCAATGGCGCGCCTTATGACGTGGTAGCGACGACCGATATCGTGATGTGCTGTTTCCGCAAGACTCCGTTTGAAACCATGATGAACGAGACGCCACATATTGCGCATCGGTTGCTGGAAATGACGCTGGATGAACTGGACGCGGCACGGGAGTGGATGCTTGTTCTGGGGCGCAAGACTGCACGGGAAAAGATTGCCAGCCTGCTCTGCATCATCGGGCGACGGCACGCATCGCTCACGCCGGATGGGCCAAGTGGTTCGATGGTATTTGACCTGCCCCTGACGCGCGAGGCAATGGCGGATTACCTAGGTCTTACCCTGGAAACCGTGAGCCGGCAAATGTCGGCGTTGCGCAAGGACGGAATCATCGAGTTGAAAGGCAAACGTCATGTCATCGTGCCCGATCTCGGCCGATTGATGGATGTCGCCGGCGATGACAGCGACGGCGGGTTTTACGGCTGATCTGATCCGCAGGCCCGCAGCCAGTCTGCGACACCGCTGACCGGGCTGGATTCGCGCGCAGGTCGCAGGCTCGACATGTGCAGGGCACCGCCGCCATGTCTGTGGAGCGTTTTGATCGGTCGGTGACGGAAGGCCCGCAGGATATGGGTCAGCCCTAATTTTTTGAAATAGTGATTTGCGCACAAGTTGTCGCGATGGTTTGTGGTCGTGCAAAGAAAAAGGGAACATCAGATGACCAATCTTGCCCATCGGCCCTGGGTTCCGACCCATTGTGAAACACGGGTGCAGGACATCGCGCTCAGCCTGACGAAAGCCTCCGCTACGGAGGTTGCGGCCCGTATCGACACGCTGGTCAGGCAGAACCGGCATATCCACGATGTCGAGTGCTTTAACCTGAACCCGGCCACCAACGTGATGAATCCACGGGCCGAAGCGGTGCTAGCCGCCGGTCTCGGCAGTCGCCCGTCGCTGGGCTACCCTGGTGACAAATACGAGATGGGGCTTGAGGCGATCGAGGAGATCGAGGTGATTGCCGCCGAGCTGGCGGCTCGGGTGTTTGACACGGCCTTTGCCGAGATTCGGGTGGCGTCCGGGGCGCAGTCTAATCTCTACGCCTTCATGGCGTTGACCTCGCCCGGGGATGCGATCATCGCGCCGCCTGCGTCGGTGGGTGGGCATGTCACCCATCATGCGGATGGCTGCGCGGGGTTGTATGGGCTGACCACCCATCCCGCGCCGGTAAATGCAGATGGATACACTGTTGATCTGGATGCGCTGCGCGAATTGGCGCGGCAGGTGCGGCCAAAGCTGATCACCATCGGTGGCAGCCTCAACCTGTTGCCGCATCCGGTGCGAGAGATCCGGGCAATCGCGGATGAGGTCGGCGCCAAGGTCCTGTTCGACGCCGCGCATCAATGCGGGATCATTGCCGGTGGTGTCTGGTCCAACCCGTTGAAAGAAGGCGCGCATCTGATGACGATGAGCACCTACAAGAGCCTTGGCGGCCCGGCTGGCGGGCTGATCGTGACCGATGATGCAGAGATCGCGCTGCGGCTGGATGCAATTGCCTTTCCGGGCATGACGGCAAACTTTGACGCTGCAAAATCGGCGGCGCTGGCCTTGACCATGCTGGACTGGATCGATTTTGGCACCGATTACGCGCAAGCGATGCTCGATCTGGCGCAGACGCTGGCGGCCGAGTTGGCAGCGCTTGGCCTGCCGGTTTTTGAAACCGCCAACGGCGCGACGCGGTCGCATCAGTTTGCGGTCGAGGCCGCGCGGTTTGGCGGTGGTCAGGCCGCATCAAAGACACTGCGCAAGGCAGGTTTCCTGGCCTGCGGCATCGGGTTGCCCATTGCGGAGGTTTCCGGCGACATGAACGGGTTGCGTATTGGCACGCCGGAACTGGTGCGCAGAGGCGTGACGCCCGCGGAGGCACCCCGTCTGGCGGCGTTGATTGCAGAGGGGTTGATCGGGAATGATCCCCAAGCGACCGCGGTGCGCACCCGCGAATTGCGCGCAGAGTTCCAGGGCATGCGTTACGTTCACCCCTGATGCTCGCACGGGTTGCAGGGATGGGCACTTGGTGCCAACCTATCCGCAAGACGTAACGCGAGGACATGACGATGGAGTTTAGCAGCATTATTGCAATGATCCTGATCGGGGCCATTGCCGGTTGGATTGCCGGAAAACTGATGAAGGGACGGGGGTTTGGCGTGATCGGCAACATCATCGTTGGTGTCGTCGGCGCGTTTGTCGCCGGGCTGATCTTTCCGGCACTCGGATTTGCCGTGGGTGGCGGTGTAATTGCCTCGATCTTTCACGCCACCATAGGGGCGGTAATCCTGCTGTTTGTCATCGGCCTGATACGCAAGGCCTGACCATGACCAGCGTCCCATCCGGAAAATGGGGCGCTGGCGCTGCGTTCCTCCATGGAACAGGCAGACCCGTTCGCAGTTTCACGTTTCGGGTCAATGGGCCATGAAGACCGGGATCTTGGACTGTTCCAGCATGTTGCGGGTCGCTCCGCCGAGAATCGCCTCGCGAAACCTCGAATGGCCGTAGGCGCCCATCACCATCAGGTCGGAAGAGGTATCAACCGCATGGCGATTCAGGGCGTCCGACACACGGTTCATTGTCTTGCTGAGGACGTCGATTTCGCAGGTGACGCCATGGCGCGCGAGCATTTGCGCCAGCATCCCGCCGGGATCGGAGCGTTCCGGGCCATGTATCGGTGGGTCGATGACAACGATGCGGACAAGGTCGGCACCGCGCAGGAACGGCAGCGCGCGGCGGATCGCGCGAAGTGCCTCCACGCTTTGGTTCCAGGCCACCATGATGTTCTTGGGCGCTGCGATGGGTTCGCCATCGTCCGGCACCACCAGTACCGGTGCATGTCCCTCGAACAGAGCCGCTTCGACAATCGGCTCCGCCTCTGCCCCGTGGTTGTCGCCGTAGGGGCGCGGCAAAACGACCAGATCCGAAAACCGGGCCCGATGCGCTACGTGGCGCCCGAGATCGGCGAGTTGCGCAACCCCGTCATCAGCCGACCAACGAACCCCGGACTTGCCAAGCACATCGCTGGCGTGGGCCAGAATCTCGGCGGCTTCGGTGTTGGCGCGGGTCAAAGTCTCCTGCAAAACCAGTGCATTGGCACCCGCGTAGTAGTATCCGGTTTGCGTTCGATCCACACCCAGGCACAAGGCTTCGACATGTGCATCCTGCGTTCCCGCCAGCGCAATGATCTGTCGGAGTGCCGGATCAGCATCCTCTACACCGGTCAGAACGGTCAGCAGCGATTTATAAGCCATTTGGACCTCGTTTTTTTGATGTCAGCGGCTGGTCTTGCCGCCGAGATGGTGTAGCTTGAGCACTGTCACAGAACCCATCTGGTTGTATTGATGCAGATCAATGCGGGCCCCGGCGCCGTTTTGCATCAAGCAGCCAGCCTAAATTCCGTCCGCGCGGCAAGCGAATCGTGTGGGCATGACCAAAGGGACGAAAAATGTCGAACTATATCAAGCTTGTCGTGCTTGGTCTGGTCACGCTGATAGCGATGATCGCGACCAACTACGCGCGAGATGCGGCTTACATGGTCCATGGCATCATCGTGATGCTCGTGGCCGGTGGGCTGTTCCTTCACACTGTGCGCCGCACGGACGAACCTGCACCAGCTGCCGCGCTGCAGACTGAGTATTTCGATTCGGTCATTCGCGCAGGCGTTGTTGCCACGGCCCTTTGGGGTGTTGTCGGATTCCTCGTTGGTGTGATCATCGCGTTTCAGCTTGCCTTTCCGCAGCTCAACTTTGACTGGGCGCAGGGCTATGTGAATTTCGGCAGACTACGTCCGCTGCACACATCAGCGGTGATTTTTGCATTTGGCGGCAACGCCCTGATCGCAACCTCGTTCTTTGTCGTGCAACGCACCAGCGCCGCGCGGCTGTGGGGCGGCAATCTCGCTTGGTTCGTGTTCTGGGGGTATCAGCTTTTCATCGTGCTGGCCGCGACCGGGTATTTGCTCGGGTCGACTCAGTCCAAGGAATATGCCGAGCCGGAATGGCACGTTGACCTGTGGCTGACCGTCGTCTGGGTGGCCTATCTGGCGGTGTTTCTGGGGACGCTGGTCAAGCGCAAGGAACCGCATATCTACGTCGCCAACTGGTTTTATCTGGCCTTCATCGTCACCGTGGCAATGCTGCACATTGTCAACAACCTGTCGATCCCGGTCTCGATCTGGGGCTCAAAGTCTGTCCAGGTGTTCTCGGGTGTTCAGGATGCCATGACCCAGTGGTGGTATGGCCATAACGCCGTGGGCTTTTTCCTGACCGCAGGCTTTTTGGGCATGATGTACTATTTCATCCCGAAACAGGCCGAACGCCCGGTGTTTTCCTACAAGCTGTCGATCATCCACTTCTGGGCGCTGATCTTCCTGTATATCTGGGCCGGACCGCACCACCTGCATTATACGGCTCTGCCTGACTGGGCGACGACGCTTGGCATGGTATTCTCTATCGTGCTCTGGATGCCGTCCTGGGGTGGCATGATCAATGGCCTGATGACGCTTTCCGGCGCATGGGACAAGTTGCGCACCGACCCGGTGATCCGGATGATGGTGATTTCGGTCGGTTTCTACGGCATGTCCACCTTCGAGGGGCCGATGATGTCGATCCGGGCGGTGAACGCGCTGTCGCATTACACCGACTGGACCATTGGTCACGTGCATTCCGGCGCCTTGGGCTGGAACGGCATGATCACTTTTGGCGCGCTCTACTATCTGGTTCCGGTGCTGTGGAAGCGTGAGCGGTTGTATTCGCTGAGCCTTGTGTCCTGGCACTTCTGGCTCGCGACTATCGGAATCGTACTTTACGCGGCATCGATGTGGGTGACCGGCATCATGGAAGGCCTGATGTGGCGCGAAGTGGATGCAAACGGTTTCCTCGTGAACTCGTTCGCCGACACGGTTGCCGCCAAATTCCCGATGTATGTGGTGCGTGGACTGGGCGGGGTCATGTTCCTCAGCGGTGCCGTCATCATGTGCTATAACCTGTGGATGACTGTGCGGTCCGCTCCGGCCAAAGAAGCCGTCGGCGCCACAGCAATTCCGGCCGAATAAGGAGGCCAGAAGCATGGCAATTCTAGACAAGCACAAGTTCCTTGAAACCAACGCGACGCTCTTGCTGATCTTCAGCTTTCTGGTCGTGACAATCGGGGGACTCGTCCAGATCGTTCCTCTGTTCTATCTGGAGAACACCATCGAGAAAGTGGAAGGCATGCGGCCCTATTCGCCGCTCGAACTGACGGGGCGCGATGTCTATATTCGCGAAGGCTGTTATGTCTGCCACAGCCAGATGATCCGGGCGATGCGAGACGAGGTCGAACGGTACGGCCACTACAGCCTTGCCGCAGAGTCGATGTATGATCATCCGTTTCAGTGGGGGTCCAAGCGGACCGGACCTGATCTGGCGCGGGTCGGTGGCCGGTATTCGGACGACTGGCATGTAGACCACCTGCGTGATCCGCAGGCCGTGGTGCCGGAATCGGTCATGCCGAAGTACGGCTTTCTCGAGCGCAAGTTGATCGAGCCGACCCATATCGAGGACCTGATCGAGACCCATCGCCTTGTTGGGGTTCCATATTCCGACGAGATGATCGAGAACGCCGCCGTCGACTTCAGGGCGCAGGCCGATCCGGACAGCGACTATGATGCAATGCTGGAACGGTATCCGGGGGCGCAGGTGCGCAATTTCGATGGCCAGCCCGGCATTTCCGAAGCTGACGCGCTGATCGCCTATCTGCAGATGCTGGGTACGCTGGTCGACTTTTCGACCTTCACCCCAGATGCCAGCCGCTAGGAGGGGATGATGGAAATCTATACTCTGCTGCGCCAGATCGCTGACAGTTGGATGCTCTTGTTCCTGTTCGTCTTTTTCGTCGGGATCGTCCTGTGGGTGTTCCGACCCGGCAGCACGAAAACCTACGAGGACACGTCCAACATTCCGTTCCGTAACGAGGACAAACCCGCCACATCCGAGGAGGCGCGGAAATGACCAAGAAATCCAAGAAGTTCGACGACGATCCGAATACAACCGGCCATAGCTGGGACGGGATCGAGGAATTCGACAACCCGATGCCGCGATGGTGGCTTTGGTCACTCTATGCCTGCATCATCTGGGCAATTGCCTACACGATCGCCTATCCGGCCTGGCCCATGATCAACAGCGCGACCGCCGGAGTTCTGGGCTGGTCCTCGCGAGGAGAGGTGACTGCTCAGATCGCCGAGGTTGAAGAAGGCAATGCATCGATCAACACCCAACTGGTGGAAGTTGCGCTCACGTCGATTGCCGATAACGCGGAGCTGGACACCTATGCGGTCTCGGCCGGTGGTGCCGTGTTCCGCACCTGGTGCGCGCAGTGTCACGGTTCCGGCGCGGCGGGGGCAAAAGGCTATCCCAACCTGCTTGATGATGACTGGCTTTGGGGCGGTGACATCGAATCGATCTACAACACGATTTCGCACGGCATTCGCAACGAAGTCGATGAGGACGCGCGCTATTCCGAGATGCCCGCCTTTGGTCGCGACGAGATTCTCGAACCCGCGCAGGTTGACGAGGTTGTGAACTATGTGATGTCGCTTTCAGGCACGCCTGAGGATGCGTCCAAGGTCGCGGCGGGTGCAGAGGTCTTTGCCGACAACTGTGCGGCCTGTCACGGCGAAGATGGCGGCGGTGATCGCGAGCAGGGTGCGCCCAACCTTACAGATGCCATCTGGCTCTATGGCGGTGACTACGCCTCGTTGACCGACACGGTGACCTACAGCCGCTTTGGGGTGATGCCCCCCTGGACCGACCGTCTGAGCGAAGCGCAGATTCGTGCCGTGGCCATCTATGTCCACCAGTTGGGCGGCGGCGAATAGAAGACAACGAGACACTCCCGAGCGACCTTTGCTGCTCGGGAGCGCGGTACCGGCCTTTCGATCTGTTCGCGCGTTTCCTGAAAGGCCGGTACCCTTATGGTGGGTGAAACGATTCCTCTCAATCGGAAATCCATGAACCCGCACCGGCCCGGGGCCCGTGTTTTCCACTACATGAACACGATCTACGCGGATTCCTCTTGCCATGTGGCTGCGAACCTTTATCCGGGTGCGTGAGAAAAGACAAAAAGCAGGCGCATGAGCAGTACCGAGTCCAGCCAACCCCAAGGTCAAACCGACAAGAGCCCGCGTGAGTGGGTACAAGCCTTGTCGAAATACCGTGAACCGCAGCTGTGGCGTAGCCTGTTCGAACTCGCGGTGACCTTCGTTCCGTTTGTTCTGCTTTGGGCGCTGGCCTGGTGGTCGTTGTCAGTCAGCTATTGGCTGACGCTCGCGATTTCCATTCTGAACGCCGGGTTCCTGGTACGGCTTTTTGCAATTCAGCATGATTGCGGCCATGGGGCATTTTTTAGTAACCGCATGGCCAGCGACTGGGTCGGCCGCGTTCTGGGTGTGCTTACATTGACGCCCTATTATGTATGGCGCCGAACACATTCGATGCATCATTCGGCTGCGGGGAACCTGTCGCGGCGCGGCATCGGGGATGTACATACGCTGACCGTGGCGGAATATCAGGCGCTGTCACCACTGTGGCAATTCCACTATCGTCTGTATCGACATCCGTTCACGCTGTTCGGGCTGGGACCAAGCTACATCTTCTTCCTGCAAAACCGGTTGCCCATCGGATTGATGGGAGCTGGCTGGCGATACTGGACCAGCGCCATGGGCACCAATCTGGCAATCGCAGCAATCATTGCCGTGATTTTCTATTTCGGTGGGCTGGAGCCGGTATTGCTTGTGTTCTTCCCGACGACCTTGATTGCCGCATCGATCGGTGTCTGGTTGTTCTACATTCAGCACCAGTTTGAAGATACCAACTGGAACGACGACGAAGACTGGCAATTGCACCATTCGGCGCTGCATGGCAGTTCGTTCTATGACCTGCCCACTGTGCTGCGCTGGTTCTCGGCCAATATTGGCGTACACCATGTGCATCACCTTTATAGCCGCATCCCGTTTTATCGTCTGACAGAGGTGCTGCGCGATCACACGATTTTGACCAGCATGAACAGAATGACCCTGGCTGAGAGCTTTGCCTGCAGTCGGCTGCACCTCTGGGACGAACAAGACCGCCGGCTGCTGTCATTCAGGCAGGCGAGAGATCGGTATGGCGCCCCCTAGGACGCTCCGCGTTCAGCGTGACCCGCACGCGCCACGCGCTTTGCTGGCTAGGGTACCCTCTCTGAACAAGGCGTCTTGTCGCCAGATCGCAGAGTGCGGCCAGACATCTTCAAACTTCGAGAGATCTTTCAAGAGATGGGACTGTCCGGATGTAGCGGCACCCAAGGTTGCTTGCTGGATATGAACATCGGCATGACCGGAGTGCAGGGCGCGGGAACGCCGGGCCTGCCACCGCTACTGTTGCGGTGCCTCTCCGATCGCGACCGATAGCTGGGGCAATGGCGGTACCGTAGCTCCTACAGCTCGTTGCACCCCGATCTTTCCACTGGAGTCATTCGATAATGGCGCTCAGTTGTTGTGGCTGGTCTTTCGGTTGCTGTTCACGGAATGACTGAGGGACAAGGGCGGGTGCTGGAGTGCCCACCCTTGCCGGACCTCAAAGCTTGTCAAGGTCCACACAGCGGCTGGGGCGCAGCCACCAATGCCCTGCGGGGAGCCAGCGGCGTTTGGTGGGCTTTTTGGCGGGTGCATCGTAGAGTTTCGTGGTCTCGGTGCGTGCAGCTGTCATGAAGCTGTGGGCGTAGATGTTGAGCATGTCACTGTCCTGCATTGGATGATTGCGATGTCCCGATCCTTGACCATCGAGGCGAAATTTGCGACTCAGGAAAAAATTCGTTCTGTAAGCATGGATTACATATGAACTGGCTTGAGATGCCTCCGCTGTCGATGTTGCGCGCCTTTTCAGCCTTTGCGCAGACCGGGTCCGTGACCAGGGCCGGAGCGGCACTCAATGTCAGCCACGCCGCGATCAGCCAACATTTGCGCGGGTTAGAGGCCCATCTGGATACCCCGCTGCTGGACAGGTCGGGACGGGCATTGGTGTTGACCGAACAGGGACAGAGGTTGGCAGATGCTGTAACGCTTGGTTTCGGGGCCATTGGCACGGCGGTGCAGGAACTTTCCGCAGAAGATGCCGTGCGCCCGCTGCATATCTCGACTACGCCAACTTTCGCGGCACAATGGCTGATGCCGCGACTGCACGGGTTTCGCACGGCGCATCCGGAAATCGACCTGATGCTTGATCCAAGTGCGACCGTCGTGGCGCTGTCGCCGGGCGGAATAGATGTGGCTCTGCGGCACGGAATGGGCGAATGGCCCGGTCTGGTGTCAGAACCGCTGCTGGAGTCACATCTGGTTGTTGTTGCCGCGCCGTCGCTGTTGCGGGGCAAGGTGATCGCGGATCCGCGCGATCTCGCGGATTTTCCCTGGCTCGAGGAATTGGGCACCAGCGAGTCGAGCCAGTGGCTGCGTTCCAAAGGCGTCAGCCGGGGCATTGTCGGGGGGCGCGTACAGATGCCGGGGAACCTGTTGCTGGACGCGGTAAGGGACGGGCAGGGGGTGTCTGTTGTCGTGCGCGACTTTGTGGAACCGGATTTGCGTGCCGGACGGCTGGTAGAACTGTTCTCGGACGCACCGTCCGCCTATCACATCGTCACACGCCCCGGAGTGCTGCGCCCGCATGCCAAGGCTTTTGTCCGCTGGCTGCGGCGGCAAAGAAACTAGACGCTTCGTGGGAAAAACCGGTGGAGAAAATAGGTCATCGGAGTGAATAGAACAGTGACACACTGCCACGATATGAAATCCGCAGAAAACTGATTATACAGAAAATATGAATGTATGATGCGCTTTTGACCCACATCAAAGTTTGAATGCGTGGCATCTGTGACAAGGCCAGAGAACGAGGCCCAGAATCGGAGCGACTCCGTGAGCAAACCCGAACCAGCACCCAGTCTTTTCGCCGCGAGGGAGCCGATTTTTCCCAAGCGTGTATCCGGGGTGTTCCGTAATCTGAAGTGGATCATCCTCGCGGTGACCCTCGGTATCTACTATATCACGCCCTGGATCCGCTGGGATCGCGGCCCGAGCCTGCCGGATCAGGCGGTGCTTCTGGATCTTGCGAATCGGAGGTTCTATTTCTTCTGGATCGAAATCTGGCCGCATGAATTCTATTTTGTCGCCGGGTTGCTGATCATGGCCGGGCTGGGGCTGTTCCTGTTTACGTCCGCTCTGGGGCGGGTCTGGTGCGGGTATGCCTGTCCTCAAACGGTCTGGACCGACCTTTTCATATTGGTAGAGCGATGGATTGAAGGTGATCGCAACGCCCGTCTGCGGCTGCATCGCCAGAAAAAGATGGATTTTCGCAAGGTCCGGCTGCGCTTGACCAAGTGGACCGTCTGGCTGCTGATCGGGTTGGCGACCGGCGGGGCCTGGGTGTTCTATTTTGCCGACGCGCCAACGCTGCTGCGCGATCTCGTGACACTGAATGCGCATCCGGTGGCCTATACGACCGTGGGGATCCTGACCGTGACGACATTCTTTTTCGGAGGATTCGCCCGCGAGCAGATCTGTATCTATGCCTGCCCGTGGCCCCGGATTCAGGCGGCGATGATGGACGAAGACACGCTGGTGGTCGGCTATCGGGAATGGCGGGGCGAACCGCGCAAGAATTCGGACGAGGCCAAGGCGGGTGCACCACAAGGCGATTGTATTGACTGTATGGCCTGCGTGAACGTGTGTCCGGTCGGCATCGATATTCGCGACGGACAGCAGATGGAGTGCATCACCTGCGCTCTGTGTATCGATGCCTGCGATGACATCATGGCCAAGATTGGCAAACCGCGCGGGCTGATTGACTATATGGCTGTGTCGGACGAAGTGGCAGAACGCAGTGGCGAGCCGCCCAAGAACATCTGGAAGCACATTCTGCGGCCCCGAACCATCTTGTACACCGCGCTGTGGTCTCTGGTCGGGTTCGGGCTGATGTTCGCGTTGTTCATCCGGCAGGATATCGAGATGACAGTGGCGCCAATCCGCAACCCGACCTATGTGACCATGTCGGATGGATCGATCCGCAATACCTATGACGTGCGTCTGCGCAACAAGAATGGCGAGGATCGTGAGTTCCGGGTGTCCGTGACCGGTGATCCGACGCTGCGTGTTCAACTTGAGGGAACACCGACCGAAACGGTTCTGGTTCCGGCTGACACGGCCTTCCTTCAGCGTGTATACGTGGTGTCGCCAGAGGCGTCCGGCCCGTCCAACAGCGAGCACACGGACATCCGGTTCTGGATCGAGGACATGAGCAACGGGGATCGCGCCTATCGCGACAGCACGTTTAACGGCAAGGAGAACTGAGCGATGGCGCAGAGGGAGTTCACCGGAAAACACGCCGCCGTATTGTTCGTCGGGGCATTTGCGGTGATCATTGGCGTGAACCTGGCGCTGGCCTGGAATGCGGTGCGGACCTTTCCGGGGCTCGAAGTCAGCAATTCCTATGTTGCCAGCCAGCAGTTCAACAACCGGCTGGCGGCGCAGCAGGCCCTGGGTTGGTCGGTCTATGCGGACGCGCGCGACGGGCAGGTGTTTCTGTCGATCACAGACGAAGACGGCGCACCGGTCGAAGTTGCAAAACTGTCGGCGATCGTGGGGCGCGCGACACAGATCAAGGACGACATCGAGCCAGCGTTCGAATTTGATGGGACATCCTATGTCGCACCGGTTGATCTGGCCAGGGGCAACTGGAACATACGGCTGGTGGCGCGGGCGGCAAACGGAACAGAATTCACGCAGCGTGTGATCCTGCACGTTCAGGGGTAGCGCGAGATGACGGCCCAGGCGCGCCCTCCCACCGCAGCAGCCTGCCCCGGCTGCCTTGCCGCCCCGGCAGAGGCCGTGCGCGAGGGACCAAAGGATGCGCGGATCGCGTTATCGTTGCCGACCATTCATTGCCAGGCCTGTATCTCGGCGGTGGAGCGCGGGCTGAACGCCCATCCCGGAGTGAAAGATGCGCGGGTCAACCTGACCCTGAAGCGCGCAATGATCGACGCGGATGCCGGGTTGAGTGCGGACGATCTGATCCCGGTTCTGGCGGGCCTCGGGTATGAGGCGCACGAACTGGATCCGGGCGCGCTGAGCGCGACCCAATCGGACAAGGCGGGGCGCGACCTGCTGATCCGTCTGGCGGTCGCCGGTTTCGCCTCGATGAACGTGATGCTTCTGTCGGTTTCGGTCTGGTCCGGGGCGACAGATGCGACGCGGGACCTGTTCCACTGGATTTCGGCGGTCATCACCTTGCCGGCGATTGCCTATTCTGCACAGCCGTTTTTCCGCAATGCGTGGGAGGCACTGTCGGTTCGGCGCCTGAACATGGATGTGCCGATTGTGCTGGCGATTGTGCTGGCGCTGGCAACGTCGCTTTGGGAAACCACGCTGTCGGGTGAACATGCCTATTTTGATGCCGCCTTGGCGTTGACGTTTTTCCTGCTGGCGGGGCGCTATCTGGACTACCGAACCCGGGCCATCGCGAGATCTGCGGCGCAGGAACTTGCCGCGCTGGAAGTGCCGCGCGCGGTCCGGGTGATCGATGGGGTTGAGCAGGAAGTCGCGGTCGCGGACCTGGCGGTTGGCGATCTCGTTCTGGTACGTCCAGGCGGTCGGATGCCGGCGGATGGCGCGGTGGTTGACGGGCGGTCCGAACTGGACCGATCGTTGCTGACAGGCGAGACCTTGCCGGTTTTTGCGGAACCGGGGCTGGCGGTGAGTGCAGGCGAGGTAAACCTGACCGGGCCATTGACCATCCGCGCCAGTGCGGTGGGTGAGGATACGTCGCTGCATCGCATGGCGGATCTCCTGGCGATCGCGGAATCGGGCCGGTCACGCTATACGTCGCTGGCGGATGCGGCGGCCAAGCTCTATGCGCCGGGCGTGCATATTCTTGCGGGTCTCAGCTTCGTGGGCTGGTATCTTTGGTCCGGTGATTTGCGGGTGGCGTTGAACATCGCGGCTGCGGTGCTGATCATCACATGCCCTTGCGCGCTGGGACTGGCGGTTCCTGCGGTGACGACGGCGGCGTCGGGACGGTTGTTCAAGAAAGGTATGCTGATCAAACACGCGACCGCGCTGGAGCGGCTGGCGCAGATCGATACGGTGATGTTCGACAAGACCGGCACACTGACGGCCGGCACGCCGGAACTGACCAATCTCGGTGAATTCTCTCGTCGTGAACTGGAGATTGCACTGGCCCTTGCGGGCGCATCGGCGCATCCGCTGTCTGTTTCTTTGGCAGGTGCGGGGCAGGAGGCGGGGATCATACCCGCCGAGGTTCAGGATGTGACCGAGGTGCCGGGATACGGCATCGAGGGGAACTGGCACGGACAAGCTGTGCGGTTGGGGCGTGCGGGCTGGGTTGGCGCAGACCAGGGGGAACAAACGGCGGTCTGGTTGTCGGTCGGTGCGTCTGTGCCGCGGGCATTCCTGTTCACAGATGCGTTGCGCCCGGGTGCCGCCGATGCGGTGCGCGCACTTCAGGAGGCGGGCAAGGACGTGCTGCTGATCTCCGGCGATGCGACCGGGGCTGTGAGGCGGCTGGCCGAGACGTTGCATATCGGAACGTGGGAGGCCGAGGCCCTCCCAGAGGACAAGGCGGCCCGGATTGCGGCCCTGGGCAAGGCGGGCCACAAGGTCCTGATGGTCGGTGACGGATTGAATGATACGGCGGCTCTGGCGGCGGCGGATGTGTCAATCTCACCCGCCAGTGCGCTGGATGCGGCGCGGGTGGCGTCGGATATCGTGTTGTTGGGGCGGGACCTCGCACCGATTGCGGAGGCTTGTGAGGTCGCAGAGAAGGCGACGAAGCGCATCCGCGAGAATTTCCGCATTGCGACGGTCTACAACGTGATTGCCGTACCGCTGGCGGTGGCGGGGCTGGCGACACCGCTGATCGCGGCCCTGGCCATGTCGGCCAGTTCGATCACCGTGTCGTTGAACGCGCTGCGGCTGAGGTGACGGGATGACCATTCTGACATATCTGATCCCGATTTCCCTGACGCTGGGTGCCATTGGCCTCGTTGGCTTTGTCTATACGGTGCGGTCAAATCAGTATGACGACCCGGAGGGAGACAGCCGCCGAATCCTGTCTGATGAATGGGACGATCACCCGAAACCCTGAATGGGGAAACGCCCGGGCGGGGCATCGAACCCCGCCCGGGCGTGTTGCCATGGACATGCTGCAACGCGGTTCTTTGGGGTGAGGTCGGTTTTGCGCGGATTTGCGTCGGATGGACTTGGCGCGGCACGCGGCGGACATGCATAAACCGATCAGAACAAGACTCGATCCGGGGAGAGGTCCGATGAAGACGCATGTCAAAGCTTTGGTCGTGGGCGGCGGAGCCGTCGGAACCTCGATCGCCTATCATCTGGCAAGGGCCGGGTGGGACAATGTCATGCTGTTGGAGCGGGATGAGCTGACGTCCGGATCGACCTGGCATGCGGCTGGGTTGCTGCCGCTCTTCAACATGTCATTCGCCACGACCCATATTCACCAGTACTCGGTCGAGTTCTACAAGACGCTTGAGGCCGAGACCGGTTTGAACGCAGGCTTTGCCGTGGTCGGCAACCTGCGGATGGCACAGACGCAGGAGCGTATGGATGAATACATGCTCTATGCCAGTACCGCCGAGACCTGTGGTGTGCCCTACGTGTTCCTGACGCCCGACGAGATCAAGGCACGCTGGCCCCTGATCCGCACCGAGGATCTGAAGGGTGCGCTGTATCACGACACCGACGGTTACATTAACCCGGCCGACGTGACGATGGCGATGGCCAAGGGGGCGCGGCAGCGCGGCGTGATGATCGAACGCAAGTGGCAGGCGGATGCGTTTCACTGGACCGGGGACGCCTGGGAAGTGACCGCGACCAAGATGGTCGAAAAGGGTGGCAACCTGGTGCCGAGTGACGAGCAGGTCGTGATTACGGCGGAACATGTCGTGACCGCCTCTGGCAACCACGCGCAGCGCACTGCAAAAATGCTGGGCATCAAGATGCCTGCGATCCCGGTGGAGCACCAATTTATTGTGATGGAGCAGGATCCGGCGCTCGTGGAGTTTCGCAAGGATCATCCGGAACACCCCGTTATCCGCGACGCCGATGCGCAAAGCTATGTCCGCGAAGAGCGGGGCGGCTGGATCCTCGGGGTGTACGAAAAGAACTCCCCTGCGCGGTTTGAACATGGCGTGCCCGACAGTTTCCGCGCCGATCTGTTCCAGCTCGATCTGGAGCGGATCGAAGAGCAGTATATGGCGATGATCCACCGGGTTCCGTCCTGCGAAGAAAGTGGGCTGAAGGACGACTTCAACGGGCCGATCTGTTACACGCCCGACGGCAACCCCCTGGTGGGGCCTGCGCCGGGTCTGCACAACATGTGGCTGGCGGAAGGGTTCAGTTTTGGCATCACGGCGGCGGGCGGCACGGGCTACTATCTGGCGCAGATGATGGTCGATGGCGAGGCCGAGATCGACATGGCAAGCCTTGACCCAAAGCGGTACGGCGACTGGATGACGACCGAGTTTGCCGCGCGCAAGAACGAGGAATGCTACGACCACGTCTATGTCCTGCACCATCCCGACGAGGAACGCCCGGCCTGCCGCCCGCTGCGAACGGCCCCGGCCTATGACCGGCAAAAGGCACTGGGTGCACAATTCGGGTTTGTGAACGGTTGGGAGCGGCCGAACTACTATGCGCCCGACGGATTCAACGACCATGACAGCCGCAGCTTCCGGCGCGGCGGCTGGTGGCAATATGCGGTCGAGGAAGCCAAGGCGATCCGCGAAGGTGTCGGGCTGATCGATGCGACCGCGTTTACCAAGCATGTGGTCAAGGGGCCGGGCGCGACAGCGTTTCTAGATTGGTTCACCTGTAACAAGCTGCCTGCGGTGGGGCGGATCAACCTGACCTATGCGCTGACCGATCATGGCACAACGCGCACTGAGTACACCATCGTGCGTTTGGGGCCGGATGAATACTATCTGGTCTCTGCCGGGGCCTGGACAGCCTACGACGCGGATTTCCTGCGCAAATCGGCGGCTGAGAAGGCCGGAGAATTCGGCTATATCGAGATTCAGGACGTGACGACCCAATGGGGCGTGTTCGCGATTGCCGGTCCCAAAACGCGCGATGTGCTGAACGAGATCGTCAAGGATGCGGATCCCGTCTCGGTTCTGTCAAACAAGCGGTTCCCGTGGCTGACGATGCGCAACATCGAGCTGGGCATGTGCCCGGTGCGGGCAATCCGGGTGGCCTATACCGGTGAGTTGGGTTGGGAGTTGCATCACCCGATCGAAATGCAGAACTACCTGTGGGACCAGTTGATGACGGCCGGAGAGAAACATGGCCTGAAGCCGGTCGGTGCGCGTGCACAGAACTGGTTGCGGCAAGAGAAATCCTATCGTGCGTTCGGTACTGAACTGGGCCGCGATGCGACGCCGCTTGAAGCCGACCTGCCGCGGTTTGTGGATCTGAACAAGGCGTTCAACGGCAAGGCGGCGATGGAAGCCAAGGGGATACGCAGCAAATGCGTGACGCTCCTGATCGACGGACCCCCGGATGCTGATCCGTGGGGGCGCGAGGCGCTGTACCATGGCGAGACACGGGTCGGGCGGCTGACATCGGGGGGCTATTCCGTGAGTTTTGGCAGGAGCATCGGCATGGGCTACGTAAAGCCCGAACTTGCAGTGCCTGGAACCAGGCTGAAGGTCAGAATGTTGAACCAGCTTTGGGATGCCGAGATTGTACAGGACAGCCCCTATGATCCGACCAACGAAGTCATCCGCATAGACGGCTGAGGCGAAGACGGCTTGGTCAGGCGATCCAGATCCCGGCGGATGGATCGCCAGAGGCGCAGCGCCGCCAGCATCTTGCCGATAAACGCGGCAAAAACCGCGATGCCCAGGAGCGTGATTGCGATTGGCAGTACGCCGATCCGTCCCGCAACACCCGCCCAGACCATGGGCGGGGCGACCGTGATCAGGCTGATCAGCACGCAAAGCCCGGAAATGCCACAGCCGCAATCGCCCAGACGCGTATTGATCCGGTTGGTGACCGCTTGCTGCAACCCCGGATCTATGTCGGGCAGGTCGAGCCTCACGCTGCTGGCGGAAAAGGGCCAGCTGCGAAAACGGTGGACGTGATCGATGGTGGTCAGTTTGCGGGCTTTCTGCATGATCTTGGCCTCATGGCTCGGGTTTCGGATGGTCTGTGCATCTCGCTAGATATAGGTGCAATGGCGGCTGGAGCGGACCATGGCGATTTGCAGACGGTCCAGGACCGGTTGCGGTGTCGTGCGCCCTCCCGTGTCCATCAGGTTGGTGCCACCGGTGCTCATGTGCCAGAGCAGGCAGGCATGACCTATTTCATGCGCCACGGTGTCGGGGAACGGTCCGGGGGCCGCCTGCACGGTGACATAGTCATGGGTGGCAGACATCGAGCATCCAACCGAATTGCCGGTGAATCCGTCGATGATGAAGACGATGATTTCGCTGCCCTTGCCAAAGAACCGGCGCCAGTTGCTCTCGAACTTGCACAGGCGCGACGTGAATTCGAACCATGATCCGTCCACCCAGAAATCGGCGAAAAAGCCACCCGCGCCGCAATCAACCGTAAACGGCACGCTGGGCGTGGCGATGCGGGTGCGGCAAAATCCGGTAAAACGCAGGTCGATATTGCAGGTCCGGTCATAGATTTCGATGGCTGTATCGACCCAGGGCTGAATGTCGGCCTCTGTCATCAGGGGCGTGCCGTTGCGCACCGGGATGATGACGCCAAAATACATTTTCTTGCGCAGACGCAGCCCCGCGAGGCTGCCAAGAAACTCGAACACGCCGACGATTCGCCAGAAAATCTCGAGCACCCAGTTCAGCACCGCCCGGATGATGCCGCCGATGATGGGGATCGACAGGATCAGGCCGATCAGAAACCCTATCACGTCAAGGATGACGTTCACGATTGTGCAGACAACCCGCGTCACCCATTTGACCACGGTGACAATCACGATCCGCACGACTTTGACCAGAACGACGACCAACCAGCAGAACAGCTTGTTCAGACAAAGCAGCCACCAGTTACATTCCTCTTCGCGGCAGCGTTCCTCCTGGCGTTCTTCCCACTCCTCGATGGGCTTTTCGATATCTTCTTCAATCCTTTCTTGAACCTCACGGCAACTGCGTCCCATGCTGGTCTCCAATCCGGTAAATCAATAATGTACTCAAAATGAATGCGAACAGTTTAGCCTGGATTCAGCGATGGCGTGATGCAGGTTTTCCCTACCAGTTGCGGAGTGAGCTGTTGTTAAAAGGAAAATTCCAACTCTCTAGAGGATCGCGCCGGGCCAGCCGCACCAAAACGATGCGGAACTACAAGCGATCCTGGTGGCGAGGAGAGCCGGCGGTTTTTCAGGTCGCGCAGAGCTCGTCATAGCATTCCAGCGCCTTTGCGGCGTACATCATCGACGGGCCACCACCCATCTGGATGCACATGCCCAGAACTTCGGCAACCTCTTCGCGGGTGACGCCCAGCTTTGTCAGCGTCTCGATGTGCAACGAGATGCAAGGTTCACAGCGATCCGCGACCGAAATGCCGAGGGCGACAAATTCCTTGGTCTTGTAGTCCAGCGTGCCATCCTGCTTCACAGCCTTGCTGAGTGCGCCAAACCCGCGTGCCGTCTCGGGGACCGCGGCGTTCAGATTGCGTAGTCCTGCACGGGTCTTGTCGAGTTTTTCCTGCCACGCCATGATCGTGCTCCTGCTAATCGTATATTGATTTACGAATACGTTGTGCGTGAGAGGGCCGGCGCGTTCCTTGATCTGAATCAGCCGGGTGGCTTTTCCAGCACCAGCGCAAGATTGTTGGCGGGCATCTCGACCACATCCACCGGCGTCAGCCCGGCGGCGAGCGCGATATCGAGCACATCGAAATCGTCCTTATAGCCGATCTCCGGATCCATTGCGCGCAGGCTGGCATGAAACCGTTCGTCGCCTTCGCTGGTCAGCTCTCCCGCGCGCATGAAGGGGCCATAGATCACGAACCGGCCGCCGGGGCCGAGGGCCTGGGCCGCCTCGTCGATCAATGTTTGTACTTCGGCTGTACTGATCAGGTGCAGCAAGTTGACCAGCACGATCAGCGATTGTCCGCGATGCGCGGCCCCCCAACCGGGTACGGCGGCATCAAGATCACGGGCTGGCGACAGGTTGGAAAGCCCGGCCTCGGCGACATAGGTATCTATGCTGGCACGCCGGGTCGGGTCAGGCTCGGTTGGCTGCCATGTCAGACCGGGCAGGCAGGCGGCAAATGCAAAGATGTGCTGGCCGGTGCCGCTGGCGATTTCCAGCGCAGCACCCTGTTCTGGCGCGACCTTTGTCAGCAGATTGCAAAGGGGCTGGCAGTTCCGCTCAGCCGACGGAGCACACAGCCGCCCGCCTTCGGTGGGTGTGGCAACGCTGGCGGTTTCTGGCACAGTGCGGATCATCGGCGATGCCTTTCTGGGGTTAGTCTGGTGACGATATCGGCGTCCGGTTTGGTTGCTGCGCCGGTCAGCGGATTGGCGAGCAATAGCAAGGTGGCGACACGGTTAGACTCCCATTGCCACCCCGACCGGCAGACCAGATCAAATCGAGCCACCTCGCGTCGGGGCCAGAGATCAGCACCCGATCGGCGAAACAAGATGCGCAGCCCGGCCCGATTGATTTTGACCCGCATAACCAGTTCGGTGACCATCTTTACAGAACGGACGAGCCTCTCGGCAAGCGCTATGTCGTTGCCAACGACGTCATGCGGCTGCGTTGCATCCTGATCAGCGGGACAGGCCAGCCGCAGGATCGCGTCTGGTCTGGCGTACCGGCTTTCGCGGGCGTTCATCTGCCTTGGCCAACCTAGTGCCATGATGCCCGCCCATAGCAGGTTGGTGTGCAATTGATCACCGCCGGCGATGCCGACGCATCCTCGGTCTGGATCACTTTCACAGCGGCGGGCACCTGCGTTCGGCCCGGGCGCGGCAGACCACCCCTTGAGCAACGTCCGCAAGGGCAGAATTTGTCAGAACCGGGCGTTCTACCTGATTGGGCGAGGGCCGCGCCCGACCCACTCATCGCCATCAACGACCGGATTCACTTCCGCATATCGCGCGCAATCATCCCGATTGCGGGAACTCCGGGTTACGCTAGGGTCATTAAAGCCATTTTCGGCGAAACCGCTCAGAACCGTAATCTGGAGAAGCGCCTGCAGCTCGGCGTCGAGGTCAGCGGTATCAAACACACAACGTGTCATCAGTCCGTCTCCTTTGAATTATCACAAAGAAACAAGTCCATGCCGCCCAATATCGGCAGCTCTGAAACCATAGCATCCCGTCACCACCGGGCCCATTCAGGTATTCCGGACCCGGCAGGTGCGTTCTGACCCGCGCCGGTGGTTTCCGATATTGCCGCGCGCAGTGTGGTGGATCATAGTGCACGCATTGAAACTGAACATGAGCTTATCCCGTGGCGACTCCTGATCTGAACCCGATGGCTCCCGCATATCTGCCACCTTTCATAGCCGGCCCAGATGGGAGCGATCCGCTTTTTACCTTCATGACGGTTTTTGCCATCGGACTCGTTTTGATGATTGGTGTTCTTTACCTGACTTTGCACGCGATGCCGGAACGGATGGCACATGAGAGCAATCATTCGCAGATGCAGGTGGTGGGAATTCTCGCGCTCTTGGCGCTCTTCACTCATAACAACCTGTTCTGGGTCGTGGCCATTCTGGTGGCAACGTTCCGCATGCCCGATTTCCTGACCCCGCTCAATTCGATCGCCGCTTCGCTTGAGGCCGCGACCCGCCGGCAGGAGCCGGAACCACCAGCGCCAGCGCCAGAACCGGTGAACGAAGCACTGCCCCAACGCATCGGCGAGGAGTGAGCCATGCTTGAAACGCTGATCTGCGCAATGTTCACCATTCTGCCCGACTTCCTGTTTCGCCGCTATGTTCAGGGCAAGCGGATCGGGCATGAAATCAACTTCTTTTCGGTCTGGTATGAATTGCGGTGGGGGCTGGTCACCTGCTTTATGGCGACGACGACCGTGATCACGCTGTTGTTCTATTTTCACCCCTCGACCAGCGCGGTTTCGTCCTATTTTAGAACTGTCACGATCCTGCCCGAGGCTGGCGGCCGCGTGGCCGAAATCTATGTCGTCAACAATCAGGCGGTGAAGGCGGGTGATCCGTTGTTCCGGCTTGACTCAGCAAGCCAGGAGGCAGCAGCGGCCACGGCAGAAACCCAGGTAGACCAGGTGACTGCCGCGCTTGAAGTTGCTCCGACAGAAATCGCTGCGGCTCAGGCGTCATTGGATCAGGCAAAGGCGGCCTATGAACTGGTCGAGGCCGACTATTTGCGCAACAAGAAGTTGCTGGACGAAGGATCACCGGCGGCCAATCGGGCAGAGGTCGACCGTCAGGCGAGCCGTCTGAAGGAGCGCGAAGGGCAGGTGCACGCGGCCGAAGCGAACCTGGAGGCCGTCAAGCAGAACATGGAGATATTGCTGCCGGCACAGAAAGCCAGTGCAGTTGCGGCGCTTGAGCAGGCACAGACACAGTTGGAAAAGACGCTGGTGGTTGCCGGAATATCGGGTCGGATCGAACAGTTTGCACTTGAAGTCGGCGATGTCGTCAATCCGCTCCTGCGGCCAGCGGGGCTGTTGGTCCCGACCGAGTCCGGACATATCCGGTTTCAGGCGGGGTTCAACCAGCTTGCGGCGCAGGTTCTCAAGCCGGGGATGATCGCGGAAATCGGCTGTCTGACCAAACCATTTACCGTGGTGCCAATGGTGATCGTGGCGGTGCAGGATGTGATCCCCTCGGGCCAGTTTCGCCCAAGCGATCGGTTGTACGACCCGCAGGACAATGAACGCCCTGGCACGATCACGACCTTTATGGAACCGCTGTATCAGGGCGGCATCGACCCACTGCCGCCCGGCAGCACCTGCATTGCGAACGCCTATACGAGCAATCACGAGCGGATGGAGCATGAAGAAATGAGCACCGCCAAGCGGATCGGGTTGCACATCATCGACGGAATTGGCGTCGTGCATGCAGCCATGTTGCGGTTTCAGATGTTGCTCTTGCCGGTCACGACGCTGGTGTTCTCGGGGCATTGATCGCGTTCAGCCGTGCAGGAACTTTGCGGGCTTATTGTCCCAACTCGGGAGTGACGGGCCGTTCTTCGTCATCGGGTTTGGCGAATGCTGCCGTTTCCGGCGTACTGGACCGGGCCAAAGGCGACATGGCGAAATCCACCTTGTCGGCTATGGCCACCTCGGGCCGCTGGGTCATGCGCCAGAGCGTAAAGACGATGATCAGCGTATGGGCGAGCATGGTGGTCATGAAGAGGGCGCTGACATTCAGATTGGTCATGCCAAAGCCAGCAACCAAAGGCCCAACGATCCCGCCGACGCCGTATAGGAGAAGCAAGCCGCCGCTGGTCTGGATGTAGCTGTCCGGGGCGGCATGGTCGTTGGCATGGGCGACGATCACCGGATACATCGCATAGATGGCGGCACCCAGTACCGCCGCAATGATCAGGTTGGTCGTTGCATCCTGTGGGTGCAGCAGGACAAAGGCCAGATCCGCACAGATTGCGACGACCGAGATTCCTACCAGGACTTTGCGCCGGTCCATGCGGTCAGACAGCGCCCCGACCGGAATTTGCGCCGCAGCGCCTGCCAGAATCGGAAGGCTGGTGAACAGGGCGATGGTGGCAAGCACCAATCCGATGCGATCCGCATAAACAGCCGCCAGCGTGCCAAAGGCGCTGTTGGACACGCCGATCATCATTACTGCAACGACGGCCACCGGCGAATTGCGCCAAAGGCCACGAATATCCAGCCGCACGGAAACCAGTGGTTTGGGCGTGGTTGTAGAGGATATCGCGGTCGGGATCAGGGCAAAGCTGTAGACCATCGCGGCAACCACAAAGAACAGGTAGCCGGTGGTGTCGCCCAGCGTCAGCATCATTTGTCCTGCCGTTGTCGCACCCAGGTTGATCATCGTATAAAACCCGAAAACCTTGCCACGGTTCGCCGCCGTTGCCCGCTCGCCCAGCCAGCTTTCGACGATCATCGCGGTGCCAGCGAAGCAGAAGCCGGACAGACCCCGGAGCGGTATCCAGGTCCAGGGTGACATGAGAATCAACGAGCCAAGAACAGCCACCGCGCAAAGCGAACATAGCGCGCCAAACGCGCGGATGTGACCGACTTTGGCCACCAGTTTCGGAGTCAGGAGGCAGCCTGCGATGTAGCCAACCGCCCATCCGGTGCCCAGCAGACCGAGGGAAAAGGAACTGAACCCTTCATGCGAGCCGCGGACCGGCAGGATCAAGGTATTGATGCCGCCGGCGAGCACGAGAAGGGCGGAGCCAAGCAACAACGCACTGATCGGGAGAATATGGCGGAACATAGGAGACCCTGTGCGTTGTTCTGACAGGTGCGTTCCCGTCCGTCCTGTTCAGTCTATGTGGAGGGTGTGCTTCAACTCAAGCCCTTGGGTCTTGCCCGACCGAAATCAGTGATAACGACAGGTTGCTAACGACAGGTTGCTATTGTCCACTGTCAGCCAGCGGGTGAGGCCGGCAGAATGGCATAGTCAACCAAGAGGTTGAATATGAGAAAAAGCCAGGAACCAAAGGTTGACGGCTGCGACGGTTTGTTGCGCCTCGCAAGAGGCTCAATTTAATTTATTTTAATCAGTATCTTAAGAGCGTTTTCGGCGCGACAATCTCGCAATTGACTCTGACCCGCCCGTTCCGTAGCACCTAAACAGACAACGCATGAGGGATATCCCGGTGATCGACGAGGACCAAAAGCGGCGTTTGGCGCAGCTTGAGGCCAAGATCGAAGCGGCCAAGCAGGTCGAACCGGGGAAATCCCATAATGATGAACACTACTCTCAGGCGCATCTGGCCTGGCGGATGGTGATTGAATTGGTGGTCGGTCTCGGGATCGGCTTTGGGATGGGATACGGGCTGGACAGCCTGTTCGGGACACTCCCGATCTTCCTAATCCTGTTTACATTGCTGGGCCTCGCCGCAGGTATCAAAACGATGCTGCGCAGCGCGCGAGAGATCCAGAATACGAAAATGGCCGAAGAGGCCGAAAAGAACGAGAGGGACTGAACCTTGGCAAGCGAATCGTTGGGTGTAGAACACGTCTCTGAGGAAAGCGGGCTGGTCTTCCACCCGATGGACCAGTTCATCGTCAAGCCGCTGTTTGGCGATGGTGCTGTCGCCTGGTACACCCCGACCAACGTCACCCTGTGGCTGGGACTCACGATTCTTGCGATCATCGCCCTCCTGGTGCTGAGCACCAGCAAGCGCGCGATTGTGCCGTCGCGCGGCCAGTCCATTGCCGAACTGGCCTATGGCTTTGTCTACAAGATGGTCGAAGACGTGACGGGCAAGGACGGGATCAAGTATTTCCCATATATCATGACTTTGTTCATGTTCATCGTCTGCGCCAACTTCCTCGGGCTGATTCCGGGGTCCTTCACCACGACCAGCCATCTGGCGGTGACCGTTGTGATGGCGATGGCCGTGTTCCTGACCGTGACGATCCTGGGGTTCGTGTTGCATGGTGTCAGCTTTATCAAGCTGTTCTGGATCAGCGCCGCGCCTTTGCCGTTGCGACCGATCCTCGCCCTGATCGAGGTCATCTCCTACTTTGTTCGCCCGGTCAGCCACTCCATTCGTCTGATGGGCAACATGATGGCCGGCCACGCAGTGATGAAAGTGTTCGCGGGCTTTGCCGCGGTTGCCGCCATCGCGCCGGTCTCGGTTTTGGCGATCACCGCGATCTATGCTCTCGAAGTGCTGGTGTCCTTCATCCAGGCCTACGTTTTTGCAATCCTGACTTGTGTGTATCTCAAGGACGCATTGCACCCGCATCACTAAGTTGTGTGGCGGGACGCTCCCGTCGCCTGAGAACTCAACCTATTCCATCGTAAGGAGAAAAATCATGGAAGGTGACGTCGTACAAATGGGCGCATATATCGGCGCAGGTCTGGCTTGTACCGGTATGGGCGGAGCCGCTGTCGGTGTGGGCCACGTGGTCGGGAATTTCCTGTCCGGTGCGCTGCGCAACCCGTCGGCCGCTGGCGGTCAGACAGCGACCATGTTCATCGGTATCGCATTCTCGGAAGCGCTGGGGATCTTCTCGTTCCTCGTCGCGCTTCTGCTGATGTTTGCC
Source organism: Sedimentitalea todarodis (assembly GCF_032595355.1). Classification (NCBI taxonomy): domain Bacteria; kingdom Pseudomonadati; phylum Pseudomonadota; class Alphaproteobacteria; order Rhodobacterales; family Paracoccaceae; genus Sedimentitalea; species Sedimentitalea todarodis. The sequence goes on along the minus strand of NZ_JASMWN010000002.1, from coordinate 64,426 downwards.
GTCTAAGCCCTTCGGAACCCGATTCCTTACGGCTGGGCGGTGCACGTGATGCGCCGCCTAGCGTAAGCTAAGTTCCCAAGGAGAACGACATGGCAACCGAAACCACAGCAGTCGAACACGTCAGCCCGGTTAGCCTCGAAGAGGCCGGAACATGCGTGGATGCGCATGGCGGTGCCATTGGCATGCCGCAGCTGTGTTTTGACTGGTTCCCCAATCAGATGTTCTGGTTGGCCGTCACGCTGGTCGTGATCTTTCTCGTGCTGTCGCGCGTGGCTTTGCCGCGCATCGCCGCGATCCTTGCGGAGCGTCAGGGCACGATCACCAGCGATCTTGCCGCTGCCGAGGATCTGAAGGCCAAGGCCGTCGAGGCGGAAGAGGCGTACAACAAGGCGCTGGCGGATGCCCGCGCCGAGGCACAGACCATCGTCACCAAGGCGAGGGCGGAGATTCAGGCAGATCTGGACGTCGCAATCGAAAAGGCGGATGCCGAGATTGCGGCCAAGTCAGCCGAATCCGAAAAGGCCATTTCGGAAATCCGCGCTGGTGCGTTGGAGAGCGTCAAGGCCGTTGCAACCGACACCGCAGCAGAGATCGTTGCGGCACTGGGCGGCAAGGCAGATGCAGATGCGGTTCAAGCCGCAGTTGCAAGCCGTGTGAAAGGATAAGAGATATGCGCAACATCATCGCCCTTGTCCTGACCTTTGGCGCAGCCAGTCCCGCGCTGGCCGCTGGCGGTCCGTTTTTCTCGCTGCACAACACGAACTTTATCGTTCTGCTGGCGTTTCTTCTGTTCATCGGCGTGCTGGTTTACCTGAAAGTACCCGGCAAGTTGGGTGGAATGCTGGATAGCCGCGCCGAGGGCATCAAGTCCGAACTCGACGAAGCCCGTGCGCTGCGCGAAGAAGCACAGACCATCCTGGCGTCCTACGAGCGCAAGCAGAAGGAAGTTCAGGAACAGGCAGATCGCATCGTGTCGACGGCCCGCGAAGAAGCGGCGCAAGCTGCGGAGAAAGCCAAGGAAGACCTGCAGCTTTCGATCGTGCGTCGTCTTGCTGCCGCAGAAGACCAGATCTCATCGGCCCAAGCCTCGGCCGTGAAAGAAGTGCGCGATCAGGCGATCTTGATCGCCATTGCCGCTTCGCGTGAAGTGATTGGCAAGCAGATGACCGCGACGGATGGCAACAAGCTGATCGAGAGCGCCATTGCCGAGGTGGACGCAAAACTGCACTAGGCGTGTCCGCCCATTGCCCTACTTTTTTCTACCGAGTCCCGGGCGCCGATGGCGGCCGGGGCTTTGTTGTTTGTCAGCGCTGCGTCGGGTTCAAACCGTTCGGGCCATGCCGGGGGTGCGGTTGAATGTCGAGTTGCAGCATCATCATCCCGATCTACCGCCCACTCAGTCCGGCAGAGTTCGATCTTGTACGTCACAATCTGCGAATGTTGCGGGGCTTCCCCGCGGTCCTGATCGGGGGACATGGGCAATTTGCGCTGCTCTCTGAACTCCGCGATGCACTCGGTGCCGCCGACGATGCCGAGATCACTGTCGAGACCTTCGAGGACCGCTGCTTTCGCGATGTATCCGGATATAACAGTCTCCTGTCTGAACCCGACTTCTATGAACGGTTCGTTTCGAGCGACTACATACTGATTTGTCAGCATGATGCGATTATCCTCAAACCCACGCTGCGGGAGTGGTTGGGCAAGGGCTATGCATTTGTTGGATCACCGATGTTCGAGGGATATGGTGAACCGAGGCGGCCACTGCAATTCTTGCAGACCCTGAATGGCGGCCTGTCGTTGCGCCATATTCCATCGACCCTGTCGGTATTCAGAAATGCGGTGTTTCTGCCGCGGTCTCTCGGGATCCGTGTGGCAGGCAAGGTCGGTATCATCTCTGCTGTGAATTGGGCCCTTTCCCTCATCGGAACTCAAAGGGTGGTCGTGCGACGCAAGGTTCTGAACGAGGATGTCTTGTGGACCAGAGACATCGCTGCCGCCTTTCCCATGTACAGGATCCCATCGCCCGAGATTGCGGCATCGTTCGCCTTCGAGGTCTGCCCGGCGGATCTGTTCGCGCGAACGGGGAGGCAATTGCCGTTTGGCTGCCATGCTTTCGAACGCTATGATCCGGATTTCTGGCTTGCCCACGCACCGAGCGAAGTTGTGCGTCTTGTCAGGGCGCTGACGCCAGCCAACGCCGATAAGGATTGATCCCCTTGATTGATTTTGACACATCCGGATCAAACATGGATGATCCTGCGTCGCCCTCAAGATCGTTGGACCAGCAATCTGCATGCGAGGCACCTTATGAATTCGGATGACCGCCCCAACACCGTCAAGCCCGTCGCGATTGACGGCCATCCGACCTATGACATCGAGTTTTCCTTTTGCTCGCTGGTGACGAAGAACGCCCAATATCAGGCCATGGTGCAGTCGATGGTCGATAGGGGATTTGACGAGAGCTGTGCCGAGTTTCTGTATATCGACAATTCGGCCAGCAATCAGGGCGATGGCTATGGTGGGCTGAACAGGCTTGCAAACCATGCGCGGGGTGAGTTCGTCGTGTTCTGTCATCAGGATGTTCTCGCGCTCGACGGGCCGGAACGGCTTCGCGAGATTATCCGTGAACTGTCCGAAGCGGATCCGCACTGGGCGGTTCTGGGTAACGCGGGGCTGCGTGGGAATGAGCAGTTCATGTTCCTGAATGAACAGGCAGTGGTTTTCGCGGCACCCCAGCGAGAACGACCAGAACAGGTTGAATCTCTTGATGAGAACTTCATCCTGTTGCGACAGGATGCGCGGCTTGGCTTTTCCTGCGATCTTGAGGGGTTTCACCTCTATGCCACAGATCTGGTCACACAGGCGAAGCTGCGAGGGTTTTCCTCCTATGCCGTTGACTTTCGCGTTGAGCACCTTGGGAAAGGAACGATTGATCAGGTGTTTTATGACGCCTGCAACCGGTTCGAAAAGAAGTACGTAAAGGCCCTTGCCGAGCGTTCGGTGACTACGACATGCACGCGACTGGACATCGGCAACGCACGGGGCGACGCCCGGAGACATCGGCAAACCTTCGTTGAGCGGGGTGGTCAGGAATTTGTGCGACCCAGCAAGAGGTTAAAGAAGGTCATTCGAACACGAGCCGCAAAAAACATGCTGGATGTCGAAGGCATTCGGTTCGAACATCCCGGCGACATTCCTTACCTGACGTATAATGCGATGCGCAAAGGGTACTACGAGAAGCCCATGTGGAGGCTGATCAGGGACGAAATGCCAACGGATTTGCCGGTTGTGGTTCTGGGTGGCGGCTACGGTGTGATTTCGGGTCTCGTCAATCGCAGGCTAGGGAAAGATCAGCGGCAGGTCATTGTTGAGGCCAATCCGCAGCTCTTCGACCTTTGCCGCGACAATGCCTTGCGTGGCGGTGCGGATCGGGAATTGTGTGTGCTCAATCTAGCCATCGACTATTCCGGCGTGGACAGAGTGCCATTTGACGTGCCTGCGGATGCACGTGCTGGTGGTGTTGTGGCTGATCGGCGCGCGCAGCAACAAGCGAACGCGATCCTGGTCCCGACGACGACCCTGTCACAGTTGCTCGCCAGCAAAGACATGGTTGCGCCGTATGCGTTGATCTGTGACATCAACGGGGCGGAGTTCGATCTGATTTCAGATGATCCGGAAGGTTTGAAACAGTGCCAGTTGATGGTCGTCAAACTTCATCCCAACGCGTTCTATGCGCAGGGAGAGACGATCTCTTCCTTCCTTCGCAATCTGGATCACGCCGGGTTCGAAGTGCGCGCAAATGACGCCACGGTCATCGCCGCCAGTCGCAAACCGACGGCGTGAATAGCATGATTGGAGCGTTACGACTCTAACATCGCCTATCGCACCTGTAGCCTTTGCGAGAACCATTGGCTGCTATTTTTGCCCGTGGGTCTGGCTCAGTTTCTGTCTCGCGATGGCCTCGTTCGTTTCAGACCGGTGCTGGTCCCGGAGCGCCTGCTCGACAAAGTTCAGATGGGCAATTACGGCGGTGCGGGCGGCATCCGGGTTTCGGGCCTGGATTGCGTCGTTGATGCTGCGATGCTGGTCTAGCAGCGCGTCACGGCTGGTGCGCTGCTCAAAGATGATCTGGCGATTATAGAACACGCCACTGCGCAGCAGATCGAACATTGACCGCATCATGTGCAGCATGACGACATTGTGGCTGGCGTCGATTATGGCACTGTGAAATTGCGCATCCAGTTCCGCATCGTCCTCGGCATTGCGCCGCTTGGCGTTGGCCATTTGGTCAAAGGTGGCCTGGACAACCGCGAGATCACTATCGGTGCCGAGGCGCGCGGCCCGTTCCGCGGCGAGTGCTTCAACGTCGCGGCGGAAGGAGAGATAGTCAAACACGGCCTCGTCGTGCCGCGCGAACAATTCGGTCAAGGCCGGAGAGAAGGCAGAGCCCAGCACTTCGGCCACAAATACACCAGCGCCGGCGCGCGTGGACAGCAATCCCTTGGCCTGCAGCTCTGCCACTGCATCACGAAGGCTGGGGCGGGAGACGCCGAGCCGGTCCGACAGTTCCCGCTCCGAAGGCAGGCGTTCGCCGGGGCGAAGAATCCCACGCAGTATCAATTGTTCAATCTGACGAACGACCGAGGTTGACAGCTTTTCTGTCTGGATTTTCTGGAACGGCATCTCTTGGCTCCGCTGATTGGTAAAATGATATGACCAGAGAACGGCGGGATTCAACCCGGTTTTTTGGCGGCTGATGGCGTAGAAAATCGGCTTTCAACGTGCGCGGTGAGCCCGCAGATCATAACGATTCATTTACCGTCATTGGCGCACTGTGCGGCCTATGGTTCGACTGATCTTGCTCCTGCTGGTATGGCTTGGTGCCTGTAGCACTCCGGGGCCGTATTTTCGCGATCTTCCGGCGACCCGCGTCACCGTTGCTGGCAGCGCTTTCGATGTGCGTGTTCGTGGGGAGCTGGCCGAGGCGCTTCGGGTCAATCCGCAATACGCGCCCCGGCTCGGGCCATTGCCCGTGCGTGCGCGTTTCGCAATGGCGCAGGTCAGCGGGTGCGAGGTTGTACGGGTGTTGGGTGATCAGGCGCAGATGACAGGTGAACTTTCTTGCGGTGGGCGGCCGCCAGACTGGTCCCGGCAGCCGGTTCGGGCGTCCTACAGCTGCGTCCAACTCAGCACCTGGTTGGATGATGAACCGGGTGCGCCGTACTATGACTATGATTGTGATCCCTATTGATCGGCGGAAAATCTATGGCAACGATCAATATATTGTGGAAAAATCCGCCTATTTGACCAGATAGAGCGTAAACGCGTTGACTCGGTGGGGGGCTAGGCGGCACATTTCGGACTCATGCAGGAATCAGGACAGGTCCGACAGTGCGCTTTACCAAACTCCGACTGACCGGCTTCAAGAGCTTTGTTGATCCAACCGATCTGATCATCGCGGATGGTCTGACGGGCGTGGTGGGTCCGAATGGCTGTGGCAAGTCGAACCTGCTTGAAGCATTGCGTTGGGTGATGGGGGAAAACCGGCCCACGGCGATGCGGGGCGGTGGCATGGAGGACGTGATCTTTGCCGGAGCCGCAACCCGGCCCGCACGCAACTTTGCCGAGGTCTGCCTTCATATCGACAATTCGGACCGACTGGCACCCACGGGTTTCAACGAGGCCGACACGGTGGATATCGTGCGGCGCATCACGCGGGACGTGGGCAGCGCCTACAAGGCGAACACCAAGGATGTGCGCGCCCGAGACGTTCAGATGCTGTTCGCGGATGCCTCTACGGGCGCACATTCACCCGCGCTTGTCCGTCAGGGGCAAATCGCGGAACTGATCAACGCCAAACCCAAGGCGCGGCGGCGTATTCTTGAAGAGGCGGCAGGGATCTCGGGGCTCTATCAGCGACGGCACGAGGCGGAACTGAAACTCAAGGGCGCCGAAAGCAATCTCCTGCGCGTGGATGACGTGATCGAACAGTTGGCGACACACCTGGCGCAACTGGCCCGGCAGGCCCGGCAGGCGGCGCGGTATCGTCAAATCGGCGAACACTTGCGTCAGGCCGAGGGCATGTTGCTCTATAGCCGCTGGAAGGAAGCCGACGCCGCGCGTGCCGCAGCCGAGGACGTCTTGCGCGGACGCACCACCGAGGCGGCACAGGCCGAAGCAGCGGCGCGGCAGGCAGGCAAGCTGCGGACGGAACTGGAAGAGGCGTTGCCGCCGTTGCGCGAAGAAGAGGCGATTGCCGCCGCCGTCTTGCAACGCTTGCAGGTGCAGCGCGATACGCTCACCGACCAGGAGAACCGCGCCAAGCAGACGATCGACACGCTGACGGGCAGGATCGAGCAGTTGGGCCGCGACATCGACCGGGAGACCGGTCTGAACCGGGATGCGGATGACACGATCGAACGGCTGGACTGGGAATTGTGCGAGCTTGCCAAGGCCGGTGAGGGGCACGAAGATCGGCTTGTTGAAGCTGCGGAAATGGCGACGGAGGCGGCGTCTGTATTGCAGGCGCGGGAAACCGATCTGGCACAGCAGACCGAGGACGTTGCGCGCCTTGCCGCTCGCTATCAGTCGGCGCAGCGCCTGTTGGAAGACAGCCGCAAGACACAAGCCAAATCCGAGGCGGAGGCGGCAAAAGCACGCGAGGCGATGGCTGCATCACGGGCGGCGCTGGACAAGGCGGGGCAGGATCTGGAGATGGCGACCGCCGCCGAAGAGGCTGCGGTCGAGTCGGCTGCAAACGCCGAGGACGCATTGAGCCAGACCGAGGCAGACCGGGCAGAGGCGCATGAGCGCGAGGCCGATGCGCGGGCAGAACGGTCAGAAGCAACCGGCGAATTGAATGCCTTGCAGGCAGAAGTCACCGCGCTGAGCAAACTTCTTGAGCGAGACACGGCCGAGGGTGGCCAGGTGCTCGACCGGTTGCAGGTCGAGCAGGGATTCGAAAAGGCGCTTGGGGCGGCGTTGGCCGATGATCTGCGGGCACCAGAGGTTGAAGGCGACGGGCCATCCGGCTGGACGGTACTGTCGGCGTATGCGCAAACGCAGGGATTGCCGGGCGGGATCACGCCGCTGTCGAACCATGTGTCGGTCCCGGACGTCTTGCAGCGCCGCATGAGCCAAATCGGTCTGGTGGCAGCCGACGACGGGCCGCGTCTGCAGGGGGACTTGAAACCGGGGCAGCGGCTGGTGTCGCTCGACGGCGATTTGTGGCGGTGGGACGGTTTTCGGGCCTGGGCCGAGGACGCGCCGAGTGCGGCGGCCCTGCGATTGCAGCAACTGAACCGGTTGGAAGAACTCAAGCAATCCCTGGTGCAAGCGACCGCGCGGGCAGAAGGGGCCGCGCAGGCGCATGAGGCACTGACCAGAACCCTGAGCGATCTGGCCGAAGCCGATCAACGCGCACGGATCGCACGCCGTGATGCCGACCGGGCGGTGACAGATGCCGGTCGCGCGCTGAGCCGTGCCGAAGCGGATCGAAATCTTGCAAAGGGGAGGCTCGAATCGCTGGGTCTCGCGGTAACCCGGCACGAGGAAGAGGCGATGTCCGCGCGCGCGCAACTTCGCGAGGCCGAACGGGCTCTGGACGATCTTGGCGATCTGGATGCGGCACGGGCGGCGGCGGATGATATCAAGATGACCGTCGAGGCCAGCCGGATCACGATGATGTCGCGCCGGTCTGCCCACGATGAGCTGCGCCGTGAAGGCGATGCGCGCACGCGCCGTAGCCAGGACGTGACCAAGGAGTTGAGCGGCTGGCGTCATCGGCTTGAGACGGCGGAGAAGCGGATTTCCGAACTGGCCGAGCGCAAGGCCGTTTCAGAGCAGGAACTGGACGAAGCCAGCGCCGTGCCTGCCGAAATCGCCGCCAAGCGTGATGAACTCTCTATTGAGATCACCAAGGCCGAGGTGCGGCGCACTGACGCCGCAGATGCCCTGTCGACCGGCGAAAGCGCGCAACGAAATGCGGTGCAGGCCGAACGTGAAGCCGAACGGACAGCCTCCGAAACGCGCGAGGCGCGGGCCCGTGCCGAGGCCCGGATGGAAGCCGCCCGCGAAAGCGTGAGCCATGCGGCCGAGCGGATTGCCGACGATCAGCAACTGACGCCCAGCCAGTTGCTCAATCAGCTTGATGTGACCCCTGACCAGATGCCGGATGCGGAAACGCTCGAGGCTGAGGTGAGCCGCCACAAGCGGCAGCGCGACGCCTTGGGTGCGGTGAACCTGCGGGCCGAGGAAGACGCCAAGGAGGTGCAGCAAGAGCACGACACCCTGCAGAGCGAAAAGGCCGATCTGGAAGAGGCGATCAAGACGCTGCGCAGCGGTATTGCCGGTCTCAACCGTGAAGGTCGCGAACGGCTGCTGACGGCGTTTGAACAGGTGAACAGCAATTTTTCACTGCTATTCAAGCATTTGTTCGGCGGTGGCGAGGCCAATCTTGTGATGGTGGAAAGCGATGATCCGCTGGAGGCCGGGCTCGAAATCATGTGCCAACCGCCGGGCAAGAAGCTGAGCACCTTGTCGCTGTTGTCAGGTGGCGAGCAGACCCTGACCGCTATGGCGCTGATCTTTGCGGTGTTCCTCGCCAACCCGGCACCGATCTGTGTTCTGGATGAAGTGGACGCGCCGCTGGATGATGCGAACGTGACGCGGTTCTGCGATCTGCTGGACGAGATGTGCCGCCAGACCGATACCAGGTTCCTGATCATCACGCACCACGCCGTCACCATGAGCAGGATGGACCGCCTGTTCGGTGTTACGATGGCCGAACAAGGCGTGTCGCAGTTGGTATCTGTCGATCTGAAAAAGGCGGAATCCATGGTGGCCTGAACCACCCGAAAACGCGAAAAGGGCCCCGTTGGGCCCTTTTGCACCTTTGGTGTTGTCGCTCTTGGAGCGTTTCGCGTTTAACTTGGGTCGTCTGGTATCACCTAACGCGTTGAAATCTGAGATTTCGGGCAGCGTTAGGTGATTCAGGTTTGACGCGAAACGCTTTAGCTGTCGTATTCCGGCAGCTGCTCAAGTTCTTCCTTGCTTGACGAAACCATGGTTCGCAATTCGCCGGTTTCCTGTTCTTTCTGCAGGCTGAAGCTTTCAAAGCCAAGACCAACGGGCTTTTCGCCGATACCCAGAAAGCCACCCACATCCACGACCAGGGTTTCAATCTCGCCATCGTTGTTCAAGACGATCTCGGATATTTCGCCAATCCATTCGTTCTTGCTGTCATAGACGCGGGCACCGTCAAGCTCTTCGGCGGTGACTTCGGTCGGCTCGACAAGCGCATAGCCTTCCAGCGGTACGGCCGCAGGTGGCGTGACCATTCCCGGCGTGGCGTCGTTGGTCAACTCCTGGTTCGCCTCGCGGGTGGCATCGCCGGCTGCGTCAATGGCGTTCTCGGTTTTTTCGGCGGTCGCATCAGCAGCCTTTTTGGTTGCGGCAACGGCATCGTCGGCTGTGTTCTCGACTGCCTCGGCGGCGTCGCTCGCCGTTTGCTTGATCGCATCGCCGGTCTGTTCAAGCGCGGTTTCATCCTTCTTGGCGGTGTCCGTCGCAAATGCCGGTCCGACAAGGGCCAAGGAAAGAGCTGTGGTTGCAAGCAACTGTTTCATCTCGATTTCTCCTTCGGTTCGAGTGCGCCGGTCTCTGTGTTCCGGCGTCGTCTTCATATGGCAGGACAACAGGCACACTGCTGGTTCGGTTCCACGTCTCGCAAATTTTTTTGTGAAGACCGGCACCGTGCTCCAATCTGCCCCGGACGATCCTAGAGGCGGGACAGCAGTGCGGCGGTCGGCCAGGCATCGGCTGGCAGGCCAATTCGCACCTGTTCGGCTTGAACAGCGCGGCGGGTACGCGCGCCCAGGATCCCGTCGATCTTTCCGACGTCATGGCCACGGTCCTGCAGCTTTGCCTGCAACGCCTTCATCTGCGCACCGGTCAGGCCCGGGTTGGGATTTCCGGCGTCATAGACGGTTGCCCCTTCAAGCCGCGTCGCGAAGTATGCGGCCGTCAGTACATAGACAAAGCTCTGGTTCCATTCGAAATAGACGTTGAAATTCGGGTAGGCGATGAATGCCGGCCCCTTGTGTCCCTGTGGCAGGATCAGCGATGCCTGCAAATCACCCGCAGCCATTTCGCCTTGTCGCGCCATGACGCCAAGCGCAGCCCAGGCGGCGACCGTCTTGGTATGGTTGATGCCGGTGTGTGACAGGTCCAGCGAACCGGGAATCACGACCTCTTGAAGCCAGGGTTCGCCTGCGCGCCAACCGAGCGCCGCCAACATGCGCCCGCCAGACATCAGGGCATCCGCGGCGGACGTCTTGAGGGTCACATGCCCGTCGCCGTCACCGTCAATCCCGCTTTCCAGAATGTCGCTTGGCAGCATCTGGACCATGCCAATTTCGCCTGCCCAGGCTCCGGTGGTTCGGGTCGGGCTGAAATCTCCGCGCTGATACAACTCCAGTGCGGCAAGAACCTGCGGGCGAAACAGATCGGGACGTCGACAATCATGCGACAGCGTCAGCAACGCATTCAGTGTGTTGAAATCTCCCTGAATCGCTCCGAAGTCTGTTTCAAACGCCCAAAAGGCGAGCAGGACGCCGCGCGACACCCCATACTCCGCCTCGATCCGGTCAAATACGGATTTGTACCTGGTGGCGTTGCGGCGACCCCGGTCAATCCGGTTTTGCGAGATCAGCCTGCGCGAGAATTCGATGAAAGGTTTCTGAAACACCCCTTGAGACCGATCCGCGCGCAGAACACCTTGATCCTGTTGTGCGGATGCAAAGAAATCTTCGACGGTTTCGGGGGCGTATCCTGCCGCGATCGCCTCGGTCTTGAACGCGGCGACGAATGTGGAGAATGACCCCCCGCAGGTTGCATGGAGTGGGCCCGCGGCAAGCAAGGCGAACAGGAAAAAAGGGAAAATGCGCATGAAAAGCCCGGTCGGTTATGACAGTCTCGTCAACTTATCGGCAGCACAAGCAGCGTTGCAATCGCAATCACAAAACCAAGCAACAGGGCCCATACCCGCCAGAGGATGTTCACGGCACCCTCGATGTCGCTGGCGCCGATGTCCTTGCGCGCGGCACCGTTGACCCATGCGAGTTGCCGAAGTTGGCCATCATAGCTGCGCGGCCCTGCAAGGGCGAGATCAAGAGCGCGGGCCATGGCCGCCTCGGGCCAGCCCGCATTGGGCGAGCGATGCTGGTGTGCGTCCCGCGCAATTGCCGGCCATTGGCGCAACTGTCCCGCGAGAAGCGCGATCATCAGGCCGGTCAGGCGGGCGGGGATCAGGTTCAATACATCGTCAAGCCGGGCCGCCGCCCATCCGAATGCGAGGTAACGGTCATTGCGATACCCGATCATGCTATCTGCAGTGTTCACCGCCTTGTAGACAAGGATGCCGGGAAGGCCACCGATCAGGAACCAGAAGGCGGGTGCGACCACACCATCGCTGAGATTTTCGGCAGCGCTTTCAATCGCCGAGCGTGCGATCTGCGCCTCGGTCATGTCGCGGCAATCACGGCTGACGATCATGGCCACCGTCATGCGCGCGTCCTGTAACGACAGGCGCAGTGCCTTTGCGACCGCCGAGACATGCTGGACCAGGGATTTTTGGGCGAGCAGGACCGCGGCGCACAGGATTTCGAGAACCGGCCCTCCGGACGCAAGCAGAGTTCCCACGCCAGCGGCACCTGCAATCAGGATCAGCATCGCGAGCACACCTTTCAGCCGACGCGCAATGCCGCTGTTCAGCATCCGGTCCAGCCAGCCAACGACCCGCCCGGCAAGCACCGCCGGATGGGGCAGGCGAGACCATAGCCAGCCGGGCTCGCCCAGCAAAGCGTCAATAATCAATGCAAGCACAAGAGCCAGGGCAGTGGTCACGCCGACGCCTGCCGGTTATCGGCCGCTTGCATTCCGGGGCGCAGAGACCTTGTGGAGCAGGGGAAGCGACGCGACCAGATGTGCCGCTCTTTCAGCCAATTTGGCCATGCGGCGGCGGCGTCCGGTCGTGCCCTCCAGACCTGCACGCAAACTTGCAAAAGCGGGTCGGGCGCGGGGTTGATCCCGGTGGGCAAGCCCATCCATTCGTCTCGGTTTTGGGCGCAATGCCGAACAGATGTGTTGATTCGTCCGTCGCTCTCAAGGTCGGCGGGATTCCTGTGCTTGGGCAAGAAAGGCATTTGATGAGACTTCACGTTTTCGTCAAGATTTGCGGACGTTCAAGCGGATTTTCGCCGGAATCACAAGGATGTTGTCGTAGGGTGAACCACCGCCGAGTGCCGTTAAGGTTTTGTTAAGGGATTGGGAACATCAGTCTAGGTAGGGGTAAGAGGCACACATGGAAGGTAGAACTTAGAACGGTGCCCGGGTGATTGTATGAAAGTGCTTATTGTAGAAAGCAGACCAGAATTAGGTCTATTGTGGCGCCGCCATCTTGAAAGACAAGGTGCCAATGTGAGTTTGGTTCACAGTCAGGAGGCGGCGATCATGTCGCTCTCCGCCAATGACTACGAGATCATCGTGCTTGATCTGGTGCTCGACAATGGCAGCGCGCTGGCGGTCGCGGATTTTGCGAGTTATCGCAGACCGGACGCCCGGGTGATCTTTGTCACCAACACCAGCTTCTTTTCGGACGGGTCGATCTTTGCCCATTCTCCCAATGCCTGTGCCTATGTTCAGAGCGAAACGCCGCCAGAGGACCTGGCGGCGATGGTCGAACATTACGCCGCGCCACGCTGATCGCGCCCATGCGGGGCTGACCAGTTGACAATCGGGTTGATCGGGATGATCCGGTTTGGATTGATGGTTTCATGGCTATAGTGATAGTGGCGGACGATATGTTCCATGTTGACCGTCGCCGCGATGCCCGGCCACTGATACAATTCGCGGGTATAGTCCCATAAGTTGACGTAATCGATCAGCCGCGCACGGTTGCATTTGAAATGCAGATGATAGACGGAATCAAACCTCAGCAGTGTTGTCAGCAATCGCCAATCGGCCTCTGTAACCCGATCACCCAGCAAGTAGCGTTGCGTTGAAAGACGGTCTTCAAGCCAGTCGAGGCTTTCGAAGAGCGGTCCGACCGCCGCGTCATAGGCCGATTGGCTGGTGGCGAACCCGGCTTTGTAAACGCCGTTGTTGATAGTGTCATAGACCCGCGCGTTCACCGCATCAATTCCGTCGCGCAATTCGGCAGGCCAAAAATCATCGGTGTTTCCTGTTAGCCCGTCAAACGCAGAGTTGAACATGCGGATGATCTCGGCGCTTTCGTTAGAGACGATGGTTTCCTGCGCCTTGTCCCACAAGACCGGCACCGTGACTAGCCCGGTATGGCTCGGATCGGCGCGGGTATAGATCTGGTGCATGAAGTCGGACCCAAAGAGATCATCTCCGGTCGCGCCATGCTCATCCTTCTCGAAGGCCCAGCCCGAGCCGAGCATGTCCGGATGCACCACGGAAACCGGGATGTGATCGCTCAACTGCTTGAGTTGCCGAAAGATCAGCGTGCGATGCGCCCAGGGGCACGCATAGCTGACATAAAGGTGATAGCGCCCGGATTCGGCGGCAAATCCGCCGCGCCCTGTCGGGCCGGGCTGGCCATCCGGTGTGACCCAGTTGCGCATGACCGAACTGGCGCGATCAAAGCTGCCGTCTGATTTGACCGTGTTGATCCGCGCGTCTTGCCAGATGCCGCCCACCAGTTGTCCCATGATTGCAGTCTCCGTGATTACCAGACAGACCTAGTGCGATGCGCCTGCGCCGCCAATCGGCAGTTGCGCGCAGGCCCCCTGCACGTCTGCACATCGCTCGACGATCACGGAGCCATTTCGCAACACATCCTGTGCGGAAACGCCGCCAAGGTCAGAAAAGGGGTTGAAATAATCCGGGGGGGCGGCAGGCTTTGCTCGCAGCCTGGGGAGGTCAAGCTCGTGTCGACTTATGTTTCTGATGATGTTCGTTTGCAATTGAATGTGGCGCGCCTTGCGGCGTTGAAAAAGGTGAGCCGCCTGCGGGTCCAGGTTGGTGACATCTATTTCCCGGTTCTGAGACAGTGGCGCGACGGTTTCTCTGTCGAAGAGGAAACCGCGCCCTTGCTGCGCGGGCTCGTTGACCTTTACGATGGAGGGCGGCACGTCTGTCAGTGCCTGATCATCGCCTCGGAATCCGAGGCCGGTGAACGGCGATATGAATTCAAACGCAACACGGCCGCGTCGGACAAGGCGCCTCTGGATCACTATCGAGAACCGGATGCGCCCATGGGTTTGCTGCCCCGCGACTGATTACTGCAGGTCCGAGAACGCCTCGCGCAGACGATTGCAGGCCTCCTCGACCCGGTATCTCTGAGTCGCCAGGTTGAAACGCTGGAATTGCCGTCCCCCGGTACCGAACCCGACGCCGGGCGAGGTCGCGATCCTGGCGTCCACGCGCAGCCTCTTCTCTATTTCGGGGTCATCCATGCCGGCTCCTGAAAAGTCGACCCAGGCAAGGTAAGTTGCCTGAAGCGGCATCGACCAGAGTCCCGGAATCGATGCTATGGCGTCGTCAAAAAGCCTTCTGTTGCCATCCAGATGCCGTATCTGCCCGTCCACCCAATCGGCGCCTTCGGGGGAATAGGCCGCCTCGATCATTCTCACCCCCAGGGCGCTCGGGGCATAGTCAAGTGTGCTGAGCCGTTTGCGCATGGCAGCGCGCAGATCCGCGTCGGGGATGATCATGTTGCCGGTCCGCTGGCCTGCGATGTTGAACGTCTTTGATGCGGCCGTCAGATAGACCGCATTGGCGCGGGTGCCGGGGCTGGCGATGTCCATGGGTACAAAGCTGTTACCGGGCATGATCAGGTCATGGTGGATTTCGTCGCTGATCAGGATCAGGCCGTTGCGCGCGGCGAAACCGGCCACGGCGCGCAATTCGTCGCCAGTCCAGATGCGCCCCGACGGGTTTTGCGGAGAGCACCAGATCAGCAGTTTTTCGGTCCCGCTCAGCCGGCTCTGAGCATCGTCGAGATCAAGTGCATAGGTATCGCCCTCGCGGACCAGCGGGCATTCGACGACTTCGCGCCCGGTCTTTTTAATCTTGGCGGCAAACTCGTGGTACACGGGCGTAAAGATGACCGCACCATCGCCCGGTTTGCTCCAGACATCGAGACAGAGGGCAATGGCATTGCCGAGGCCCTGCGACGTGAGAATCCAGTCGGTGTCGACGTCCCACCCATGGCGATTGCGCATCCACCATTTCACGGCGGCCAGATATTCCGGATATTCCCAGGAGTAGCCAAAGACTCCAAGATCCGCTGCCTGCCGCAGGGCTTCGATCACGCAGGGCGCGGTGGGGTAGTCGGAATCGGCGGTCCACATGGCCAGCCCGTCAACGGCCGAGACACCAAACAGCGCCTCCATTTTGTCCCACTTGCTGCTCCGGGTCCCGCGGCGGTCGATCGGGTCGTTGAAGGTCATGCGGCTCTCCTTGTTTGCGGCGCAAGCTATCGGGTTTGATCCGCGGTGCAAGGGGCGTTGCGATGCGCGGGGCAATCGCCTAAATGAAACGGCATGAAAAGGCCCATTCTGATCCATCCCGACCCCCGCCTGAAAAAGGTCTGTTCCCCGGTTGACGACATCACCGGTGAACTGAGCAAACTGGCGGATGACCTGCTTGAGACCATGTATGACGCGCCGGGCATTGGCCTTGCCGCGCCGCAGGTTGGCGTGATGCAGCGGCTGATCGTGCTGGATTGCGTCAAGGAAGAAGGCGCGGCCCCGCGCCCCACCGTGATGTTCAACCCCGAGATCGTCGCGGTTTCGGACGAAACCAGCGTTTACGAGGAAGGTTGTCTGTCGATTCCGGACCAATATGCGGAAGTGACCCGGCCCGCCGAGGTCGAGGTGGCGTGGGTCGACCAGCAGGGGAATCCGCAAAAGCAGAGTTTTGACAAGCTCTGGGCGACCTGTGTGCAGCACGAGATCGACCATCTGAACGGCAAGCTGTTCATCGACTATCTGAAACCCCTGAAACGGCAGATGATCACACGCAAGATGCAAAAACTGAAACGCGAACGGGCGCGCGACTGAAATGGCCGTTCTGCCGATTTTGCGCTGGCCCGATACGCGGTTGAAGACGATCTGCGAACCGGTGAATGCGGGCGAGGACATTGGCGATCTGATTGCCGACCTGTTTGACACCATGTATGCCGCGCCCGGTCGTGGTCTGGCGGCACCTCAGGTCGGGGTGATGAAGCGCCTGTTTGTGATCGACGTCTCCTGGAAGGAAGCGGAACCCAGCCCGATGGTTTTTGTAAACCCGCGGATCATCGAGACGTCCGAGCGTAAATCGGACGCCGAGGAAGCATGTTTGTCCATTCCCGGTATCACCACGACGATCAACCGGCCCGATTGGGTGGTCATGGTCTGGACCGATGCGCAAGGCCAAGAGCAGGCCCAGAGGTTTGACGGGACATGGGCGCGGTGCGCGCAGCATGAGTTGGATCATCTGAACGGTATCGTGACACTCCAGCATCTGGACGCGCCCACACGCAAGGCGGCCGAATCCCGATATGCGGTGCAGCCATGACCATGCGCCGCTGTATTCCATGGCCCGACAAACGCCTGCGCACGCCGGCGGCAAAGGTCGATAAGATCACTGACGAGATCCGCGCGATCTGGGACGACATGATCGACACGATGGAGGCAATGCCGGGCGTTGGCCTCGCGGCTCCGCAGATCGGCGTGATGCTGCGTCTGGCAGTTGTGGACGGCTCGACCGAGCGGGGCAAGGCCGTTCGGCTTGCCAATCCGGAAATCCTGCATGCCTCGGTCGAACTGCGCGAACATGAGGAAGCCAGCCCGAATTTGCCGGGCCTGTCCGCCAAGATCACGCGCCCACGCGCTGTGACGGTGCGCTATCTGGACGAAACCGGTGTGATCACGCGGCGCGATTTCGTGGGCATCGAGGCGACCAGTGTGCAGCACCAGATCGACCATTTGAACGGGCGCTTGTATTTTGATCGTCTGTCCAAGGTGAAGCGCGACATGCTCTTGCGCAAGGCAAGGAAACTGGCGGATTAATCCCCGCCTGACGGAGGCAGACATGCGCATTATCTTCATGGGAACGCCCGATTTTTCGGTGCCGGTGCTGGATGCGCTGGTTGCGGACGGACATGAGATCGCGGCCGTCTATTGCCAGCCCCCGCGACCCGCCGGACGCGGCAAGAAAGAGCGCCCCAGCCCGGTACAGGCTCGCGCCGAGGCGATAGGTCTTGCCGTAAGGCATCCGGTATCGCTGCGCGACAAGACGGCACAGGTCGCGTTGCGGGCGCTGAATGCCGATATCGCTGTTGTTGTCGCCTATGGCCTCATTCTGCCAGAGGCGATACTGGACGCCCCGACACGCGGCTGTCTGAACATCCACGCCAGCCTGTTGCCGCGTTGGCGAGGAGCTGCCCCAATTCACCGCGCCATCATGGCCGGAGATGCGAAAACCGGCGTTTGCATCATGCAGATGGAGGCTGGGTTGGACACCGGCCCGGTCCTGATGCGTGCCGAGACCGCGATCGGCACAGAGGAAATCACCGCAGAATTACATGATCGGTTGTCCGCGATGGGAGCCGACCTGATCGTGCAGGCGCTGGAACGGTTGGATGACCTGCCACCGGCCCCGCAGCCGGACACGGGCGTCACCTATGCCGCAAAGATCGACAAGGCCGAGGCACGGATCGATTGGGCGCGGCCAGCGGTCGAAATCGACCGCCAGATTCGCGGCCTGTCGACCTTTCCCGGAGCATGGACCGAAATTGCGGGACAGCGGATAAAGGTGCTGGCCTCACGGCTTGCTTCCGGGGCGGGGCCGCCGGGCCAGGTGCAGGACGATTTCCTGACCGTTGCCTGCGGAAACGGCGCAATATCGCTCTTGCGCTTGCAGCGGGCAGGCAAAGGCGCGCAGGATGCAGAGACATTCCTGCGCGGATGCCCGGTGCCAAAGGGCACGCAGCTTTAGGAGAGGCACGATGTTTCCGACCCTGATAGGGACCGTGGTGATTGCCGGACTCGTCGGCTATGTCGGGGAAAAGACCGGGTTTACCCGCAACGGGTATCTGCCATCGATCATCATCTGTATCGGCGGGGCGTTCCTGTTCTATTTCGTGCGGCTGATGTTCGGCATCGGGTTCGGATCGCCCGGTCTCAATGCCATCGCCTCGTCGGTCGGCGCCCTGATCATCGTGCCAACTCACTGGCGCCGCGGAGGGCGGTGATATGGGCATCATCATGCTAATGGTTGTCGGGGCGGCGGCCGGGTTCATCGCAACCCGGCTGATGCGCTTCGAATCGGATATTCCCACCACCATGTTCATCGGGATTGCGGGCGCATTGATCGGCGGACTGATCCTGCGGACGTTGACCACGATCATGGGCGCAATGGCGGGATTTGTCGGCGCGGTGCTGGGCGCGATGTTGCTGATCTGGCTTTGGCAGCGCTATCGGCGTTAGATCGTTTCAGAATTCGACGAAAAAGACATGCGCGGCCTTGCCCTTTGGTGGCACGCCAGTTTCACGCACGCTGCTTTCTTGGGCATCTATGACCGATTAGACCTTCGGCGGGCGGCTTTTATAGACCGGCAGGCTCCAGCCAAAGATCAGGGACCCTGCACGCAGTATGCCGCATGTGGCCGCCGCGATCAGCAGTGCGGGGCGCGTTGGGATGCCCACACTCAGCGCAATCATCGCGGCACCCGATCCGGCAAGGGCTGCGGTGGCATAAAGCTCTCCCTGCTTCAGTACCAGAGGAATTTCACCGACCACGACATCGCGCATCAGCCCGCCCAGACAGCCGGTTGCGACCCCCATCAGCACGACGATCACACCGGGCTGACCAAAGGACAGGGCAACGCCTGTCCCCGCCGCGACGGCAATTGAAAGCGCAAAGCAGTCGAGCCACAAAAGCCAGCGATAGCGGCTTTCGACAAGATGCGCGGTGAAGAACACAAAGATCGCCGCCGCCACGCAGATCAACACATAGGCGGGCTGCCCGACCCAGAAGACCGGATCGCGCCCCAGCAAAACGTCGCGCACGGTCCCACCACCAACGGCCGTCAGGCAGGCGATAAAGGCAAAGCCAACAAGGTCGAGCTGCGCCCGGCTGGCAACCAGCGCGCCGGTCAGGGCAAAGACCAGAACCGAGCTGAAATCCAGCAGCGCCAGAAAACTCATTTGCCTGCTGCCTTGGTCTTGAACGGGGCCATCCCGGCGCGGGCGAGTTCGTCGGCATGTTCGTTTTCCGGGTGTCCGGCGTGGCCCTTGACCCATTCCCAGGTCACGTTATGCCGCGCCTGTGCCGTGTCAAGTTGCTGCCAGAGGTCGGCATTCTTGACCGGCTTTTTCGCTGCGGTTTTCCAGCCGTTCCTTTTCCAGCCGTGAATCCAGCTGGTGACGCCATTCTTAACATACTGGCTATCGGTCACGATCGTGATCGGGCTGGCGCGATCCAGCGCGTTCAGCGCATTTATGGCCGCCAGCAGCTCCATCCGGTTGTTGGTGGTATCGGCTTCGCCGCCGCATATATCGCGCTCTTTGATGACGCGTTCGCCGTCCATCGCACGCAACAAGACACCCCAGCCACCGGGGCCGGGATTTCCGGAGCAGGCTCCGTCGGTATAGGCAATCAGATCAGGCATGGGCGGCTATGGCGATCCATTCATCAAGGGTTCCGGCCAGCCCCTTTTCCCTGCCGGTGCGGTGGGATGCAACCGTGAAACCGGCCTCTTGCAGATACTGTTCCAACTCGTCGCGGCTGTAGTAGCTGTAGAACCGGCCCAGCCGATCTGTCGCCTCGCCGCGGCCGAGTTTCATCGCCAGATGCAGCCGTGCACCGGGTTTGGCGGCGCGGTGAAGGGCGGCAAGGTGCAGGGGGAACTTTGCACGCGGGGCATGGAGCAGCGAAAAGCTCGCCCAGATGCCATCATAGATCGACTGACCGTCAATCTCGTCAAAGGTCGCCTGCCTGGCCGAGACGCCGGGATGTTGTGCGGCAAGGCGGATCATTTCCAGTGAACCATCTGTTGCGATGACGTGCAGCCCGGTGTCGGCCATGCGCGCTGCCGCGTGTCCCGGGCCACAACCGAGATCGAGCACCGCGCCGCCCCGGGGCATTTCCGCAAGGAAATCGGCAAATGCGGGGTCGTCCCAATCGGCCATGATCTTCTGATAGGTCTCGGCTTGATCGTCATAGACGTTCAGGGTTTCACGTTCGCTCATAGCAGCACTCCGACCAGCAGACACAAGATGACGACAGTTGTCAGCAGTACGCGCAGCCGTGTCCACCAGGACGGCGCGAGTCCCCAGTGCGCGAACGCAAAATCAAGAAGCAGCAGACCGGCAAATCCGAAGATCAGGTTGGTTCCCGCAGTGATTGGTCCACCGCCCGTCATGAAGAACGCCCAGAGCGCGGGGATCACCAACAGCCCGTACCCGAACGCTGCCCGCGTGCCACGCGCCATGGCGGCAAAGCCCCAGAGAACACCGGACATGAACGAGAGGATCACCGACCCGTAAAAGAGTTGGACATAGGGGCCGACAAAGCGCGGTCCGAACCGCGATGCGCCCCAGGCGGCAAGATCACCGTTCAGATAGGTTGCCGCCCCCCAGAGAAAAGGAACCAGGCCAGCCAGGCCGAGGATCAGCGGAACCCTGGGAATGCCGGTCATCATCTGCCCCTCTTCCTAGGCTCGCAGCACCCGTGGAACCTTGAATTCGACCGTTTCAACGGCGGTTTCCAACTTTTGGATGGTGACGTCATGGCGAGCTTGCACGGCGGCAATCACTTCGTCGATCAGGACCTCTGGTGCAGAAGCGCCGGCGGTGATGCCGATGCTCGTGACCCCTTTAAGGGCACGCCAGTCAATATCGTCAGCGCGCTGCACGAGTTGGGAATAGGGACAACCCGCCTTGAGCCCGACCTCTACCAAACGTCGGGAATTTGATGAATTCGGGGCCCCCACCACCAGCATCGCATCGATCAAGGGGGCCATCGCCTTGACCGCGTCCTGACGATTGGTGGTGGCATAGCAGATGTCTTCCTTGTGCGGGCCGACGATGTTCGGAAAGCGTTCTGTCAGGGCCACGACGATATCGGCGGTGTCGTCGACGCTCAGGGTGGTCTGGGTGACAAAGGCAATCCGGTCCGGATCGCGGACGTTCACGGTTGCGACATCTGCAACGGTTTCCACCAGGAGGACCGCGCCCGGAGGAAGCTGGCCCATCGTGCCGACAGTTTCCGGGTGTCCCTTGTGGCCGATCATGATCATCTGCAGCCCGTTTTCCGCGTGGCGCTGCGCCTCGATATGAACCTTGCTGACCAGAGGGCAGGTGGCATCCACATAGATCATCTCCCGCGCGGCGGCTGCCGCCGGGACCGATTTTGGGACGCCGTGCGCGGAAAAGATCACCGGCCGGTCATCGGGGCATTCATCCAGTTCTTCGACAAAGACAGCGCCTTTGGCTTTCAGTCCGTCGACAACGAATTTGTTGTGCACGATTTCGTGGCGTACATAGACCGGTGCGCCCCATTTCTGCAGGGCCATTTCGACGATCTTGATCGCCCGATCGACACCGGCGCAAAACCCGCGCGGGGCTGCAAGGTAGAGGGTCATCGGGGGTTTTGGCATCTGTGGTCTCCTTGGGCAGAGACCTAGGTCTTTGCGCCCCGATGGTCCAGAGTCGCCGCTCGATTCTCTTGCGCCAACGGCATCATCGAGACCGGCACAACCGATCGTGCTCAACGATACAGCAATCGGAGTGCAGCGCACCCCGATGTCGGGGCAGCGATTACGCCGCCCCTGCCTGTTTCCTGTGCGACGGTCCTTTACCGACCGCCAGCTGCCGCCGTTGCAACGGTTCGGGCTTCACTCGGCATTTCCCGCGGCGGGCGTCCGATCACTTCCTTGAGCTCTTCGAGCTCGATGAAGTTATCCGCCTGCCGACGCAGTTCATCCGAGATCATCGGAGGCTGGCTGCGAATCGTGGAGACGACCGAAACCCGTACCCCCTGACGTTGCAGGCTGGCCACGAGGGGGCGGAAATCGCCGTCGCCGGAAAACAGCACGATATGATCGACACGCGGCGCGAGTTCCATCGCGTCCACCGTCAGCTCGATATCCATGTTTCCTTTGACCTTCCGACGCCCCATGCTGTCGGTATATTCCTTGGCGGGTTTGGTCACCATGGTGAACCCGTTGTAGTGAAGCCAGTCCACCAGTGGCCTGATCGGCGAGTATTCATCGTTTTCAAGCAAAGCGGTGTAGTAGAATGCACGCAGCATCTTGCCTCGGCGCATGAATTCCTGTCGCAATAGCTTGTAGTCGATATCGAAGCCAAGCGCCTTGGCGGCGGCATACAGATTCGAACCGTCGATGAACAGCGCGAGCCGTTCGTCCTTATAAAACATCAAATGATCCTTCCGGTAATACGGCCCGACACGCTCCGTGAGTGAGTGAGTGGTAAAAATTGACGCGTCGGTACGCTTAAAATAGGAAATTCGACAAGTACCGCAAGTGTACCGGTATTGTGAAAATGGGTCAAAAATGTTCGGAAATCGGTCAAATATCGTTGTTGGGCTGGGCGGAAACCTGCCATTCCAGGGTTCCCCTACGGCAACGACGCTACGGAAAGCAGTGCAGATGCTGGCAAGTCGCGATGTGGTGATTCGTTCTGTCAGCCGCTTTTATGCGACGCCGTGTTTCCCTGCGGGTGCGGGGCCGGACTATGTGAACGCGGCTGTCGCTCTGGAAACGTCGCTTTCGCCAGAGCGACTGCTGGACCGGATGCACGAGGTCGAGGCCGCCTTTCAGCGTGAGCGGATTCAGCGTTGGGGCATGCGGACACTGGATGCGGATTTGCTTGCCTTTGATCAATTGATCCTGCCAGACCTCACGCGGCAATCACATTGGCGCGACCTGCCTGCGGCGGAACAGATCAGGGCGACTCCGGACGAGCTCATCCTGCCTCATCCACGCTTGCAGGATCGGGCCTTTGCGCTTGTACCGATGGCAGATGTCGCTCCGGACTGGGTGCATCCAGTGCTCAAGGTGTCAGTGCGCGCGCTTTGTGCGGCATTGCCGGAGGATGAAAGGGCGGCCGTGCGTCCGATTTAGGGCTTTGCGCCGCGGCATTCTGCGCTTGTCAATCGGTGCGATCCCGACTAAACGTCCTCTTTCTGAAAGAAACTTGCTGTTGGAGAGTCGCCTATGGCCCGCGTTACGGTCGAAGATTGTGTTGACAAGGTCCCGAACCGGTTCGAGCTGGTAATGCTTGCCGCCCACCGTGCGCGCGAGATTTCCGCGGGTGGTGCGATCACCGTTGATCGCGACAATGACAAGAACCCTGTCGTTTCCCTGCGCGAGATCGCCGAGGAAACCCAGCGTGCCGATGATCTGCGCGAGCGTCTGATCGAGAGCAACCAGACCCAGATCGAAGTTGACGAGCCCGAAGACGACTCCATGGCGCTGCTGATGGGGGCAGAGGCCGACAAGCCCGCCGAGGATGACATGTCTGAAGAGATGTTGCTGCGTCAGTTGATGGAGGCCCAAGGCCAGGGCTGACCAGAGCGCGACACTCCGGGGTGCGGACCAGATGATTGCAGTTGAAGACTTGATTGCGCTGGTCCGCAACTACAACCCGAAAACAAACGCCGCTCGCATCGCAGCCGCCTATGACTACGGCACCCAGATGCATGACGGCCAGTTTCGCCAATCCGGCGAACCCTATTTTTCCCATCCTATTGCTGTCGCCGCCATTCTGACCGAACAGCGGCTGGATGACGCCACGATCATCACCGCGCTCCTGCACGATACGATCGAGGACACCAAGGCGTCCTTCAAGGAGGTCGAGAGCCGGTTCGGGCGCGAAGTGGCCGAACTGGTCGACGGGGTGACGAAACTCACCAACCTGCAACTGTCCAGCCACGAGACCAAGCAGGCCGAGAATTTCCGCAAGCTTTTCATGGCGATGTCCAAGGACCTGCGGGTCATTCTGGTCAAGCTGGCCGACCGTCTGCACAACATGCGCACCATCAAGTCCATGCGCCAGGAAAAGCAGGTGCAAAAGGCGCGCGAAACCATGGACATCTATGCGCCACTCGCCGGCCGCATGGGGATGCAGTGGATGCGCGAGGAACTCGAAGACCTGAGCTTTCGCGTGCTCAATCCCGAAGGCCGTCAGTCGATCATCCGACGCTTTATCACGTTGCAGCGGGAAACCGGCGACGTCATTCATCGGATCACCGGAGACATGCGCAGCGAACTGGACAAGGCCGGGATCGAGGCCGAGGTCTTTGGCCGCGCCAAGAAACCCTATTCGATCTGGCGAAAGATGCAGGAAAAGGAGCAGGGGTTTTCGCGTCTGTCCGATATCTACGGTTTCCGTATCATCACGGCCAGCGAAGAGGATTGCTATCGCACGCTCGGTGCAATTCATCAGCGTTGGCGGGCGGTGCCAGGACGCTTCAAGGACTACATCAGCCAACCGAAATCCAACGGTTACCGGTCGATCCATACCACTGTTTCGGGCCGGGACGGCAAGCGCGTCGAGGTCCAGATCCGCACACGCCAGATGCATGATGTGGCCGAGACCGGCGTGGCGGCCCACTGGTCCTATCGCGACGGGGTCCGTACCGAGAACCCCTTCGCGGTCGATCCCGCCAAATGGATTTCGAGCCTGACCGAACAGTTTGATGCCGAGGAAGATCACGAAGATTTTCTCGAAGCGGTCAAGCTCGAGATGTATTCGGACCAGGTGTTCTGCTTTACCCCCAAGGGAGACGTGGTGAAACTGCCGCGTGGCGCGACACCGATTGATTATGCCTACGCCATTCACACCCGCATCGGCGGGGCCTGTGTCGGCGCCAAGGTCGATGGGTTGCGTGTACCGCTCTGGACGCGGCTCAAGAACGGGCAATCGGTCGAGATCATCACTGCGGAAGGCCAGACTCCCCAGGCCACATGGCTCGACATCGCCACGACCGGCAAGGCGCGAACCGCCATTCGCAGAGCCTTGCGGGAAGTCGACCGCGAGCGGTTTGTCAAACTTGGCCAGGAACTCGCCCGTGCCGCGTTTGATCATGTTGGCCGCAAAGCGACCGACAAGGCACTGGCGACGGCGGCCCGGCATTTGCGGCTCAAGGACCGCAAGGAGCTGCTGGCCCGGTTGGGCAGCGCTGAGCTCACCGCGCATGATGTGGTACAGGCGGTCTATCCCGATCTCGCCCCTGACGAGGGCGATCAGATTCCGCTGCGGCGCGCGGTCATCGGTCTCAACGCCGGACAGTCGTTTGAACGCGCACCCTGTTGCCAGCCATTGCCGGGCGAACGGATTGTCGGCATCACCTTTCGTGGCACAGGCGTCGTGGTGCATGCGATCGATTGTGATCGGCTCAGCGAGTATGAAGAACAACCGGAACGCTGGGTTGACCTGCATTGGCACAGCGGCACCCATCCGGCGGTCTATGGCGCGACGCTGGATCTGACAATCGGCAATGACGCTGGAGTGCTTGGTCGAATTTGCACGTTGATCGGAGAAAAAAAGGCCAATATCAGCGATCTTGAGTTCGTTGACAGGAAACCGGATTTTTATCGTCTTATTGTCAACGTAGAACTGCGGGATGTGGAACAACTGCTCTCGCTGATGTTGGCGCTCGAGGCGGAAAGCGATGTTGCTGCTGTCGAGCGGTTTCGAGAAAAGGCCAAGGTTCACGCCGCGGTCAGCTAAGCAGGACCGGGACCGAAGGGGAAACCGCCTTGGTATTTAGACGCCGTGACCGACGCTCAGTGCTGCGCGCGATTGCGGATTTCCTATATCCCAAAGGGGGTTGGACCCGCGCCTTTCACTACGTCAAACATCGCGTCAGACGTCTGCCAGACACGCCCGAACGCATAGCGCGCGGAATTTGGGCTGGGGTCTTCACGACGTTCACGCCATTTTATACGATGCATTTTCTGGTGGCGTTCCTGATCTCCCGAGTGATCCACGGCAATATCCTCGCGGCATTGATGGCGACATTCTTCGGGAATCCTCTGACCTATGTGCCGATCGGATTCGCCTCGCTCAAGACCGGACATTTCATTCTGGGTACGGAATTCGAAGAGGGTGCCGCAAGGTCATTTGGCGGCAAGTTCATCGATGCCGCGCATGATCTCCAGAGCAATTTTGTCGCCATCTTTTCAGATCGCGAGCCCGACTGGCAGGGTTTGAGTGTTTTCTATAGCGAGATTTTCCTGCCATATCTCGTCGGAGGGATTATCCCGGGAATGATTGCGGCGACGGTTTGCTATGTCTTGAGCGTGCCGGTCATCCGTGCCTATCAAAAGCGGCGCAAGAAGCAGATCAAGAAGAAATTCGATGCGATCCGGAGATTGGCGGAGGCAGAGGAGGACGCCGCTCGGCGCTCGGAATAGGATGCGCGGATACAATTCGTTGGAGCGAGGCTGCGAAAGACGATTCATGTTTCTTTTGAAATGCACTAGGCTGCCGCTGGACCGAGAAGCGAGAGCCGTAAGATGACACAGCACCAGTTGCGCCTTGGCGTGAATATCGACCATGTCGCCACCGTCAGAAATGCCCGTGGCGGCACATATCCCGATCCTCTGCGCGCCGCGCGGTTGGCGGAAGAGGCGGGCGCGGATGGGATCACCGCGCATCTGCGCGAAGATCGGCGACATATCAGCGATGCAGATATCGACGGGCTGATGGACGTACTGAACATCCCGCTGAACTTCGAGATGGCGGCCACCGATGAAATGCAGGCGATTGCATTGCGTCACAAACCCCATGCTGTCTGTATCGTGCCGGAAAAGCGCGAAGAACGCACCACCGAAGGCGGGCTTGAGGTCGCGCGTGAGGAAAACCGGTTGGCGCATTTCATTGCCCCCCTGCGCGACGTCGGCTGTCGCGTTTCCATCTTTATCGCGGCAGACAAACGTCAGATCGAGGCCGCGCACCGGATCGGGGCCGAGGTGATCGAACTTCACACCGGTGCCTATTGCGATGCCTTCTCGGAAGGTCGGATGGAGGATCATCAACGCGAACTCGACGCCTTGCGCGAGATGTCGGCCTATGCCCACTCTCTGGGGCTTGAAGTACACGCGGGTCACGGGCTGACCTATGACACCGTCGCTCCGGTGGCCGCGTTTCCCGAGGTACGCGAGTTGAATATCGGCCATTTTCTGATCGGCGAGTCCATTTTCCTGGGGTTGAAGCCCGCGATTTCCGAAATGCGGCGGCTGATGGATCAGGCCCGGGTATCGTGAGAGTGTGATGCGCAGCGTCCTCTGGCTTCTGAGCCTGCCGTTTCGTCTGATCCGCCGTTTCGCCACAATTTTCGCGGTTCTTGCGTTGGTTGCCTCTCTGGCCTTCAACGTCGCCACTCTCACGGTGACAGGGGTCTATGCTGCCGCTTCCAGTGCGTTGAATGCCGTGGGCGTCACCACCGTCGCGGCGCGCGAAGCGGGCGAAAGGCTGACCCGGCGCAAGGCCGCGCAGAAAATCGGACGTGAAACGACCAAACGCGTCAGCCGTCGGGTTCAGCGCGGTGCGGTGCGCAACATTTCATCGGTCGCGGGCGAGGCAATTCCAGTCGTGGGGGTAGCCGTCATTGCCGGGGCACTGTCGCTTGAGGTCAAGGACGCCTGCGATACCGCCGCCGATATGGCCGGACTGGAAGCTGCACTTGCCGCCGAAGCCGACCACGAGACCGCGCGGCAGTTGGCTACGGACGCGTTTGATTGCACCGCAATGATCCGCGAGCAATTGCCGGATTTCGAGGAACTGCCAAGCGGCGAAGAGCTCTTGAGGATTGTGACGACAACGCCCCAAGCGGCTTGGGACGCCGCTGCAGAATATTATGACGGCCTGGTGGCACCCGACTGGAGCACCAGGGCATCCGAAGCCAGGGACGCATTCAGAGAGTGGGCGAACGAGACTTTCACCGCAGACACCGCAGAATACCTGCGCAATTGGTGGGGCGATGAAGGGGCCACAGATCAATGATTCTCGGCATCGGCACCGATCTTGCAAATATCGAACGCATCCAGGGGACGCTTGAGCGCTTTGGCGACCGGTTCCGCAACCGGGTGTTCACCGAGATTGAGCAGCAAAAGGCGGAGCGACGCCGGGACACGGCCGGGACCTATGCCAAGCGCTGGGCCGCGAAAGAGGCGTGCTCCAAGGCGTTGGGAACCGGGTTGCGCATGGGGATCGCCTGGAAAGACATGGCCGTCAGCAACCTGCGCTCCGGCCAGCCGGTCATGGAGGTCACAGGTTGGGCGGCTGACCGGCTGGCACAGATGACGCCGCCGGGGCATGAGGCGATAATCCATGTGACCCTGACCGACGATCATCCCTGGGCCCAGGCCTTTGTCGTGATCGAGGCGCGCCCGCGCGCCAACCCTGACTCTGCGCCTTGACACTGACCATGCCGCCCCGCATGTAGCGCCCAACCCAGCAATACCGGAGATCCGCATGGCCGAGAAAGCCACAAAAGGAAACGCGATTGTCGAGACGATCAAGACCATCGTCTACGCCCTGCTTATCGCCGGTGTGTTTCGTACGCTGTTCTTTCAGCCCTTCTGGATTCCCTCGGGTTCGATGAAGGAGACGCTGCTGATCGGTGACTTCCTGTTTGTGAACAAGATGGCCTACGGTTACTCCTACGCGTCCTGTCCCAGTGTGATCATGCCGGGCATCGGCATCAATATCGACGCCGAAGATGTCTGTGGCGTGTTCCCGCAGAACAATGGCCGCCTGTTCGGATCCGAGCCCGAGCGCGGGGATGTGGTCGTGTTCCGCCACCCGGTATCGGGTCGTGACTTCATCAAGCGTCTGGTCGGTCTGCCGGGCGAAAGGATTCAGATCAATGGCGGTGTGTTGTCGATCAACGATCAGCCGGTGCAGTTGCAGGACGATGGCGTATTCATCGAAACCTACGAACCGCAAGGGCCGCAGGGCAGCCGCCCGCGCTGTTCCAACGGGCCGGTCGGTCCGGGGGCAGCTTGTGAAAAGCAGCGCCTGATCGAGACTTTTCCGGATGGAAACTCGCACGACATTCTGGAAATCGGCAATCAGGGTTTGGACAACACCGGCGTCTATCTGGTGCCGGAAGGGCATTATTTCTTCATGGGTGATAACCGCGATAACTCCATGGACAGCCGCGTGCCTCAAAGCGCGGGTGGTGTCGGTTTCGTGCCGTTTGAGAACCTGATCGGGCGCGCGGATCGTATCATGTTCAGTTCGGCGGGCCGCTCCATGCTGTTCTTCTGGACCTGGCGTGGCGATCGGTTCTTCAAGGCGGTGCAGTGAAGCTGGGGGCCGACCTGCAGGCGTTTCAACGCCGGATCGGCCATGAATTCGCTCGGCCAGAGCTGTTGGTTCGTGCGCTGACCCATGGGTCTGTGTCCTCGCCGACGCGGTCGGACAACCAGCGGCTCGAGTTTCTGGGGGACCGGGTTTTGGGTCTGGTGATGGCGTCGGCCTTGCTCGAGAAGGACGAGGCGGCCAGCGAAGGCCAGTTGGCACCGCGTTTCAACGCGCTGGTGCGCAAGGAAACCTGCGCCGATGTGGCCAGAGAGATCGAACTTGGCGCGGTACTCAAGCTGGGACGTTCGGAAATGTTGTCTGGCGGGCGACGCAAACAGGCGCTGCTCGGGGATGCCATGGAGGCGGTGATTGCTGCCGTCTATCGCGATGCCGGTCTTGAGGCCGCCAGCGACATGATCCTGCGTCTCTGGGGCGACCGTGTCGCCGGGGTCGAGGCCGATGCACGCGATGCCAAAACGGCCTTGCAGGAATGGGCGCAGGCACGCGGCCAGATGCCGCCAACCTATGTCGAACTCGAACGCAGCGGCCCTGATCATGCCCCTGTCTTTACCATTGCCGCGCAGCTGGAAAGCGGGGCAGAGGCAAGGGCCAGCGCCGGATCAAAACGGCAGGCGGAACAAGGCGCGGCCACCGCGCTGTTGCAGAAACTGGAGAAGCAGACATGACACGCGCCGGATTTGTCGCGCTGATCGGGGAGCCCAACGCGGGTAAATCGACACTTTTGAACCGCATGGTCGGGGCAAAGGTTTCGATCGTCACCCACAAGGTGCAAACCACCCGCGCACGCATTCGCGGTGTGGCGATGGAAGGCGACAGCCAGATCGTATTTGTCGACACACCAGGCCTGTTCCAACCGCGCCGCCGCCTTGACCGGGCCATGGTTGCCGCCGCCTGGGGCGGAGCGGCGGACGCCGACGTGGTGGTTCTGCTGATCGAGGCCCATCGCGGTGTCACCGAAGGCGTGGAGCGTATTCTCGAAGGGCTGTCCGATATCGGCAAGGGCCGCAAGATTGCCTTGGCCATCAACAAGATTGACCGGGTCCAATCCGAGGTGTTGCTGGCCCTGGCCAAGGAGATGAACGACCGCTACGGCTTTGCCGAGACCTTCATGATTTCCGCCGAAAAAGGGCATGGGATTCAAACGCTGCGAGACTGGCTGGCTGGCGAAGTCCCCGAGGGGCCCTGGCTCTATCCTGAAGACCAGATCGCCGATCTGCCTATGCGCATGATCGCCGCCGAGATGACGCGCGAAAAGCTGACCCTGCGGCTGCATCAGGAATTGCCCTATCAGATGACAGTGGAAACCGAGAACTGGGAAGAACGCAAGGATGGCTCGGCCCGGGTCGATCAGATCATCTATGTGGTGCGCGATGGGCACAAGGGCATCGTGCTGGGCCACAGGGGCGAGACCATCAAGGCCGTGTCCAAGGCCGCGCGCGAGGACCTCAGTGAGTTTCTGGGGCGCAAGGTTCATCTGTTCCTTCAGGTCAAGGTGCGGCCCAACTGGCTGGAAGAGTCAGAGCGCTACTCCGAAATGGGTCTCGATTTCAAAGACGGTGCCTGATGGTCCGCCTGACCGCGCAATTTTGGGTGCAGTCCTATCTGGCGCGCCTGCGTGGCATGGATATTCCCGCCTTTGTTGTCGCGCACGGGGATGACACGGCGGGGGCCGTTCTGATCAAGCTCAACACGCTGGATGGGCAGGCGACCGCCTTT
This sequence comes from Sedimentitalea todarodis, assembly GCF_032595355.1. Classification (NCBI taxonomy): domain Bacteria; kingdom Pseudomonadati; phylum Pseudomonadota; class Alphaproteobacteria; order Rhodobacterales; family Paracoccaceae; genus Sedimentitalea; species Sedimentitalea todarodis. Next base: position 33,338 of record NZ_JASMWN010000002.1, on the reverse strand, counting down.
CAACGCAGTTTTGATCTCATGACCGGCGATCGGCGCTGGATTACGTTGTTGCAGGGGTCCGAATTCGAGGTGGATGCCGCGATTGCCCGCCAGCGTGGGTTTGACCCGGATCTCTGGGTGGTCGAGATAGAGGACCGTGCCGGGCGCAATTTGCTGGACGAACCGGGATTGGCTGACTAGCCCGAATTGCGCCCGTGTCTGACCCTCACGGCGATCTCTTGAATTCGGCTGATTTGCATGAGTTAGTGCGGTATGGAATGGCGCGATCACGGCATCCTTCTGACCATGCGTCGTCACGGAGAAACCGCGGCGATCATCGACGTCTTTACCGAGGAGCACGGGCGCCATGCGGGCGTGGTCCGGGGCGGTGCCAGTCGCAAGATCGCGCCGGTTTTGCAACCGGGTGCTCAGCTTGATCTGCTCTGGCGCGCGCGTCTCGAAGATCACATCGGAAGTTATCAGGTGGAGCCGCTGCGCAGCCGTGCGGCTGCTGCCATGTCGGGGCGGATGGCGCTCGCCGGGTTGAATGCAGTTACGTCGTTGCTGTCCTTCTGCTTGCCCGAGCGCGAGGCACATGGGGCGCTCTACAAGCGCAGCGAACAATTGCTGGATCTCCTTGGTCAGAACGAAGTCTGGCCACTGGCCTATCTGAGGTGGGAACTTGCGTTGCTTGATGACATGGGCTTTGGCCTTGATCTTTCCAGCTGCGCGGCAACCGGGGTCACGGATGGGCTGATCTATGTCTCTCCCAAATCAGGCCGTGCGGTGTCCCGTGCCGGGGCCGGCCAATGGGCCGACCGGATGTTGCCCCTGCCGCCGATCCTGCGGGGCGAGGGCGACGCGTCTGACGACGAGATCCTTCAGGCGCTCGGCACCACCGGCTATTTCCTGAAAGAGCGGCTCGCCCCTGCTTTGGGAAACAAGCCACCGCCTGAAGCGCGCTTGCGCTTTGTCGAGGTGCTCAAGGCAGATCGCGGCTGAGGCGCAAGATGTTCGGATGTGCCAATGCTGTGTCGAATGCACTAATCGCGCGCAACAAACACCATTTCCCGCCCTGCATCGTTTCGAAGCACAAGCGTTGAACCGCTCACTTCGGATTGGGTCATGCCAGCCAACGCTTCGACATATTGATCTTCAAATGCCAGGTCAGCGCAGTTTGTTCGAGTTCGGACAATATTCGCGGTTTCAAACCAGGGGTAGGGCGCCAGCATTTTGGCGGTGTAGGTGTTGCAGGGACCCTGTCCGGCAATCCTGCCCAAACCGGGAAAGGTAAGGGTGATCGGGGTTCCAACGCGCTGATTGCCGAGCTCCGCAAGTATCCAGACGCGGTCCGCGCCGCCATAGGCAGCGACCGTTTCGTCGCGGGTGCAGTGTGTCAGGCTCAGCGCCACGATGATCAAACAGGCTCGGTGCATGTGTCCTCACGGGATTGGCACCTTGCCCTACACGTTGCAAGCGAAGAGTCAGCTTATCCGCGTTGTTCGAGCACGGCGAGAACCTTGAGATGTTCCGGAGCAATTTTCGGATGAAGACTGGTAATCGGCAAATTACGAACGGTCGGAGCGATGGATTCGATGGCTTGAATGAGATGATCAGAGATGCCGGCAAGCCCTTCGCGTTCGCAATAGATGTTCAGGTCAATCAGTGCGTCCACGATCCAACCCAAATCCTGTGAGTGTTCCATTCCCCGGTAGTCTCCCATCAACATATCAGAAAGTGAATACAGTATTGCGGGAGTGAACACACCGTAACCCACGTATAGGTTGCAAGCGCGATAGGGTAGGAACCTATCCTTTGGGATGGGTTTCTCCGGTACTTGTCGCGACCAGGAGCGACCTTTGGGGATCGATTGACGTTGCAAAGCCCAAATGGCCTTGCCGCACCAAATCTTGGCGTGTGCCTCTCGGATCAGCTCAGAAGGCGCCGGGCAATCACCTGTGCCTGAATTTCTGCGGCACCTTCAAAGATGTTCAGAATGCGGGCATCACACAGCACACGGGAAATCTTGTACTCCAGCGCAAATCCATTGCCGCCATGAATTTGCAAGCCATTGTCTGCTGCTGCCCAGGCCACCCGCGCGCCAAGCAGCTTTGCCATTCCGGCCTCCAGATCACAGCGGTGCCCGTTGTCCTTTTCCCAAGCCGAGAAATAGGTCAACTGGCGTGCAATCATGATCTCGACCGCCATCATCGCCAGCTTGCCGGAAACGCGTGGGAAGTCGATCAGCGATTTTCCGAACTGCTTGCGCTCCTGAGCATATTGCATGGCAATATCCAGCGCGCATTGCGCCACGCCGATGGCGCGGGCGGCCGTCTGGATACGGGCGGATTCGAAGGTTTGCATCAGTTGCTTGAAACCCTTTCCCTCTTCGCCGCCAAGCAGGTTCTCGCCCTTGACCTCAAACCCGTCAAACGCCAGTTCGTACTCCTTCATGCCGCGATACCCAAGCACCTCGATCTCGCCACCTGTCATGCCCGGTGTCGGGAATGGCTCGCTGTCGGTGCCCGGCGTCTTTTCGGCCAGAAACATCGACAGCCCCCGGTGATCGGTGCTGTCAGGATTGGTTCGTGCCAGCAGGGTCATGACATGCGTACGTGCGGCATGGGTGATCCACGTCTTGTTGCCTGTGACCTTGTAATTGCCGTTTTCGTCCTTCACTGCGCGGGCGCGCAGACTGCCGAGATCGGACCCGGTATTGGGTTCGGTAAACACAGCGGTGGGCAGGATCTCTGCGCTGGCAATCTTGGGCAACCATTTGGCCTTTTGCTCGTCCGTGCCGCCCGCGATGATCAATTCGGCCGCGATTTCGCTGCGGGTGCCAAGGCTGCCAACACCGATGTAGCCGCGTGACAACTCTTCGGACACCACGCACATCGACGCCTTCGAGAGGCCGAACCCGCCATGCTCCTCGGGAATGGTCAGGCCGAATACGCCCATTTCGGCGAGGTCATCAATGATCTCGATCGGGATCAATTCATCCTTCAGGTGCCACTCGTGCGCATGGGGTTCGACCTTGTCCATGGCATAGCGGCGGAATTGTTCGCGGATCATTTCCAATTCGTCGTCGAGTCCGGATGCACCAAACATGAAATTGGCGGATTGTTCCTGCATCAGGTCGACAAGACGGGTGCGCACCGCCTGTGTGTTTCCGCTGGCCATCAGGGTTTGCACCTCGGCGCAGTGAAATCCCGACAGGGCGTCCCAACTCAGGCCAAGCTCCTGCAATCTCAGGATTTCGCCCTGGTTCATCGGGATGCCGCCCGCAATCTGGTGCAGGTACTCGCCAAAGGCGATCTGGTGGATCAGTTGCTCGATCTCGCCAAACTTGCCGTCTGCCTGCAACCGGTCGGCCCAAGCCTGCATCTGTTGCAGGCTCTGCGCGTAGGTCGCCAGCCACGCCAGCCCGTGCGCCGCTGTCTGGTTGGCCTCGATCAATGCGCCCGATACGCGGTCACCCTCGACAACCCGGGTGCGGACACTGTCGCGCGCCTTGTCAAGATAGCTCTGAACCGCAGGCAGGGCGGCGGCGGTGAGTTTCAGCAGATCGGGCAGAATCACCGCCCCGTTCTCTTGATTTGTCATCGTCTGATCCTGTCCGTCGTGGGCCATGAGACACTCTTCCTTTTCGTTCCGCCCGGTCCTAATCATTTCGCAGTTGCAGCGCAACAAAAATACGTTGATGCCGCGCCCTATGTTCGAAAGTTGCGCGTCATTTTGGCGGTGCAGCACGCGACTGTGGTGGTAATAACAGGCATGGAATCACTTTTTGCCCTGCTGAGTCCCAGTGCCTTTCTTCTTGCATTTGCAATTACGGCGGTTGCGGGACTTGTTAAAGGCATGGTCGGGTTTGCCCTGCCTATGATCATCGTTTCAGGACTGGGGATGTTCCTTGCCCCGGAACTGGTGCTGGCCGGGCTGATTCTGCCGACGGTGACTGCCAACTGCGTTCAGGCGCTTGGGCATGGACCGCGCGCGGCGCTTGCCTCGGTCCGGCGATTTGGTGTGTTCCTGATCGTCGGGTTCGTCTTTCTGGTCAGCAGTGCCCAACTCCTGCGCAGCGTGTCGGACGCAACGTTCTTCATGATGATCGGCATACCGGTCTCGTTCTTCTCGCTTGCGCAACTTGCGGGGCTCGGATTTACCCTGCGCGAACCCAACAAATGGGTGGAGGCGCTGATCGGAGCCGTCGCAGGCTTCATCGGCGGGCTGTCCGGCATCTGGGGGCCGCCGACGGTGGCCTATCTGACGGCGCTGAACACGCCCAAGGCGGAACAGATGCGCGTGCAGGGCGTGATCTATGGGCTGGGCGCGCTGGCGCTCCTTGGTGCGCATGTCAGCTCGGGCGTATTGCGGGCGACGACTTTGCCGTTGTCTGTCGCGCTTGTCGTGCCGGCCATGCTTGGCATGTGGGCGGGCGGGCGGCTGCAGGATCGGATCGACCAGCGAACGTTCCGCAAGGTGACGCTGGTGGTGTTGCTGGTCGCCGGGCTGAACCTCGTGCGACGCGGGCTGATGGGGTAGTTCGCGAGCGCAGAGACGCGGCACGACGGCCGCTGGATTGGAAAAAGTCGGCGTGTCCGGCTACTGCGTTGAGCTGTTTTGAGCCCCGATTTCCCAAAAAACTGATCTAGAACGTTTCGCGTTTAATTTGGATCATCTGGTGTCACCTAACGCGTTGAAATCTATGATTTCAGGCAGCGTTAGGTGATTCAGGCTTAACGCGGAACGCTTTAAGCCACTGCGACGAGAAATGCGCCGATGCCGATCAAACCCACACCGCTCCAGCCGGTCATCGACATCTTCTCGCCAAGAAACATCGCAGCGATCAGAGCCACAATGACGACGCTAAGCTTGTCTATTGGTGCCACCTGCGAGACTTTCCCGAGTTGGAGTGCCCGGAAATAGCACAGCCAGGAAGCACCGGTCGCCAAGCCAGACAGAACCAGAAACAAGCTCGTCTTGATCGAAATCGTTGAGAGTGGTTGCGTTTCCCCGGTAGCCGAGACCAGCAAACCCAATGCAACTACAACGACCATAGTGCGAAGAAAGGTCGCGAAGTTCGAGTTGATCTCTGCCACCCCCACCTTGGCAAAAACTGCCGTCAATGCCGCAAAGACTGCCGCGAGCATAGCCCAAAAGAGCCATGAATGTGTGACGATTTGCATGGATGGTACCTCTGCCCATTAGAGAAGAACAATAGGGCTGAGACACTGAACGGTTGGCGTCATTGACACAACCCTATGACCGCCTTGTCCTGCATCGCGGATCAATACAGCCTGCGGACATTCCTCAAAAAAAATCCCCCCGAAACTCGGGGCGATTTGAGTCTCAAGATATACAAGTTTCAACCGATTGCAGCGGCCTTCACGTCTTCGTCGATAAACGGCAGGTATTGCTCGAAGTTGTCCGAGAACATTGTGACCAGTTTGGCCGCTTGCTTGTCATAACCTGCCGTGTCGTTCCATGTGCGGCGCGGGTCCAGAAGGACGTCGGGCACGCCGGGCACATCGACGGGAACCTCAAAGCCAAAGTTGGGATCCTTGCGGAATTCCACATCGCTCAGTGAACCATCCAGCGCGGCGGTGAGCAGCGCACGGGTCGCCTTGATCGGCATCCGGCTTCCGACTCCATAGGCGCCGCCGGTCCAGCCGGTGTTCACCAACCAACAGGTCGCGCCATGCTGGGCGATCTTGTCCCGCAGCAGGTTGCCATAGACTTCGGGCCGGCGCGGCATGAACGGTGCGCCAAAGCAGGTCGAGAACGTCGGCTGTGCTTCGGTGATACCGCGCTCGGTTCCGGCCATTTTGGAGGTGAACCCGGAGAGGAAATGATACATCGCCTGCGCCGGGGTCAGCCGGGCGATCGGAGGCAACACACCAAAGGCATCGCAGGTCAGCATGATGATATTCTTGGGATGACCGGCAATCGCCGTAGCCGATGCGTTCGAGATGTAGTCCAGCGGATAGGCGCAGCGCATGTTGGCGGTCAGGCTGTCATCCTTGAAGTCCAGTTTCCGCGTATCCGCGTCATAGACCATATTTTCGATGACCGTCCCGAATTTGGATGTCGTCGCGTAGATCTCGGGCTCTGCCTCGGGGCTCAGGTTGATGGTCTTGGCATAGCAGCCACCCTCGAAGTTGAAGATGCCACGTTCAGACCAGCCATGTTCGTCATCTCCCAGCAGGATCCGGTCCGGATCGGCAGACAGGGTGGTCTTGCCGGTGCCGGACAGGCCGAAAAAGATCGCCGAGTCGACCGGATTTCCAACCGCATGATTGGCCGAGCAATGCATCGGCATGACGCCTTTTTCCGGCAGCAGGTAGTTCAGCATCGAGAAGATCGATTTCTTGTTTTCGCCCGCGTATTCGGTGCTGCCGACCAGGATCAGCTTGCGATCGAAATTCACGGCGATCACGGTTTCGCTGCGACAGCCATGGCGCTCGGGATCGGCCTTGAAGCTGGGGCAGTTGATGACAGTGTAATCCGCGACAAAGCTGTCAAGATCTTCACGATCGGGGCGGCGGAACATGTGGCGGATGAAGAGGCCATGCCAGGCCAGTTCGGTTACCAGGCGGACGTTCTCGCGATAGATCGGATCGGCCCCGGCATACATGTCCTGAACAAAATACTCGCGGCCCTTCATATGCTCGATCATGTCGTCATAGAGGCGATCGAACGCTTCCGGCTCCATCGCTGCGTTGTTGTCCCACCAGATCGTGTCCCTGGTGGTGTCGGACATGACGACATGCTTGTCCTTTGGAGAGCGCCCGGTGAATTTGCCGGTTTCGACCATGAATGATCCGCCCCGGCCCAACGCGCCTTCGCCGAGACGCAAGGCGTTCTCGATGAGCGCAGGCTCCAGGAGATTGTAGTGTACGTTCTCAACCCCCGCGATGCCCTGATCCTCTAGGCGAAAATTTGGGTTTACCCGTCCAGATGTCATTAGGTCGTATCTCCTGTTTCGGCGCCGGCATCGACCATGTCCGCTCAATCGGCCGCATCGTCAGGGCACCATATGCGCTGCCTTTTACACGTGGCTCAATGCGGTGAACAGGCCGGTTTCCCGAGTTAGCGCCACCAAGGCGATGTTTAGCGCAACCATACCATGGATCGCGGAACCACTGATCAGAAAAGTGCGACAATTCAGTCATTACCACCATCTTTCTGCCCGGATTGGTTGTTCGAAGCACGCCGATTCTCGGTTTGGGATTGATTCGGATTTCCAAAGTCACGAAGACTTGGCTAAATCTGTAGCGCGTGGGTCAACAAGAGAGGCTGTTCTTATGTCAAAGATCGCATTGGTAGATGACGACAGGAATATCTTGACGTCGGTTTCGATGACGCTCGAGGCAGAAGGGTTCGATGTGGAAACCTATAACGATGGTCTGGCGGCGCTCGAGGCCTTTAACAAGAAGATGCCCGATCTTGCGGTTCTGGATATCAAGATGCCGCGCATGGACGGGATGGAACTGTTGCAGCGGATTCGCCAGAAAACCCAGATGCCTGTGATTTTTCTCACGTCCAAGGATGATGAGATCGACGAGGTACTTGGGTTGCGCATGGGTGCCGACGACTACGTGAAGAAGCCCTTTTCCCAACGGCTTCTCGTTGAACGCATACGGTCGCTCCTGCGGCGGCAGGAGGCCGTGGATCGCGATGCCGACGGCAGCGGTCCGGAGGCCAAGGTCATTGAGCGCGGAGAGCTGAAGATGGACCCGCTGCGCCACTCGGTCAGCTGGAAAGGCAAGGACGTGTCACTGACGGTGACGGAGTTCCTGCTGCTTCAGGCGCTCGCCCAGCGACCCGGCTTTGTCAAAAGCCGCGATCAACTCATGGATGTGGCCTATGATGACCAGGTCTATGTTGATGATCGGACCATCGACAGCCACATCAAGCGTCTGCGCAAGAAGATGCGCACGGCGGACAGCGAGTTCTCGGCGATCGAAACGCTCTATGGGATCGGCTACCGGTACAACGAAGAGTAAGCCCCTTTCATGAGCCCCGCTGAAAGGACGCTCGTGCGCAACACAGACTCCTCCAACAAGAGACGCCGCAGCGGTGATGTGGTGCTCGGTGATGATTGGGTGTCGCCGGATGGCGTGGACGAAGAGGGTCTGCGTGCCCGCCGCGCCGGGCGCGGTTTCCTGTCGCTGAGAACCTCTCCGCTGACCCGCAAGATCGTGATGTTCAATCTCATTGCTCTGAACATTCTTGTCGCCGGAATTCTCTACCTCAACGGGACGCGCGACAATCTGGTGTTGCAACGTGCCAGCGCACTGGTCGGTGACGCGGAGCTGGTTGCCAACGTGTTCGAGGCCCAGCTGCCGGAAACTGGCCCGATATCGCTGGCGGCAGAACGCGAGCGCGTGGCCACGATGTTGAGTGCCCTAAACTTGCGCAACGGGATCGAAGTTTACGTGTTTGACAATGAGCAAATGCTCATCGGGCAGACCGAAGGCACCAACCAGAGTGCTGCGCTGACCGCCCTTGCGCCCAAGGAGGCGGGCAGAACCTATATCAGTGACGGCCTCACCGCGCTGTGGGCGATGGTCTCCGGGCCGTTTGCGGCCAAACAGAACGATGTCCGCGGTTCGGTCGAGACACAGTTGCGCGGAATGATCCCCGGAGCAGAAGACGGTCAGACACGTGTAGATTCCGGGCAGGATCTCTTTGGTGCAACCGTCATTTCCGCAGTTACCCCGATCATGCGTGGCAAAAGCGTGGTTGGCAGCGTCGGCATGGCCAGCCCATCTGGCGAAATCGACGCACTGGTGCGGGGCGAACGGGAGCGGGTCTTGCAGATGTTCGTCATCGCGACTCTTGTGTCGGTGGGGCTGAGCCTTGTTCTGGCCTCCACCATCGCCAATCCGCTGGCCGACCTGGCGCAGGCCGCAGAGCTGGGTCGCGACCGGAACGCCCGCAACAGCCAGTTGGGACGAATACGCATTCCAGATCTGACCGGACGACCAGACGAGATCGGACGCCTGTCGCGTGCCCTGCGCGGGATGGTCGGCGCGCTCTACAATCGTATCGAAGGCAATGAACAGTTCGCCGCCGATGTGGCACATGAAATCAAGAATCCACTGGCCAGCCTGCAATCAGCGGTCGGCACGCTGCGCATGGTCAATCGCGAGGATCAGCGGGAAAAGCTGATGGGTGTCATCGAGCATGATGTGCGCCGTCTTGACCGGCTGGTGAGCGATATTTCCAACGCCTCGCGGCTTGACGCGGAACTGGTCAAGGAAGACGAGGAGACATTCGATCTCGTCAAGATGATCGAGAACCTGAACCAGTTTCTCGGCGAGGATGCAAAAAGCAAGAACATCGACTATATCACCGACCTGCCGGACAAGCCGGTCGTCATTCAGGGGCTCGAGGCGCGGTTGGCGCAGGTATTCGTCAATCTCATAACCAACGCGATTTCCTTTTGCGAAGATGGCGATGCGATCCGCGTCTGGGCCCGCAAGCGCGAGAACCGTGTGCTTGTTGTGGTCGAGGATACCGGTCCGGGCATTCCCGACGATTCCCTCTCCAAAGTATTCAAACGGTTCTATTCTCAACGTCCGGAAGAGCATTTCGGCAACAACTCCGGCCTTGGGCTGGCGATTTCCAAACAGATCGTCGAAGCGCATGGCGGCGTGATCTGGGCCGAGAACATCCGCCCGACCGAGGCTGACATCACTTCCGCACCGCTGGGCGCGCGCTTTGTCGTGGGCCTTCCGATCTGACGTCATGGCCATTGACCAAAGCCAGCACGGCACCGAGCCCACCATCGTGCATGCGAGCTGTGTCGCCGTTGCAAAGCGTGGGTGTCTGATCATCGGTGCATCAGCCAGCGGCAAATCGTCTTTGGCCTTGTCCCTGATGGGGTATGGAGCCAGTTTGATCGCTGATGATCGGGTTGTTCTTGAGCGGTCTGCGACGGGCATTCGCGCCTCTGCTCCTCCGGCGATCCGGGGCCTGATCGAGGCGCGCGGCGTTGGGATATTGACATGCGAACCGGCGAACGCGGTCGTGATCGGGGTTGTGGTGGATATGGACACGGTAGAGACTGCGCGATTGCCGCAAGCGCGCACCACGGAGCTGCTCGGGGAGCCTGTCACCCTGTTGCACCGGGTTTGTGGCCCGCATTTTGCACCGGCTCTGATGCAGTTTCTCAAATCCGGACGGAAGAGCCCATGACCGATCAAAACACAGGCGCTGCGACACCGGTTGTACTGGTCACCGGACCTTCCGGGGCAGGTCGGTCCACCGCGATCAATGTGCTCGAGGATCTGGAGTTTGAATCGATCGACAACTTGCCGCTGCACCTGCTGCCGCGCCTGCTCGACGGCCCCGGTCTTGATCGCCCTTTGGCGCTCGGCGTGGACACCCGCAACCGGGATTTTTCGACGGCGGCGCTGCGTGAGCTCGTGGAGCGGCTGGGCAGGCAGGAAGGTGCAGAACTGACGGTTCTTTACCTGGATTGCGACCGCAATGTCCTGCTGCGACGGTTTTCCGAAACCCGCCGCCGGCATCCCCTGGCGCCCGCCGAAAGCCCGGAGATCGGAGTCGAGCGGGATCTTGACCTGATGGCCCCGATCCGCGAACTCGCCGATATTCTGATCGACACCTCGGACTTGAATGTTCACCAGTTGCGGGCCGAAATCGAGCGTTGGTTCGCGGCGGCAGGCAGCAATCGACTGGCGGTTTCAGTTCAGTCGTTTTCCTACAAGCGCGGCCTGCCGCGGGGCATCGACATGGTGTTCGATTGCCGGTTCCTGTCAAACCCCTACTGGAACAAGAACCTGCGCGCGCTTGATGGCCGTGACCCGAACGTCGCTGCCCATATCCGCCAAGATACCCGTTTCACCCCGTTCTTTGATCGAGTGGTTGATCTCACCCGCCTGCTGCTTCCTGCCTACCAGGAAGAAGGTAAATCGCACCTGTCGATCGCCTTTGGGTGTACCGGCGGTCAACACAGGTCGGTTTTCCTTGCGGAAACCTTGGCCAAAGCCCTTGCGGACGACGGACAGCAGGTGTCAATTAGGCACCGCGAGCTGTAAGGCTGCAAGAGGGACGAGGGGCCGAGTTGATCGGAATTGTGATCGTGGCGCATGGCGGGCTTGCAAGAGAGTTTCTTGCAGCGACTGAGCACATTATTGGCAAGCCGAACGGAATTTGCGCCATCGGGATTGAAGCGGTTCATGACAGAGCCGCCGTAGAACAGGAAATCTGTGACGCCGCCGATGCGGTTGATACCGGCGACGGCGTCGTCGTGGTCGTCGATCTGCATGGCGGCTCTCCCTGCAACCTTGCCCTCAAGGCGGTGCGACCGGAGAAACGCCGCATCGTTTTCGGCGTCAATCTGCCGCTTCTCGTCCAACTGGCGAAACATCGCGACGAGCCGGTTGCGGATGCTGTGCGCATCGCTATCGACGCTGGTAAGAAATACATCTTCGCCAAGAACATTAGCTCCGAGTGAAAGCCGAATACCGAGATGACCGAACGCAAACTCAAGATCGTCAACGAAAAGGGGCTGCATGCCCGTGCTTCAGCCAAGCTGGTTGAGGTGGTCGACGGCTTTGACGCGCGCGCAGAGGTCTCTTGCGACGGCCTGTCGGCCTCTGGCGACAGTATCATGGGTCTTTTGATGTTGGCAGCGTCCAAGGGAACGACTATTGACGTTCAGACCAGCGGTCCCGATGCTGAGGCACTCGCGGATGCGTTGGAAACACTGGTTGCGGACAAGTTTGGCGAGGGGTTCTGACGCCGCCCGGCGGACATGATACGGGAAAAGCGATTTGGCGGACTCCACACATGATACGCGCACGACCGCACTCCCCGAGGCAGAGCCGCCTCAGGGGGAGATTTATGACCGTCGTACGCTGACATATGCCAATTCCTTTGACGATCCATGGACGTCCTTCGCGATCAAGGCGATCGAGTGGCTTACCGGCAAGATCACGATCCTGCGTATGGTCAGCGCGTTTGAGAAATCCAATGATCAGTATCGCGGGCAGAAATTCTGGCGCGGTGCCCTGAATGTCATGGGGATCGACTTGACGACTCCGCCCGAGCAGCTTGCAAATATCCCCAAAGAGGGGCCGGTGGTGGTGGTTGCAAACCATCCGCACGGGATGGTCGATGGCATGATCTTTGCGGATTTGATTGGACGCGTGCGACAGGATTACCGCATTCTCACGCGCTCCGTCCTGACAGGGCTGGACGAGGCCGCCACCTCTTTCATGATTCCCGTGCCGTTTCCACATGACCCGGATGCGCAGAAAAAGATGGTTGAAATGCGCGCTGCTGCCATGGATCACCTCAAGAATGGCGGCGTTGTTGCGTTGTTTCCATCCGGTGTCGTGATGTCGTCGGACAGCTGGTTCGGCGACCCGGTCGAACGCGAGTGGAACGTGTTCACGGCCAAGATGATCCGCAGGTCGGGTGCCAAGGTCGTGCCGTTGTTCTTTCCGGGCCGAAATTCGCGCGCTTACCAGATTGCCTGCCAGGTCTCTCCGATCTTGCGCCAGGGGCTCCTGCTTCACGAGATCGTCCGATCCTGCAACAAACCGCAGGCGCCGGTCGTGGGTGAGCCGATCAGCGACAAGGACATGGAACTGCTCGAAACCGATCCGCGCGGGTTCATGGCATGGTTGCGCCAGCACACCTTGGATCTCGGCAAGCCCTGATACTCGCCGGGCGCGAGCACCGTGTCCCACGTTCATCGTGCATGCGTTCCTGCGCCGGCTGAGTGACGGGCTGCGGTTTCTGAACCGCTCATGCGCTGGATGAACAGGGAGAACAACATGACCCTACCGGAAACGATGTTTGGCGTGGCGCTCACGGGTCATGGCGGGCCCGAAAAGCTGGAGTGGCGGGACGACCTGCCGGTTCCAACCCCGACGAAAGGTGACGTCGTGATCCGCGTCGCGGCAGCGGGGGTCAACAATACCGACATCAACACCCGCATCGGCTGGTATTCCAAAGGCGACGCCGAGGAAGGCGATGCCAGTTGGGCAGGCACGGCCCTGCGCTTTCCCCGTATCCAGGGGGCGGACATCTGTGGGCACATAAGCGCCGTTGGTGACGGGATCGACGAGGCCCGCATCGGCGAGCGTGTTCTGATCGAACCCTGCCTGCGGGAAGCCAATGGCAAACCGCTCGAAATGCCGTGGTATTTCGGCTCGGAATGCGATGGCGGGTTTGCACAGTTCACACGCGTGGCGTCGCGCTATGCCCATCCCATCCAAAGCGATCTGACGGATGTGGAACTTGCGTCCTTTCCCTGTTCCTACTCAACCGCCGAAAACATGCTCATCCGCGCGGGGGTAAGCGAGGGTGAAACGGTCTTGGTAACCGGTGCGTCGGGTGGTGTCGGCTCGGCCGCGGTCCAGTTGGCAATCGCACGCGGCGCGCATGTGATCGCGGTGACCAGCGCGTCCAAGGCAAAAATCCTGACCGAACTGGGGGCGCAAAGAACGCTGGGCCGTGACGATAATCTAGCCGCTGAACTTTGTGAGAACAGTGTGGATGTCGTCGTCGATCTGGTAGCGGGCCCCACATGGCCCACGCTCCTGGACGTCCTGCGGCCCGGTGGGCGCTATGCGGTGTCCGGGGCAATCGCAGGGCCGATCGTAGAACTGGATGTACGCACGCTATACCTCAAGGATCTCAGTTTTTTCGGGTGCACGGTGCTTGCGCCCGGGGTGTTTGCCAACCTGATGCAGAGGATTGAGCGCGAAGAGATCAAGCCGCTGGTTGCCGAGATCTTTCCCCTCGCGGACATTACGCAAGCGCAAGAGGCTTTCGCCCGCAAAGGGCATGTCGGAAAGATCGTTCTGACGGTGCCATGACGCGGCCCAGGTGCGCCTATCTTGTCGGCACGGGTTCATCGCCGCGGTAATCGTAGAACCCGCGGTTCGTCTTGCGGCCCAGCCATCCGGCCTCGACATATTTGGTCAGAAGCGGGCAGGGGCGGTACTTTGTATCCGCCAACCCGTCATGCAGCACGTTCATGATCGCAAGGCAGGTGTCCAGTCCGATGAAATCGGCCAGTTCCAGCGGCCCCATCGGATGATTGGCCCCCAGCTTCATCGATTCGTCGATGGATTTCACATTCCCGACACCCTCGTAGAGCGTATAGACCGCCTCGTTGATCATCGGCATCAGGATTCGGTTCACGATAAAGCCCGGAAAATCTTCGGCACTGGCGGCGGTCTTGCCCAACCGGTCCACAACCTCGCGACAGGCGGTATAGGTCGGCTCGTCCGTCGCAATGCCCCTGATCAGTTCCACCAATTGCATGATCGGCACGGGGTTCATGAAATGGAAGCCCATGAAGCGTTCAGGCCGATCGGTGCGACTGGCCAATCGGGTGATCGAAATCGAGGATGTGTTCGAGGTCAGTATGGTTTCGGGTTTCAGATGCGGTTGCAGATCTGCAAAGATCGCCTTCTTGACGCTCTCGCGTTCGGTCGCGGCTTCGATCACCAGATCGGTTCTGCCAAGATCGGGCAGGGACAACGTGGTTTCGATGCGCTTCATTGCGGTTTGCATATCCGCTTCGGTAATCTTGCCGCGCCCGACCTGCCGGCCCATATTGCCGTCGATACCGGCAATCGCAGCATCCAGAGCATCCTGGCTGATATCGTTCAGCATGACGTCATACCCGGCCAACGCCATTACATGGGCAATCCCGTTGCCCATCTGTCCTGCCCCGATCACGCCGATTGACTTGATTGTCATAGCTCCGCCTTCCGCCTTGTATCGCCCGACCATATCGGTCGCAGCCGGTCAGGGACAAGGGGCTGTATTCATATCGTTTTGCATCAAATTTGCAGGTTAGCCGAATCGCAACCTCTTCCCGCGATCACTGGGGTTGGGTGAACTGAAATTTGGTGGGTAATATGAGCTTTGAAGTATCAGGCGCGCGTGCGCTTGCCGACATCCCATGTCGATACAGAACGTCTAGATTGCTGGTCCGGGGGCCGCGCAGGTCGCTGCGAGATCCCTATGTCGCGTTTCTGGGCAGCAGTGACACATATGGCAGTTTTGTCATGCATCCCTTCGTCGCATTGGCCGAATCCGAGATCGGCTTGACCTGCGTCAATCTTGGCTGCGCGAACGCCGGGGTCGACGCGTTGCTCAACGATCAGGACGTTCTCGATATTGCGGGGGCGGCCAAACTCGTAGTGTTGCAAGTCAGCGGCGCGCAGAACATGTCAAATGCGCTCTATCGCGTGCACCCGCGCCGAAATGACAGATTCCTGTCGGCCTCGCCCACGCTGCGCGCGATCTATCCCGAAGTGGATTTCATGGAGTTCCATTTCAACAAACACATGCTGACCACGTTGCACGATCTGTCGGCCGACAGGTTCCGCGCCGTTCGACAGCAGATCCAGCAGGCGTGGCTTGCCCGGATGCGGCTGTTGCTGGATCGAATCGGTGCGCAAACCCGGCTCTTGTGGGTGCGGCATGATCCGCCTGAAACCGGGGGGGCGCAGGCGAGCCTGGGTGGTGATCCGTTGATGATTACCCGTTCGATGCTTGAGGCGCTGTCCGAGAATTCCGGGGGAGTGATTGAAGTATCCGTTGCAGCTGCCGGTCAGTCCGGTGATCTGGATGGCATGTTTTTCGGGCCACTGCAGGCACCGATTGCAGAATTGTCCCTGGGTCCGCAGGCTCATGAAGCGATCGCGGACCAATTGGTTTCGCACCTCAAACCAATACTGTGAAAAGGCCCGCCAAAACTGGCGGGCCATGGTCAGATCCTACGTTCCGGAAACGGCGCCGGCTCAGGCAATCTTGACGATCTGCTTGCCAACGTTCTTGCCTTGCAGCAAGTCCATGAACGCGTCCGGCGCATTTTCCAGCCCCTCGGCAATGTCTTCGAGAAAGGCGATTTCTCCGGCGGCCACCTTGGGTCCGACTTCCGCCAGGAATGTCGGGTAGCGGTCCCAGTGGTTGGAGATGATGAAGCCGTTGACCGACAGGAACTTGATCAGGATTGTCCGCCAGATTGCAGGCCCGGTAAGGCCCTGATCCGAGGCGCCAGCGCCAAGGCCACCGGCGTTGTACCAGGAGATCATGCCGCAGATCGGGATACGACCGTGGTTGTTCATCAGGGGCAACACCGCTTCCAACACCTTGCCGCCGACATTCTCGAAATAGATGTCGATGCCGTCCGGACACTCGCCTGCGAGTGCCTTGCGCAGGTCCGCCGCGTTTTCATGGGCGCGGTGATCAACGCAGGCATCAAAACCGAACGTGTCGGTGGCCAGCTTGCACTTGTCGGCGCCACCCGCAATGCCCACGGTGCGCAGGCCCAACGATTTCGCAACCTGGCCGACCATCGAGCCGACCGGGCCGGTGGCTGCGGCCACCACGAGGGTTTCGCCGGCCTTTGGACGCCCATACTCGGTAAGCCCGTGCCAACCGGTAAAGCCGGGCATGCCCAGCACGCCGAGAGCCAAGGTAATCGGGCCCTGCGCCGGGTCCAGCTTGCGCAGCATCTTGGCCGGTTGCACCGCGTGCGTCGCCCAGCCCAGCATGCCAAATGCAAAGTCGCCGGGTTTGAAGTCGGGGCTGTTGGAGGCAATGACCTCTCCCACGCCGCCAGCTTCCATTGTGCCGCCGATTGGCACCGGCGCAGCATAGGATTTCGCGTCATCCATGCGGCCTCGCATATAGGGATCAAGCGAAATGTAATGGACCTTGATCAGCACCTCGTCGGCGCCGGGGACCGGCACGGGTTTCGCTTCGTGGTTGAAATTTTCCGCGGTCGGTGCGCCGGTCGGGCGGCTGGCAAGCGCTACGTGATGCATCTGATCGGTCATGGACGACTTCCTTGTTGTCAGTTTGGGAACACGGTGCCGGTACACGTCTGGTTTGACAAGGGGCCGGCCGCAGCGTCACACCCGACAGAGATCGCTTGGCAAGCTCCCTCGCGGGGCGTATACGCGCGGCCTGACCCGGACAGGAGCGGCGTGATATGGTAGGCAGTGCAAATCTCAATGTGATGATCAAGGCCGCGCGCAAGGCGGGCCGGTCGCTGGTCAAGGATTTCCGCGAAGTCGAGAACCTGCAGGTGTCGATGAAGGGGGCCGGAGACTTTGTCTCAAAGGCCGACCTGGCGGCCGAAGCGATCATCAAGGAAGAATTGCTGGGCGCGCGCCCGACCTATGGCTGGCTGGCCGAGGAAGGCGGCGCGCTCGACGGCAAGGACCCGACGAGGCGTTGGATCGTGGACCCGCTCGACGGCACGACGAACTTTCTGCACGGGCTGCCGCATTGGGCGGTGTCGATCGCGCTGGAACACAAGGGCGACGTCGTGGCCGGAGTCATCTTTGACGCCGCCAAGGACGAGATGTTCATTGCCGAGAAAGGTGCAGGCGCCTGGATGAACGACACCCGGTTGCGAGTGTCCGGGCGCAATCGGATGATCGAGAGTATTTTTGCTACAGGTCTGCCGTTTGGCGGGCGCGCCGATTTGCCCGAAACCTTGCAGGACCTTGCACGGGTGTTGCCGGGCTGTGCAGGGGTGCGGCGATGGGGTTCCGCAGCGCTGGACCTGGCCTATGTTGCGGCGGGGCGGTATGATGGTTTCTGGGAACGGCAGCTGAATGCCTGGGACCTGGCAGCTGGTGTTGTCATCGTGCGCGAAGCCGGTGGTCTGTTGCAGCCGATGGAGCCGCGCGGCAACATCCTGGAGGATGGCGCGGTGATCTGCGCAAACGAGGCGATATTTGACAGTTTTGCAAAGGTCATCCGCGGTTAGCGCAAGCGGCTGGTGACAGGTGCCTCCGGCGGGAGTATTTCCTGCAAAGATGAAGGCGCTTGGACTGGGCAAAGGCTTCCACCTCGGGCGTCATTTTCTGCGAATTTTCGGTATGCTGCTTTCACCGAGGCGATAGCTGGCCTCCGGGTGCGGTGGTTGTCCATGTGTTCGCTGCCAGAATCGCGGTCCTCCGAGGCGAAGCCAGAGTGGCACCGCAAGAACCAACCCGATGACAAAGCCACCTGCATGCGCCCAATAGGCAACGCCCCCGGTTTCCGGGTCAGCCCCAAGTCCGCCAAGGAACTGGAATGCGAACCAGACTGCCAGGACGATCCACGCGGGGATCGCAAAAATGCGGAAAAAGATGATCACGATCAGAAGCACATCGACGCGTGCGCGTGGAAAGAGCAACAGGTAGCCGCCCATCACACCGGCAATTGCGCCTGACGCACCGACCGTAAGCACATTGGAATAGGGGGCCGCCAGCACATGCGCCAGCCCGGCGCCAAGGCCGCAGGCGAGGTAGAAGGCGAGGAATTTGACATGGCCGAGCTCGTCCTCGAGGTTGTCGCCGAAGATCCAGAGAAACAGCATGTTGCCGATCAGGTGCATCCACCCTGCATGCAGGAACATCGAACTGACGAGGGTGTGATAGTTCATCCCATTGCTGATGCTTGCAGGGATCATCGCCCATCTGTCGAACAGACTGTAGAGCGCGTGATTGTCGTTCAGTATGCTCGCATAGCTGAGAAAGATCAGGATGTTGGCCGCCATCAGGCCGTAGACAACATAGGGCGTGCGCCCCGACGGGTTGTGATCGCGGATCGGAAACATGCGGCGACGCTGGTCTGAAAGCGGATTGGGGTCAAGTGGTCACGCGCCGAGCAACTGAACCGCCTATGGTCCTTCGTCAGGACGCAATCGTCACGGTCTTGCGCGTTCGGCTGCAATATCCCTGTTGGTCAGAGGCTGATCGGGTGCCCGAGTGACCTCCGGGTCATAGGCCGTGCGCGCGAAAACCTGCTGCACCATCGGCGCGAAAAACGACAGTGGCAAAGAACTGTAGTCCGGGTCAAAGCTTGCCTGATCCCAGCGTTCGCAGAATTCGGCGCAGTCGTCGAAATATCTGTGGCCCCGATGGCGGTCCCGCTTGTTCTGATCAAACCCATCCAGGTGATGTCCGTAGTAGAGCATCTGAAAATCACCATGGGCTTGGACGCACCAACGGCATTGCTCCCGCACAAAGGGTTTGAGGATCGTGGCGGCATATTCGTCATGGTTATAGGGCGCAAAGATGTCGCCGATGTCATGCAAGAGCACTGCCACGACCCAATCGATATCTGCACCGTCCCGCCATGCCCGCGTCGCGGATTGCACCGAGTGGCCCAGGCGCGTCACCTGATAGCCCGACAGGCTCTCATCCAGTTGTTCCAGCGCCCGCAGAAGCCGATCGGCCGTTCCCTTCGTGTATTCGATCTCATGGGACGTCAGGAATTCGTAATCTTCCTTGGTGCCGTCCTTCATCCGGGTAAAATTCACCTTGTCCATCCTGTTCCCCGTCGGCCGCATCATTCTCGGGGCTACATTGCCTGATGCCATGTGATTTGGCGATCATGAATTGGAGTTTCAGACGCTCGGGATGGAGCAGCTCAAGGTTACCACCTTGGCTCGCCTTGTTTCTCGGGGTTCTGGTGGCAATGAGTGTGGGCCTGCCGATCAACCGATGTGACCGACAGGCCTTGCTTTCGGGCCTCGCTTTCAGGCGTTGCCGCCGAGGAGCGCGGCGTTGCCGCCCGCTGCCGTTGTGTCGACACAGACGTGGCGTTCGCCCATCACCCGCGCGATGTCGGGTTTGCCGGGGATCAGCGGAATGATCGGTCCGTCGCGGCGGGCCAGCGCCTGTTCGATAGCGCGCGCGGTATCGGCATCGCCCCACCACAGCACACCTCCAATTCCGATCTGGCCGGAGAGCGCGCCGGGATCGATGCGCCCGTCGCAGCGGATCGCCACACCCCCAAGGTCCTGCACGGCGCGCATCTGTGCATCCGCTGCCTCGGCACCCGGACCCATGCACAGCAACGGATCACGCGGCAGCATGCTGAGCCGGTTGGACTCGCCGGTGGGACCGGGAAGGATACGGGCGGGCGGCTGCGTCTTGCCACCGGCGGGGGCGGGCAGCTTGCCAGCGGGTCTGTCCCAATCGGAGGGCGCCTGCTGCCGGTCGGGCGCGCAGAAACGGGGCATGTAGTTTGGACCGCCCGCTTTTGGGCCGGTGCCAGAGAGGCCTTCGCCGCCAAAGGGCTGGCTGCCGACGATGGCGCCGATCTGGTTGCGGTTGACATAGATGTTGCCCGCATGAACGGCTTCGGTCACATGCTGTACCCTGTCGTCGATACGCGTATGCAGCCCGAAGGTGAGGCCATAGCCGGTGGCGTTGATGTCCGCGATCACCTGGTCCAGATCGCGTGAGCGGAAGCGGACGACGTGCAGCACCGGGCCAAAAATCTCGCGTTCCAGATCGCCGATGCTGCTGATCGAGATCATCGTTGGCGCGACAAAGGTGCCGCCAGCAGGAGGACGCAGTTCCTTGATCACGCGGCCGTCGTTGCGCGCGGCGTCGACATGGGCGTTGATCCCCTTGAGCGCGAGATCGTCGATGACCGGCCCCGAGTCAGTGGAGAGCAACCAGGGATCACCGATCGACAGTGCATCCATCGCACCCTTGAGCATCGCCAGCAGATCGTCAGCCACGTCTTCCTGCACATATAGACAGCGCAGGGCAGAGCAGCGCTGGCCCGCCGACTGAAAGGCGCTTTCGACAATCGCCTGAACCGCCTGTTCGGGCAGCGCGGTGCTGTCCACGATCATGGCGTTCAACCCGCCTGTTTCCGCGATCAGGGGCGCGCCGGGAGCAAGATTGTCGGCCATCGCAGTACGGATTTTCATCGCGGTTGCGGTCGAGCCGGTAAAGGCAACGCCGTCCACTCGGGCGTCCGAGGTGAGCGCCGCGCCGACCATGCCGGCACCGGGGAGCAATTGCAGCGCGGTGGCCGGTACGCCTGCCTTGTGCAGCAGGGTGACGGCGAAATGGGCAATCAGCGGGGTCTGCTCTGCCGGTTTGGCGAGCACGGCATTGCCTGTGGCGAGAGCGGCGGCGATCTGGCCGGTGAAGATGGCCAGTGGAAAGTTCCACGGGCTGATGCAGGTGAATGTGCCTGCGGGGGCCGCATCGGGGATATTCTCAGCATAGTAACGCAGGAAATCGACCGCTTCGCGCAGTTCGGCAACTCCGTCGAGCAGGGATTTCCCGGCTTCGCGCGTGAGCAGCGCAAAGATCTCGCCGAAATTTGCCTCGTAGAGGTCAGCGGCGGCATTGAGTATCGCGGTGCGGTCGGCGGCCGGGGCGGCCCAGGGCTGTGCATTGGTCAGCGCGGTTTCGATATCCGCAGCGCTGGACGGGGCGACGGTGCCGGTCTGGGTGCCGTTGGCGGGGTTGGTCACCGGTTGCGCCGCTTCGGGGGCAGTGGGGCCCGCCAACAATGGGCCGGATGCCCAACTGTGGGTCTTGAACGGGCCGCGTGCCTCGTCGATCATAGCCAATGTCGGCGCGTGTGTCAGGTCAAAGCCGCGAGAGTTCGGGCGTTCCGGTTGGTAGATTTCGATCCCGGTCGGCAATGGCGGTGCGTCGATATTGATCTGCTCGAACGGATCGGCCGCGACAGTTTCCGGCGGCACGTTTTCATCCACAATCTGGTTCACGAACGAGCTGTTTGCCCCGTTTTCCAGCAGGCGACGGACCAGATAGGCCAAGAGATCGCGGTGGGCGCCGACGGGCGCGTAAATGCGGCAGCGGGTGGCGTTCTGGGTCTTGACGATCTGGTGCAGGGTTTCGCCCATCCCGTGCAGGCGCTGGAATTCATAGGTCTTGGCGTCAGTCGCCATATGCAGGATCGACGCGACCGTATGCGCGTTATGGGTGGCAAATTGCGGATAGATCCGGTCGGTCATGTTCAGCAGTTTGCGGGCGTTGGCGATGTAAGAGACATCGGTGATCGGCTTGCGGGTAAAGACCGGAAAGGCGGACATGCCGTCCACTTGCGCGCGCTTCACCTCGGTGTCCCAATAGGCCCCCTTGACCAGACGCACCATGATGCGGCGATCATGGCGGTTGGCCATGTCATAGAGCGCGTCGATGACGCTGCTGGCGCGCGGGCCATAGGCCTGCACAACGACGCCGAAGCCGTCCCATCCGGCAAGCGCCGGTTCGCTCAGCACAAGGTCGATGACGTCAAGCGACAGGGCGAGGCGGTTGGCCTCTTCGGCGTCGACGTTCAGCCCCATGCCGGCGGATTTCGCGAGCAGCGCCAGAGAGCGCAGGCGCGGCACCAGATCGGACATCACGCGCGCCTCCTGTGCAACCTCGTAACGGGGATGCAGGGCGGACAGCTTGACCGAAATGCCGGGATTTTCACGGATGTCATCCGAATTGCATGCGGTGGCGATGGCCGAAATCGCGCGCGAATAGCTGAGATGATAGCGGGCGGCATCGGCCTCGGTGCGCGCGGCTTCGCCCAGCATGTCATAGCTGTAGGTGTAGCCTTTGGCTTCCATCCCGGCGGCGCGTTTCATCGCCGAGTTGATGTTCTCGCCGAGCACGAACTGGCGGCCCATTTCCTTCATGGCGCGGGTGGTTGCGGTGCGGATCACAGGCTCGCCGAGCCGCTTGACGGCGCTGCGCAGGGCGCGCACCGGGCTGGGCGCGTCGTCATCCAGAACTTTCCCGGTCAGCATCAATGCCCAGGTCGAAGCATTGACCAGCGAAGAAGAGGAGTGGCCGAGGTGCTTGCCCCAATCGCTGGGCGCGATCTTGTCCTCGATCAGAGCGTCAATGGTATCCGCATCCGGCACGCGCAGCAGAGCTTCGGCCAGACACATGAGGGCGATGCCTTCGTCGGTGGACAGGCCATATTCGGCGAGAAACACCTCCATCAGCCCCGGTGCGGTGCTGGCGCGGATGTTGCGCACAAGGTCGGCACCAGAGGCGCAGATCGCGGCGCGATCGGCCTCGGTCAGCCCGGCGCTTTCGACCAGGCGGGCGATGACGGCGGTTTCATCCGCGAATTTCTCGGCATCAATTCGGTGACGAAGTGTAGGTGTTGCGTTCATGTCTGGCCTCCGGGCTATTCGGGCAATATACACAGAATAATGCGGGTGTTTGTCCCGATTTTTCGCAAATGGCGGGTCAATGGCCCAAAGAACTGGTGATTGGCAATGCAAAACGACTGGCCGGGTCTCGACCGATATGACCGCAGAATCCTCGAGGTGCTGTCAGAGGACGGTCGTATCAGCATAGCAGACCTCGCACGGCGAATTGGGTTGAGCAAGTCGCCGACACAGACACGGCTGCGGCGGCTGGAGACTGATG
Organism: Sedimentitalea todarodis; assembly: GCF_032595355.1. Lineage (NCBI taxonomy): Bacteria > Pseudomonadati > Pseudomonadota > Alphaproteobacteria > Rhodobacterales > Paracoccaceae > Sedimentitalea > Sedimentitalea todarodis. The sequence goes on along the minus strand of NZ_JASMWN010000002.1, from coordinate 10,152 downwards.
GGGTGATCACAGGGTATCGCGCGTTGATTGATCCGATCCGACTGGGGCTGGATCACGTGGCCTTCGTCGAGGTCCGCCTGCACGATACACGCGAAGCGGCACTGGCGGCGTTCAACGCGGCTGTGGCCAAGATCGGCGAGATCGAGCAGGTGCATCTGATCGCAGGGAAATTTGACTATCTGATGAAGATCAGGACCCGGTCGATGACGGAATACCGGATTGTTCTGGCCGAGAAAATCTCGACCCTGCCGCATGTGGCAGGCACATCGACCTATGTGGCGATGCAGGCAGTCAAGGAAGATGCGGCACTGGCACCGATTTACCCCTAACCGCGCGAGGGTCGTTGAGGTGCCGGATTTGTTGCAGTAACAAGAGCGCCAGTGCGGGCGTGATGGAATGGTAGACATACCAGACTTAAAATCCTTGAGTCTGTGCGGTAAAACGCATACGGAACAAGGCGTTGCGACTAAGAGGCTGTTTTCAGGCCCGATATAGGCCCGGAACTGAAAATTTAAGAACAACGCCAGATGCGGGCGTGATGGAATGGTAGACATACCAGACTTAAAATCTGTTGGGCCTTGTGCCCGTGTGGGTTCGACTCCCACCGCCCGCACCAATTTATTTACCTAAGTTAAATAAATACAGTAGGTTATGCTGCAGTCTACAATTCATGTCCACCCCACCATCCCCCCATGGCGTTGCGTTAGAGTCGTGCGTAACCGCGATCAGAATTGGTCGGCAGGCGGCAAGCTGACTTTAGCTGCTGTTGCGACCTAGCCAGCCGCCGGATGGAAAGAGGACCCAAACAACGGACACTCTAGTCGTTGCACGTTGTCGGATAAAGCTGCATTGTTGCCACCTGAAGCAATACACTGATAATCGGATCAAATTCGGATCACACTAGAAAGCACGGCAATGACAACAACCGGCCTTAACGACGAACCGAATGAATTGCAGCCTTATGAAGAAAACTTCGTAGAGCAAGCTGAGTATATTGAAAGAGACCGGTTCCTCGCGCTCGCTGCTGAGCATCCCTATGAGGCCAGTATCCTCCGGAAGCTTAAAGGCGGCGGCGCAAAACTACTCATAGGCCCTAGGGGATGCGGCAAAAGCACATTGATGAGGAAAGCTTTCTATCAGATTCTTGAAAGCGAGAATGACTCGGCCCTTCCAGTCTACGTGAATTTCAAATTGGCGCTCAAACTCGAACCTTTTTACGTTAACGGCCCCAATGCATCTTATTGGTTCAGGGCTTGGTTGGTGCTGAAAGTGATCGCAGCGATTTGGGGCACCAAGGAACAGTTAGCCAGTCTATCATTTCCGGCAAATTTCCCCTCTAAGGCTAAGCTGTCGAAGTTGATTGATTCTCTCGAAGCGAGTCGAGCGGATGGAGACTTAGTTGACGAATTCACGATCAGCTACCTTATTGAACTAGTAGATGACTTAGCTATTGAAAATAACTTAAGCCGAGTGGTCATCCTAATTGATGACGCCGCGCACTCATTTTCAGAAAAACAGCAAGAGGATTTTTTCGACTTTTTTAGGGCGATAAAGTCTCGCCTTATATCTCCAAAAGCTGCGGTATACCCTGGCATTACGTCTCATTCTGCCAGTTTCCACGTAGGGCACGACGCTGAGCAGATCGATGCTTGGGTAAGGCCTTCTGGAGTTGAATACGAAGATTTCATGGTTTCACTCGCAGAAAAGCGATTTTTGGATACAGGGCTTAACTTTGTAAGTGATAACGAAGAAGATATAAGATTTCTAGCTTACGCATCTTTCGGCATCCCAAGAGGCTTTCTGGGGATGCTTCGATCTATCTACAATTCACAAGAGTCCTATACAACGTCAGACGGTTCTTTGAATAAGAACAAAATTTTACGGCTGTCTCGCACAGGTCGAGACATGTCACACGCTGTTTTTGATTCCTTGACCTCCAAACTTCCCTCTTACACAAGTTATGTCCAGAATGGATCAAAAATATATCAGGCGATCCTCACCCAAATTAAGGAATACAATAAGGGTAAAGAACTTGAAAGACAGGGCTTCCAATTTGCAGTTAAGTCGCCAGTCGATTCCGACCTCGACAAGGTATTTGGTTTCCTACAATACTCCGGACTTATCATGCCGTCGGGGTCAATACTTAAAGGCGAAAAAGGCTCATTTCAGCATTATCAAGTCCATCTTGGTGATATCACAGCCGAGAATATCATTGTCGGCAGAAGAACAAAATCCATATCCTCATTTTTGACCGTCATCCGTGCTACGAAACATCAGGCGTGGCCTCGTCTTACTAACGCTTCGATCCTTGAGGGAGCGGATGTAGACAGAAATGATTTTGTACTTTCTCTACCCTTGTGCCATGTTTGCGCCACACCAAGAAGCAATCCAGAAGCAAGGTTTTGCTCTAATTGCGGAGCACAACTGAAGCCATCTTCAACATACGAAGCGCTTGTTCAACAGAACATTTCCGCCCTTCCGATCTCCAAGCGAATGGAAAAGAGGATCAAAGAAAACTCCAACATTCGCAAAGTCCGTGACATCCTAATTGACGCTAATAAGGAGACACTTCTAGGTATTCCATATGTAGGGAAAATAAGAGCCCAAATAATTGTTGGTCATGCTGAAGAGCATGTTTCATGACTCTTTCGATATTGGACTATGTGAATGCCTCACCGTCTTCGAGCAGCATCGGGTCAGTGGACGCTTTCCTACAAGAGATCCGATCTCCCAGCCCAATAGACGCTTATGTCAAGCACTCGCGCAGTTTACTCGAATATGGAACGCCGCATAGGCTGTCTCAGAATCCGCACTTAGGCGGATTGTTGTTGCTAGGCTCGGTTTCTGCGGCGGAAGCGTATTTTCGATCCATCCTCTCGGCAACGCTAGAGACCTGCCCAATATCTAGGCAGGTTGCAGCGGAAAAACAGATCAATCTTGGAGGGGTTCTCTGGCACGGCTATTCAGAATTTAGGAGAAGCGCTTTTGAACACTTATCCTTCAGCTCCAAAGATGAAATTGCCAAGGCCTCTAAGGGATACTTGCGTTTTGCACTGAAGGATTCCGTTTTTGAGGGCCCGCTTGGGGAATATGACATTGTTTGTCATTTGCGGCACGGAATTGTCCATAATGGAGGAATCCTACCGGGTCGGAATGCCGTTAAGATTCAGGCGAAGCGATATAGCGAGCCAGTAAGGATCGCGGTTAATTTTGCATTGCTACAGCGAACAGTGGAAGCTGTAGATACGCTGGTACTCACGTTCAACCGAGAGCTCTTTGGCGAGATGTGTAGACGCTGGGCCATTGACTGGCGGCAGCGAGAAGACTGGGATGCATCGGCGGAAAACAAAGCATTCAACATTCTTTGGGATACATTCGTTTGTAAAGAACTCAACAAAACTAGACCAGGACGTTCGAAGATGTCACGTGGTCGGTGTCTTACTCAAATCAAGGACACTTATAACCTCTGATTGACTTCCCATAGCTTCAGGGACGCTGACCTGCCATCAGATTTTCCCCCTCTTGGAACCAGAGCCCGGCCCAACGAAGCGACCGGCAAAGAAGCGACTGAGGTACGGCGGAGAGCAGATAATTGGCATTCTGGCTGAATGTGACTCTGGTGTGAGGTGCGAGGGCCCCTTGCCGCAAATATGGGATGTCAGAACATACCTCTTATGCTTGGAAAGAATAGTGCGGTGGCGTGACGGTTTCCGATGATAGACGGCTCAAATGACTAGAGGACGAGAGTGTATGACTGAAGAAGCTGCTCGTTGAACAGATATTCGATGTTCAGCGATGAAAGGAATGGACTAGACTTTAACTCTAAATGCAGTGAAAGCCCGTTTTCGTCCGCATTCCCATTGTTCGTTCAGCCCTAGATTTCGCTCATGCCGCGCACGGCCGCATCACAGCAGTAAAACAGGTAGACGGATGTTGGCTTCGGGCCGATTTCGTTGCAAAACTTCCCATTCGGCGGAAAGCGGATAAGTCGGCAGAACAACATTCCGTGGAGCGGCTATTTCGCAGATTATTTCTGCCAAACGGGTATTTTCAGGAGCGATGTCCCAAATATTCGAGGCAAATTTCTGATTGAAGAGCTTTTTTTTACCGAAATCGGCCGAGCGCTGTCATCCGCCACGCCGGGCGAGATCGTTAGCTTTGGGTCCTCCCACAGCGTGACCGGGCGAGGGTAACGCGCGACCACACTGGAATTCTAGCGGCTGAAAATTCTAGCTAATTTCACAACGCAGGATGACAAAACTGACAATACTCTTGAGATGGATGGGTTTTGTCAATTTTGTCACTTGGGTCGTCTCTCATTCTTCCTGATAGACGTAGGGGTTTACGACAAAGCGTTTGGACGGACGGCCAACTTGAGAGTTTGTCTGTGACACGGTTTCACGTACGGCATCGACAGCCTTCAGCTCTTTGATCTGTGCTTCAAGTTCGCGTGCGCTGGAAATCCGGTTGCCCAAAGTTCGCTGTAACTTGCGCTGTGTGAACTCCGTCCAGCCGCGCTGTTTGATTATATTGAGAAGTCTTACGGCGTTGGATATCTCTTTGGTTGCACCAAATGCGGAATAGCAGCGCTGGGCCATTGGTATGATATAGCGTTCGGCGAGCGCTATTGAGGAGACAACATCATCACTGCTGACAATATCCGGTTCGGTCATGCTGTTATCATTTGCCCAACGAATGTACCCTCTTAGTAGGGAAAAGGTCGCGGTCAGTCCTGGTAGCTTGCCAAGAAAGGGCACCAGTGCTCCGGAAGCGTCGGCTTCCAACTGGATTAACCGTTCGCGGAAGGCGTGGAACTCCTTGCGCGCGGTGGCATCGAAGGCACGAGTGATCGGAATGGAATCTCCAGCTTCGTCTGTGTACATTTCTAACCCACACAAGCGTTCAAATACCTTCACCGCCAAAGTATCTGAATAGCCCTCCAGGTGATCTTCGAGGGGAACGGAATCGGGCCACACAGGGATGAATCTCGCCAACAACCCATCGTCATCACCATCAATCAGGAGCGACTTCAGCTTGTCAGGCTGAATTCCACCTAATACGTTGATAAGCAGCCTGGGAATAGTAACGGTATCGCGGCCAACACGTTCGACCGAATAGGATCGTCCGCCGTTTGCTTCCAGCCAGAAAGGCCGGTCACTGCTGTTGCTGTAGCGAACCATACCCAGCAGCCAGCCGGAGAGCTCATCGCGAAACTGCAAGATACCCTTTGGCTGCGCTGCACAAATCGTTGCTAATTTCTCTATCGTGCAATCCGATACCATCAAACGGGGCATGTGGGGTTCTGGCGCTATGGTCATGGCTTTGGGTTTTTCAGGGGGCGTTTCATTTTTGGCAAATGCCAATCTTACCGTTTTTTTCCATCCGTCTTCCGCCATGTCCGCTAGTGCCTTCTTCGACTTCCACTCTGCAAACTCGCTTTCAGCCTTCTTTCGGATCGGATTTTCGACCACGCGTAGTGGGTCGATTACCGCATCCAGTGCTGGGCTTTTACCCGATGAAGGGTTGCCGATGCACATGGGCCAGATAGATACTGCTTGTGACCAGGACGGCTTGGGGCTGACCTTGCGGGCATTGCCAATGAGCGAAGCCGAAACGCTCAGGAATGCGAAGAATACATAGTCTGGCGGCGCGCTCTTAGCCTTTGCGGCATCATCGATCCACTGCGCGAGGGCAGGGGGTAGAAACGCCGCCAATTCAAGCATTGGGGCTGGCAACAGGTCTGCTTGTGTGAAGGCTGACGGTAAAGGCTCCCAACCGTTCTGGGTTTCGTCAGCCGATTGTCCGTTTCCGCCAACGGAATAGACTTCTTCGCACAGACGTGCTGCGTTTTGGATTGTATCGCGCCGATAGTCTGCGCGCTTCTCGTATTTCTCGCGCATCAGTGCGCTGCGTCGGAACAGTTGGTCCATGCGGGGCATGTCCTTGCCGGTCCAGAACGCCAGGTGCGCCATGAGTGCCGCATCAGCCGACGAGTGGTCAAAGTCACCCTTGCCGTCGAACGCGGGATAGAGGCGCCCGAGGATGTCCGCCTTGGCATCCCATAGATCACGCACGGTCGCCTTGAGCCCGAACGCTGCCCCGGCACCACCACTCGCAGCGAACATCCTTTCAATCAACTTTTCATCAGTCCAGTTGCCTGTGTAGCGGTCATCCACACCTCGGGGAAGTTCCCCACGATGTTTGCGCGCAGGAACCAATTTCAGGAGCTGGTCGGTCCAGTCTTGGTCCGGTCTGGCTTCGCCACCAATGGGTGCCCATCCGGCTCCACCAAAAGCGACAAACCGGCCGTCCGTATAAAATTCAAGCCACCCATCCCACTTGTTCCTTCTATCAGCGAGACGCGACGGATCGCAGCGCCCCATGATATGTAGACCCTTGCCGGACTGCGAGACCTCGCCCCACGCACCATTGAACGATGTGAATATAGCCGTGGCTTTGGCGGTCCAGTTGCCCGCGTCGTCCCGACACTTGTCCATGTCCAGAAAAAACAGACCGTCCTCGGCACGGACGTCGAAAGCCACACCGTATTGTGACGTCGATGCTGTCGCAAAGTCCGTATGGTTCGCAGGGGCGTGAGCGTTGCATATGGTTCCATCCGCACGACAGGGCACCTTGCGCCCATCGACTATGCGCCAGTTCAGAAAGCGTGGGGGAAGGTTCATGTGAAATCCCCCATAGCCTTTGAAAGGGCGCCATTGCGTTGCAGACTGAGACCGAGGTGGATCGCCTCATCCGGTAGAAGCAGGAAGCCGCGCCGTGCTTCGCCATCGGCGGCCACAAATCCAACGAGGGTCGCGACTTTTCCGGGTCTGACCACGACCTTGGATGGCGTATCTCTCCACGTCGTGTCTGACCATTCTGCTTCGAATTCGGGTCCGAAGACCAATTTGAAGACATGATGGCACCGTCGCCCAGGGGCGTTGTTTTGTTCGCTCATTAAGAGCCTCCGATTTTGTTGTGATTTCAGATATTGATGCGCGGCATTCGTTGACTCAGAAACGGCTGCGCAGAGTCTGGCAGACCGTCAGGTCGTGCCACTGGTGGCGAGTTTCTCATCAAAAGCAGTAAGGTCGGCTTCACGCCAAAGAATGCGGTGACCGATCTTTACAGGGCGAGGGAATGCGACCGTTTGACATACTTGCCAGCGATACAGAGTGGAGCGGCTGATTTGGAAACGCTCTTGAACTTGGGTTGCTGCTAGATAACGTGTCATGCTGTGATCTCCTGTATTGGGTGATCTCAGGATGTCACAGGATGCCTTGCTCGCCACGGACGGGTTTTTATCATTTTATTGCAGTATTTTATCTCTTCGATCGGACTGCCTTGTCAGCTTCAATAAGACGTCGGTAGAGTATCTTGCGGGCGTTTGAATCTGTCCCCACCTCAACTAGTATGAAGTCGAAGACAAACTTCTCGAAGGCACTGATCGGCTCGCAACCTTCTGGGATAGAGGAGGGACGAGTATGCCGGATTTTTATATTCATCCCTGAAACTTTGAAAGCCTCACGAATTTCGTATGCGGCCATTGCCTCTGAAGACGGCAAATGCATGGTCATATCCTGCGGGCTATTGCGCAAGTAACTCAGGAAGATTCTCGTTCGTTGTGGGATCGATTTCTCGACGTCTACCGACGATGTCGTATGTCCTAGAATTTGTAACAGTACTTCCTCCAATTCCTTGTTTGCCCCGAACAAGTCTGGGTTTTCTAGAATTTCCTGATCGGGCAGGTCCTTGATCATACTGAAGATCAGTTGGGTCTGGTCTTTTAGGTCTTCTAGTGTGACTCGTTGCGACTTTTCGAGCGTGCTTCGGGCCATCAGATCAAGAGCTTCGACTATCTTTGACTTTGCCATTTCGGAAAAGACCAATGTGGTCTCGGTATCCGTTTCCTGATTCGCCAAATCCTCGTAGTGCTGCCAGTCAATACGCTCTCGCTCCGGGTGTCTTCGATCAGCGAGACTCGCGATTGCCATGTACTTCGACTGTGCGCTCATGCTGGCACCACAAAGTCTGCCCATCGCTGCATCAGTTTCCGTCGCTGCTCCAGAAAATCCGTCCTTTTGTAGGACCGTTCCACCTTGCCGCCCGTACTATGTGCAAGACACTCTTCAGCGATCTCCCAAGGTGCTTCTGCAGCCTCTGAACACCATGTTCGAAAGCTGGAGCGGAAACCATGTGGCCGTGCCTCCATACCGCGTCTTTCCATCAGTCGAGACATTGTGGCATCCGATATTACACCCTTGCGAACGCTGGGAAACAGGTACCCGTCCCTTTCGTGGGAGCGCGCCTTGTTGATCACAGCCATTGCCTGGCGGGACAGCGGTACACGAAAGTCTGACCCGGAGTTGCGTTTTCCCTTCATCTCGTCGGCAGGCACAATCCAGACATCATCGTGAATCTGTTCTTCTCGCAAAAAGCGCAAGGGACCGGACCTTGTACCAATCGTCAGGATCAGAAGGCGAAGCGCAAGATTAGTAACGGTGTCCTGATCTAGCGATGCATAGAAAGCAGGAACTTCCTGCCAAGGTAAAAACGGAATATGGGTGACCTTGTGACGTTGGGCTCCCAACAAGGCGCGGGCCTTGGCCGGGGCTTGCAGATCCACGTGCAGACCGAGTGCCGCGCCGTGTTGCAGGCAGACCGACAGACGCTCCATAGCCTTCCGCGCTGTTGCGGCCTTGCTATGCCAGATCGGCAAAAGGGTGTTTCTGACATCTATTTGATCGATCTCCGCCACGGGAACCTTGCCCAGTTTCGGCAGGACGTGCAGCTCCAAAGGCGAAAACCAGCGCCCGGCTTTCCCTTCGCCCTTGAGTTCGGCTTTGCGGGTTTCGAAGCAATCGCGAGCCACATCGCTCAGAATGTGCATACTGCGCTCGGCAAGGCGGCGCTGTCTTTCGCGTTCCTTAATCGGATCCTTGCCGTCACGGGCTACTGCCCGCCATTTTTCGGCTTCAATTCGGACCTGCTTTAACGGAGTGTTGGTGGCAGAACCCAACCCCATCTCACGCCGCCTCCCGTGAACAGTCACGCGCAAAACCCACTGCCCGCCACCATCGGTTCGTCGATGAAGCCAGAGACCACCGCCATCGGAGTGTTTTCCTAGTGGCGCAAACTTTACGAAAGCCGCAGATAACTTGTTCAATGCTCTCGTCATTCCGTCCCCCTTAGCGTCCCCCTCAGGATGTGGTATAGTATGGAGCAGAATGCAACAGCGTGGAGTGGGAGGTTGAGCGTAAGCTATTGAAGTATATTAAATTTGATACATGGTGAAGCGTGATGATTTAAGCCTTCAATGCGCACCGCCCGCACCAAATTATCATTTAATTTGAGATAGTTACTCAAAACCTATTGCGTAGGACATTAGCTTTGTGTCCCGGGATCAAATGTGAGATACGCTATTTGGTCGCTACCTTGGCGTGATCTGGTGCATTGTCTACGAGAGCACCATAGTGGAGCGGTCTGTTGCTTCATTTTCAGGAAGGCGATTGTACGCAAGCAACTCACACATTTCTGCCTGTGACAATTGTGACACCGATGCGTCTGCTCCTTCATCGCCAAGCAATCCACGTGCCAGTGCGGACTTGCGTTCCAGTGCGATCACGACGGCTTCCTCAATGGTGTCGGCAGCGAGTAACCTCATATAGGTGACGGGTTCAGTCTGTCCGATGCGATGGTTGCAATCCTGACTTTGCGCATAGTGGTCGTAGCGCCAAGACAACGACTCGTAAATTGTGAAGCTGGCGGCGGTGAAGGTGAAACCAGTGCCAGCAACGGCTGGGTTCGCAATCAGAACCCGCGTTTCTGCGTCTTCTTGAAAACGCCGCGCTATTTCCTGACGTTCATCATTCGGGGTCGCTCCGTAGATAGCAACTGCGCCAGGAATACGGACCAAGAGACTTTCAATGGTTCGAATGTAGTTCGACCATAGTATCACTTTCCGACCTGGTACCGACAGAATGTCTCCTATCAAGGCCGAATAAGTCAACACCAGTCAGACCGGACGGATACGGAGATGCGGGCGATGACGTCGGCGAGCCAGGCCTGCGGATCGATACCGTTCAGTTTGGCCGTGCCGATCAGGGAATACATGGCGGCGGCGCGCTGCCCGCCACGCTCGGACCCGGCGAA